>NZ_JAESPG010000029.1:0-41693 GCF_016756915.1 Pseudomonas sp. HB05
CGGGCTTGCGCGCGAAGGCGCCATGCCAGGCGATACTTGCTTCACAGGCATACCGCCTTCGCGAGCAAGCCCGCTCCCACAGGATTCGTACCCTGCCCGGTGGACGGGCTACCGCTTCTCATCTCTCTCCAACGCCCGGACAATCACCGGCATCACACTGAAAATCGCCAGCGCCAGCACCGTACTGAGCACCGCCGTCGCCTCCCGACCGAGCCCGGCGGCGACGCCGATGGCGGCGGTCATCCACAGGCCGGCGGCGGTAGTCAGTCCCTTCACATGGCTCATATCGCCATCGGTATTTTTCAAGATGGTGCCGGCGCCAAGGAAACCGATCCCGGCCACCACGCCCTGTATCACCCGGCTCATGGCGTCAGCCTGGGACCCGGACATCTGCGGTACCAGCACGAACAGCGCGGCGCCCAGCGCCACCAGCATATGGGTGCGCACACCGGCGGCCTTGCCCTTGTGCTCACGCTCGAACCCCAGGATGCCCCCCAACAGTGCAGCCATCACCAGGCGCACCGTCACCCGGGTCATTTGCTGGGCATCGGTGATGTCGGCGAACTCCGCTTGCAGGGTTACCCAGACTTCATCCCACCACGATTCCATGGACCTTCCTCTCTTCGCTCGATAAACGATGGACCGCAAGCGATGCGAGACGTGCGACCGCTGATCAGCCACGAAGAACCCTGCGGATCGAGTGGCGACTAACGTTCAGGCATACAGGAAGGAGCAGTACCATGACTGTACGTATCGACGACAACCGGACCTGTCATTTCGACACGCCCAACGGTTCGGAACAGCGCCCGGCCAGCGAGCTGACCATCATCACCGACCCGGACAAGGCCATGTCGGCCGTGGAGCTCAATGGCGGGCGGGTTTATCTGACTGAAGCGGAGGTCGATGCCCTGACCGTGGCTGGGGCGGCTGATGGGCGGCAGAATCTTAAGGCTACGGATGGGGGGTCGGTTATCTGACCTTGATTTAGGGTTAGTGTGCATATCCGTTTCTTCGGTCACGGCGGCTTATGGTTCCGCTCTTACAGCGGCTCACTTTTGACAGCCCGGAAGCCGGCCCAGTCAAAAGTAACCAAAACGCTTTTGCCCCACCACTCGGTGCCTCGCCTAGGCTCGGCATGCCTTCACTCCGGCCTTAGGGCCGACCTGGATTCTGGTGGATCGCGTTTTTCCTGTGGGAGCGAGCCTGCTCGCGAAGGCGGTGTGTCAGTTTGCGGTGATGTTGGGTGTACCGGCCTTTTCGCGAGCAGGCTCGCTCCCACAGGGTTTTGCGGCGTATGTACATTGGAGGGCTGGCGAAAATCCAATGTGGGAGCGAGCTTGCTCGCGAAAGCGGTGGTTCAGCCAAATAAATCCTGGCTGATGCCCCGCTCTTGCTCTTGCTCTTGCTTTGGATCTTGATCTTGCTTTGGACCTTGCTCTTGATCCTGATCTTAGAGCCCCGTTAACCACGCTGGCCGAACGCAGGCATTGCGCAGTGGGCATCCCGGCATGGATGCCGGGATAGCCGCGCAGGGCCATGGATGGCCCATCGCGGCGGGCCCACGGAGCAAGGCCGGAGTGAGGGCACACCGAGCCTAGGCGAGGTGCCGAGTGGTGGGGCAAAGCCTTTTTGGTTACTTTTTTGGCGTCTGAAAAAAGTGACCCGCTGTAAGAGCGGAACCGCCAGCCGCCGTTACAAAAAAAAGGATATTCACTCGATCCTGGACCAAGCCTAAGAACGGAAGCCTCAAGGTTGTTCGCCTATCCAAAGGTGCTTCAAACTGTCGCAGAACAAGGCCTCCAAACCATCTGATCCGGTTTTTATCAAGCCACCTGAGTCTGTTATGCAATCAGTTCACTGGTCATAGTGCCCCGGCCAGATAGCGGCTGATGAGCGACCGACCATGAGCGAAAGAATCCCCGTCCAGTTGATACAGACCTTCGATCCCACACCGACGAAGATAAAATCCAGGACCACCGACCACCTGATCCATACCCGCAGCTTCACCGGCCTGTTCCGCACCCTGCGCATCAGCGGCGCCGGCGTCCTGTTCCTGCTGTTCTTCGGCACGGTATGGCTGAACTGGGGCGATCGCCAGGCGGTGCTCTGGGACCTTTCCGAAAGCAAATTCCACATTTTTGGCGCGACCTTCTGGCCCCAGGACTTCATCCTGCTGTCGGCGCTGCTGATCATCGCCGCCTTCGGCCTGTTTGCGATCACCGTGTTCGCCGGGCGCGTGTGGTGCGGCTACACCTGCCCGCAGAGCTCGTGGACCTGGATCTTCATGTGGGTCGAAAAAATCACCGAAGGTGAACGCAACCAGCGGATCAAGCTGCAGGCCGCGCCGTGGAGCTTGAACAAGTTAGTGCGGCGCTCGGCCAAGCACACGTTGTGGCTCGCCATCAGCCTGCTCACCGGCCTGACATTCGTGGGCTATTTCACGCCGATCCGTCCGCTGGCCGAGGAACTGCTCACCTTGCAAATCGGCGGCGTCAGCCTGTTCTGGGTGCTTTTCTTCACCGGGGCCACCTACCTCAACGCCGGCTGGCTGCGTGAAGCGGTATGCATGCACATGTGCCCTTACGCGCGATTCCAGAGCGTGATGTTCGACAAGGACACCTTGACCATCTCCTACGACGTAGCCCGTGGTGAAATTCGCGGGCCGCGCAAACGCGAGGTGAATCCTGTCGATATTGGCCTGGGCGACTGCATCGATTGCCAGATGTGTGTGCAGGTCTGCCCCACCGGCATCGATATCCGCGATGGCTTGCAAATGGAGTGCATCGGTTGCGCGGCATGCATCGACGCCTGCGACTCGATCATGGACAAGATGGGTTACGCCCGCGGCTTGATCAAATACACCTCTGAACGCCAGCTGCAAGGCGGGAAGACTCGCCTTTTGCGGCCACGGCTGATTGGCTATACCGCCGTGCTGCTGGTGATGATCGGTGCGCTGGCCGTGGCGCTGGTGCAGCGGCCCATGGTGTCGCTGGACGTGAGCAAGGACCGTGGCCTGTTCCGTGAAAACAGCCAAGGCCAGATCGAGAACATCTACAGCCTGAAAATCATCAACAAGACCCAGCAACGCCAAGCCTATCAATTGTCCCTGGTGGACGGTGACGGCTTCGTCCTGCAGGGCAAGACGCAACTGAGCCTGGCGCCAGGAGAAATCATTGACGTACCGGTATCGGTGGCGATGCTCAGCGAACGGCCGCGGAGCGGTTCCCAAGAGATGACCTTCAAGGTTGCGGACAGTGACGAACCTGATATCTACAGCGAAGCAAAAAGCCGTTTTGTAGCACCGATGAATCGATGAAGCCTTAAGATGCCTCGCTCCACAGTCAAAAGCGCAAACCACGCGTTATCCAATACCGGGCCAGCCATGAAACGCTACGAAAAATTCGCCGATGACATCGCTGAACTGATCCGCTCCGGCATGCTCGGGCCCGGCCAGCGCGTGCCGTCGGTGCGCTTCGCCAGCCAGACTTACGGCGTCAGCCCATCCACCGTCTTCCAGGCCTATTACCTGCTCGAGCGACGCGGCATGATCCGGGCGCGGCCGCGTTCCGGTTACTTCGTCAACAATCATGCACCAAGCCCGTTCTGCGAGCCGGTCATCAGCACCCAGGTGCATGAGTCCACCGAAGTCGACGTCAGCGAACTGGTGTTTTCGGTGCTCGACTCGATCAAGGACCCGGCCACCGTGCCATTCGGTTCGGCCTTTCCCAGCCCAACGCTGTTTCCGTTGCAACGACTGTCCCGTTCGCTGGCCAGCGCCACGCGTGAAATGGATCCGCGCATGGTGGTCACGGACATGTCGCCGGGCAATCCGCAACTGCGCCGTCAGATAGCCTTGCGCTACATGGTTGGCGGGCTGATGCTGCCCATGGAGGAACTGCTGGTCACCAACGGCGCCCTGGAAGCCTTGAACCTGTGCCTGCAAGCCGTGACCGAGCCGGGCGACCTAGTGGCGATCGAAGCACCCGCGTTCTATGCCAGTCTGCAAGTACTGGAGCGACTGAAACTCAAGGCCGTGGAAATTCCCGTGCATCCACGTGACGGTATCGACCTCGACGTGCTGGAGCAGACGCTGGCGCGCCATCCGATCAAGGCGTGCTGGTGCATGACCAGCTTCCAGAACCCCATGGGCGCGACCATGCCCGAAGCCCGTAAACAGGCATTGGTCGAGTTGTTGCGCCGACACCAGGTGCCGCTGATCGAGGATGACGTCTACGCCGAACTCTATTACGGCCAACAGGCACCCAAGCCGGCCAAGGCGTTCGATACCGAAGGACTGGTGATGCATTGCGGTTCGTTCGCCAAGAGCCTGGCCCCGGGCTATCGCATCGGCTGGGTCGCCGCCGGACGCTACGCGCAGAAGATCGAACGGCTCAAGCTCATGACGTCCCTGTGCGCCTCGATGCCGGCCCAGGCCGCGATCGCCGACTACCTGCAACACGGCGGCTACGACCGGCACCTGCGCAAGTTGCGCTATGCCCTGGAAGAACAGCAAAGCGCGATGCTTGCCGCCATCGGCCGGTATTTCCCAGCCCAGACCCGCGTCAGCCAGCCGGCCGGGGGTTACTTTCTCTGGTTGGAACTGCCGGAACAGATTGACTCGCTGAAGCTGTTCCAGATGGCGTTGGCCCAAGGCATCAGCATCGCCCCCGGGCCGATCTTTTCACCGACCCGGCGCTTCAGGAATTGCATCCGACTGAACTATGGCGGGCCTTGGACCGAGGTGTCGGAAAAGGCCATGGAGACGTTGGGGCGGATTATTCGGTCGTTCTAATATTTGGTTTGCCAGCACTACCGTCATCGCGAGCAAGCTCGCTCCCACATTTGGAACGCAATCCCCTGTGGGAGCGAGCTTGCTCGCGATGAGGCCAGGGCAGACCGCCCAGTTCTCAGCGCCCGCCCCCAAGGTCCACAAACGTCCCCGTCGCATACGAAGCCTTGTCCGACAACAACCAGATAATCGCTTCGGCCACTTCATCCGGGCGTCCGCCGCGCGCCATGGGAATCGCCGACTCCAGCTTGCTGACCCGGTCCGGATCGCCGCTCAGGGCGTGGAAATCGGTGTAGATGTAGCCCGGACGCACCGCGTTGACGCGAATGCCTTCGCCGGCCACTTCCTTGGACAGACCCACGGTGAACGTATCCAGCGCGCCCTTCGAGGCCGCGTAGTCGACGTATTCCGCCGGCGCGCCCAGGCGGGCAGCCACCGACGAGACGTTGACGATGCTGCCACCCTGCCCGCCATGCCGGGGCGACATACGCAGCACCGCATGCTTGGAACACAGGATCGGGCCCAATACGTTGGTTTTCAGGATCTTGAGGATGCGGAATTCAGACATTTCATCGAGGCGGGACTTGTGGGCGACCGTACCGGCGTTGTTCACCAGGGCAGTGACACGCCCCAATTCGACGTCAACGCGATTGAACAGGCCGACCACCTCATCCTCGATGCTCACATCGGCCCGCACCGCAATGGCTTGCGCGCCCTTGGTCCGGACCTGTTCGAGAACGTCCTGGGCAGCGTTTTCATCGGATTGGTAATTGATGCAGACTCGATAGCCCAGGTCGGCCGCCAGCAGCGCCGTGGCTGCCCCGATCCCGCGCCCGCCACCGGTGATGACGATGACTTTATCCACGCTTGCTCTCCCGTTCCACGCAAACACGTCGGGCCCAAGAATAGCGTTGACCCGACGATTTGCACAACGCGCCCCGCTTACCGGGGCGGCGGCACTCCCTAGCGGGCCAGTGCGCGCAGGTCCAAGCGCCCGTCCAGCAGCGGTGGGCACCAGTAATAACCACCGGTGATCGGTCGGCTCATGCGGTACAAGCCATCGGTAATGCCGTCTTCGAGGCCACTCATGCGGCGCAGTTGCGCCTCGAACGCATCCAGGGAGAAGCCGAACGCCAGGAACATCAGGCCAGCGCGATCACCTTCGATCCACGGCATCGAACGCCGCACGACGAAGGCTTCCGGGGCGAAGCTCTCCTGGGCGGTGCGCTTGACGTGGGCCGACTCCGGCGCCTCTTCGATTTCTTCGTTGTCGCTCAGGCGCCGGCCCATGATGTTGTCGCGCTCGTGGGGCTGCATCGCGGCAAATCCGTCCAGATCGTGTTGCCATTGCTGGATCGCGGCGAAGCTGCCACCGCGCAATCCATCAGCGCCCTGGGCCAGGGCGGCGGCGACGGCCGCTTCATCGTGGGGGTTCTCAGTGCCATCTTCGTAGCCGGTCAGGTCGTGGCCGGTCATGTGACGGAAGGTTTCGTTCATCTGCACCAGGCGCAGGGCCGGTGCCAGCGCCGCTTCGAGGGCGCGACTGCGGTGCATCAACTCGCCCCGGTCCTCACCATGCAACCAGCACCAGAGCGCATGCTGGGTCGACGGGTTATCCACGCCGACCCCGGCCAACGCAGGAAACGCGCGCAGGCCCTCGACCTGAGCCCCCAAGGCCTGCACCAGCGACTCACCGAAGCCGACGACCGCACGGCCATCCAACTGCAGCAACAATTTATCGATCGCAGCCGGCAGCGCCTCGACCGATTCCAGGGCAAAAAACAGATGACGAGCCTGAGGCGGAACAGGGGTGGCGAGAATGCCGGGCTGGTAGTAACTCATGTGAACTCCTTCAGAAAGAGCCGCGAGTTTACCCGGCGACTGCCGCTTTGTGTGGTTTGGCTTGAGGTCCGGTCGCTTCGGGCCACCCGTCGTTTCATAGGAATGTTGCCACCGCCCTGTCGGACGGCTCGCAAACGCACCTCGGTCCGATGGCTTCGGATTGCCGGGCAGCCAAAAACGCCCTAGATTGACCGCCCCTCAAGGAGGAAACGAGAGCGCTTTACGATGCATATTGCCAAATCGATACTCGCCGGGAGTTTTTTCCTGGTCCTCGGAACCTCCCCTGGCTTCGCCCAGGATCGTATTGAAGACACGGTCAATGCTGTTATCCAGCCGCTGATGAAACAACAGGACATCGCGGGCATGGCGGTGGCGATCACCCATAATGGCCAGCGCCTGTTCTTCAATTACGGCGTGGCCTCCAAGGACACGAAAAAGCCTGTCACCGACCAGACGCTGTTCGAAGTCGGCTCGATCAGCAAGACCTTCACCGCAACGCTCGGCGCCTACGCCCAGGCCCGAGGCAAGCTGCAATTGTCAGACCCCGCCGGCCGCTACGCCCCCGAACTGAACGGCGCAGCGCTGGCAGACACCCGCCTGCTGGACCTCGCGACCTACACCGCGGGCGGGTTGCCTTTGCAGTTTCCCGACGATGCAGACCAGGCCGACCGGATGTTCAGCTATTACAGGTCCTGGAAGCCGCTCTACCCGGCCGGCACCCAACGGCTCTATTCCAACCCCAGCATCGGCCTGTTTGGCCATCTGGCGGCGCGCGCCCTGGGCCAACCGTTTGATGACGTGATGGAACAGACGCTGATGCCGGGGCTGGGCCTCAAGCACAGTTACGTACGGGTACCGCAAGACCAATTGGGCCGATACGCCCAGGGGTATGCGAAGGATGGCAAGCCCGTGCGAGTCGGACCTGGCGCCTTGGATTCCGAGGCATATGGGGTAAAGACCAGTTCAGCGGACCTGATTCGTTTCGTCGAGGCCAACCTGCGGCCTGAACATCTGGACGCCGGCTTGAAACAGGCCATTGCCACGACCCACACCGCTTTGTACCG
Source organism: Pseudomonas sp. HB05 (assembly GCF_016756915.1). NCBI lineage: Bacteria > Pseudomonadati > Pseudomonadota > Gammaproteobacteria > Pseudomonadales > Pseudomonadaceae > Pseudomonas > Pseudomonas sp. HB05. The sequence goes on from NZ_JAESPG010000029.1 coordinate 7,696, forward strand.
GGTCGGCGGGATGCACCAGGGGTTGGGCTGGGAGTATTACCCCGCTCCGTTCAGCCTGGATGGCCTGCTCGCCGGTAACACGCCGCAAATGGCCCTGACCCCACAAAAGGCCGAACCACTCGACCCACCGCGGCCAGCCCCGGACGGCGCCTGGGTCAACAAGACTGGGTCTACCAACGGCTTCGGCGCGTATGCGGTGTTCGTCTCGGGAAAGGATTTGGGGATCGTGATGTTGGCGAACAAAAACTATCCGAATGAAGAGCGGGTGAAGGCCGCGCACAAAATCCTGATGGTATTGGAACAGCCATGAGGTCCGCTTTTTGGGGCTAGGGAGCTTGCTCCCTCGCCACAGGAACATCGCTGCTGTTGGAGTTCAATCATCCAATGGCTGCGGCGCAGCCGCCGGCTTGGCCGTCTTGCCCGACTTGGCACCTTTCGTGTCCTTGGCCGGTGCCGGTTCTGGCGCGGGTGGCGGAGTTGGCGCTGCCGCTTCTTTTTCAGCCGCGGGCAGTTTGTCGACCGTGTCGAACAGCTCCTTCAGCTCGATCGCGCCTGAATGCTCCAGCTTCTTCTCCCCGTCCTTGCCCACCAGGATGATCTTGGTCTGCGCACCGGCCCCCAGCTTGAGGGAGCGGATCAGCGCCATGGTGCTTTGCGGGTCGAGGTCTTTGCCATCCCGTTGGCCGATGGTGTTGAGTACGGTGTACAGCACCATGTTGCGTTCGGAGAAGCCCTGCTTGCCCGCCGGTTCATCCAAGGATTTTTTCAGGCTGACCCAGGCGGGGTCGACGGTGCTGGGCGCGATGACGATCAAGGGGCGGGCCTTGCCCACCTCCGCCACCAGGGGTGAGTCGCCATCGGCGGCGAACAGGGGCCCAACGAAGGCCAGCAAGGTAGCGAAGGTCAACGACCGAATGAGCATGCGCCTCTCCTTTTGATATTTACGCTGTACTGATTGCACATGGCGGCGATTGTTCCGCGAGAGTCGCCCTTTACCGCGCAGGCCTGTCTTGAAGCTTAGGCCAGCAGCCCCATAGCGCAACCGCGACACAGCGCGATCAGAGGCCGAAAGGGAACGTGTCCTCTTCATGCTCCTGTGTGTGCGGCGTCGGCAACGGCGTAACCGCTTCAGTCTGTTCGAACCAGAGCCAGGCGTCGAACTGCTCGGCCAGCACCGCTTCGAAATAATGGCTCTGGCGTTCGGTTTCAGGACGGTAGATCACACCGATGGCGCGTTCGAGCAACGGCTCGGACAACGCGTCCAGCAGCGCTTCGTCAGGCGCCGTCCGCCAGTCGGTCAGCGACGCGCGCACGCCTGCTTGCAAAAATGCCCGCTCCCAACTGCCGGCCAACGCCGGAACCACTGGCTTGATTTTCATCGGCGCGTCCCAGTCATCGGCGGCCGCCACGCTGCCACGGTCAGTGCCCATGCCTAGAAGCACCGCGTCGCGGCCATACGCCATGCGACACAGTTGCCCAATGTTGAACTCGCCTTCCCAGCCCATGCGGGTCGCGGCGGCATTGCCGATGTGGGAGTTATGCGCCCAGATCACCGCTTTCGCCTCGGGCCCGCGATGTTCCAGCAGGCTTTGCAAGGTGTCGAACATATGTCGGTCCCGCAGGTTCCAGGAGGACTTGCCGCCGCGATACATGGCGCGGTAGTACTGCTCGGCGGCACGCACCACCCGGGCGTTCTGGATGGCGCTGAAAAAGCCTTCATCATCCTTGATCAACGGGTCGAGGCGCTCGGCGAGCAACGTGTTGAGCTGCTCGACCACCGCATCCTCGCAGGTCGCGAGGTTGCCGCGTTCGGTGAAATGACCATACAGCGCCGGGTCGTCATGCCAGGGCGTCAGGCAGCCATAACGGTGCCGGGCATCACGGGCCAAGTGAGGATGTGCCTGGTCGAGGTAACCGAGCACCTCGTCGATGGAGTGCCGCAGGCTGTAGACATCCAGGCCGCGAAACTCCACGCGCCGGGCGTCAGGCTGGCCAAGGTTGTAATCGCGCAGCCAGCGGAGGAAGGACTGGACATCCGTGTTGCGCCACATCCAGCTTGGAAACCGTGCGAAAGCCTGTTGTTTCCAGGCCGAGGGGCCGAGGTGGCGAACACAGCGGTCGATTTGCCCCGCGTCGGGCCAGTCGGCTTCGACGGCGACAATGCCGAAGCCGTGGTGCTGGATCAGGTGCCGGGTGATGGCGGCGCGGGTGCGGTAGAAGTCGTGGGTTCCGTGACTCGCTTCACCGATCAACAGGACCTTGGCATCGGCGAAACGATCGAACATCTCGGAAAAGGCCGGACTATCCTCGGCGGGCAGCGGTTCGGCGTGATGACGCAGGATATCGGCGATGTCGGTGCGCGGTTCGGCGCGACGGCGGCGCAGGCGTTGCAGCAGATCTCTGGCTGGGCTGTTCATGGATCGTGGCCTCATCAGTACCTGGTTTACAGGTATGACTGTGGCTACGGACGCATGACTCCGATCAAATCAGAACGCGAGCTTGAAGCCGATCATCGCCAGCATCACTGCCAGGCAGGGGCGCAGGAGTTCATCGGAAATGCGTCCCGACAAATGGCTCCCCAGGTAGATGCCCGGCAACGAACCGATCAGCAGGAAGCCCAGGATGTGCCAGTCCATGTTGCCCATGCTCGCATGGCCCAGGCCCGCCACCAGGGTCAGTGGCACGGCATGGGCGATTTCAGTGCCCACCAGGCGCTTGGTGACCAGGAATGGATAGAGGATGAACAACGCGACAGTGCCCAGGGCACCAGCACCAATGGAGGTCAACGCGACCATCGTGCCCAGCACCAGGCCAGTGATGACGGTCAGTACGTTGAGCCGCGAGCCGCTGGGGTTGTAGTGGCCGCCGGCGCGATCGTGGGCGAATTGCAGGAGGCGTTTCTTGAACAGAATCGCAAGGGCAGTGGCAAACAGCACGAAACCCAGGGCTTGCTTGATCACCGCGTTCATGGCGTCGGGCGAGCTGTGCAGGCTGTTGAGAAACCACAGCGTCAGCCCCACCGCCGGCACGCTGCCCAAGGTCAGCCAACCGGTGATGGCCCAGTCGATATTGCGGTTCTTGGCATGAACCAGCACGCCGCCAGACTTGGTAATGGCCGCGTACAACAGGTCCGTACCCACCGCCGTCGCGGGGTTGATACCAAACCACAACAGAATGGGGGTCATCAGCGATCCGCCACCGACACCGGTCATCCCAACGATGAAACCGACCACCAGGCCCGCTACGACTAAACCGACATTACCGAAATCCATCAAACCCGTCTCAGCGCAACCGCATGAAAAATCTGGCCGCGAGCATAGCGATTTTTCTTATAACTCCCTATATCGATGTGATCTATCTTTATTCCATTTCTTGCGCCGTTACTGGACTGGCAGGAAATTGAGGAACAACAGGCTCTGGGCGTAGTTCAGGCCGATGCGCCGGTAGCGCTCATCGAGCATCTGCGTCAACAGGTCCAGGCGGGCGACGATTTTCCCGAACTCGACGGCGAAACTCAGGTTGCTGCCCTCCTCCGAAATTTCATTGGAAAACAGCATCGGCGTGCCGTCCTTGTTTTGGCGCTGTCCGAGCAGCCAAGTGGCTTTTTCGATATTGCGCGCGGCATTGCTGACGAAGCGCGGATCGATGGTGTCGGTCATGTAGAACTCGAGGCGGTTGCCATGGGCCGTCACCAGCATGCTGCCAATGGCATAGATAAATGCGCCGACGCGATCGCCGAGGAACTCCGGGCTCATCGCATAGCTCAGGGCGGCCAGGTCTTTTTTGTTGCCCAGGGCCGGCAAGGGCTGCTGCTGTTCGATGGCTTGGCGAACCTGCTTCACGGCCGTGCGAGCGTCGAGAAAGCCTGACTTGCGCAACTCTTCGGGGTTACGCAGGTAAAGCTTATGCATCAACAGGTACAGACTCTGCAGGTTGTCATGCATCGAGAGGGTGGCCATGCGGTCGACGCTGGTCTGCAAGAACTCCTGGGGCCTGGCGTTGCTGAATTGCGTGACCATGTCCTGGCCTTGCTGATGGCTGCACCCGCCGCAAAGCAGCAGTATCAGCCCTGCTAACAGCAAGCCGCAGCGACGTGGCGACCTCATCACGGAATTTAAAACACCGGCCATCGAATCTCGGTCTGGACATGGGGAAAACGGTCGGGGTTGCCGCTTTCTGGCCATGGATAGAGCGGCAAAAACCGTAAAAGTGCGGCGCCCCACGCAAAAGCTCACGCTTGGGCGAGCTTCGTATCGATCAATTAGTCTTACTTTTTAATTGATAATTCCCGATTTATAGCTATAAATCCCTTCTCCACCCTCAAATAGAAAGACTACTGAACAGAAAAACCTTCATCGCTGTCCGACCAAGTAACGGACTCGACCACGTTAAAAACAACAACAAAACAACAGGAAAGGAAGGTCACACCATGCTGGAATCCAGACATCTGCTCACGGCCCTCGGAGTTTCTCTGATGATTGCCACGTCTTCCCAGGCCGCCGGCCTGACCAATGAACGCGCTGCCTTCGGCAAGACCAATGACGGCACGCCCGTTGAAAAATACGTGCTGCGCAACAGCAACGGCATGGAAGCTACCGTCATCACCTATGGCGGGATTCTCCAGTCGCTGATCGTGCCGGACAAAAACGGCATGACCGACGACATCGTGCTCGGCTTCGACGACGTGCAGGGCTACCAGAAGAACGGCACCGTTTACTTCGGCGCAACCATCGGCCGCTTCGGCAACCGCCTGGCGGGCGGCGCCTTCGAGCTGGACGGCAAGCGCTACCAAGTGCCGCAGAATGACAAGGACAATGCCTTGCACGGCGGACCGCAAGGCTTCGACAAGCGGGTATGGAAAGCCGAACCCCACAATGGCAAGGATTCGGTCGGCGTGACCCTGACGTATGTGTCGGCGGACGGTGAGATGGGCTTTCCAGGGAACCTGAAGACCGACGTCACCTACAGCCTCAACGATCAAAACGAACTGCGCATCGATTACAAGGCCACCACCGACAAACCGACCGTGCTGAACCTGACCAACCACAGCTATTTCAACTTGGCAGGTGCGGGCAATGGCGACATTCTCAAGCAAGTCGCCACCCTGCATGCGTCCCGCTACACGCCGGTGACCGCCAAGCTCATTCCCACCGGCGAACTCGCGCCCGTGGCCGGTACGCCGATGGATTTCACCAAGCCCACCCCGATCGGCACCCATATCAAGGCCGACCATCCGCAGTTGAAGTTCGCCGAACCTAAACAGGGCGGCTTCGATTTCAACTGGGTGCTCGACGCCAAGGGTGACGTGGGCAAGCTCGCCGCCGATGTCCAGGATCCGAAGTCCGGGCGGCGCCTGCAGCTCTTTACCACTGAACCCGGCGTGCAGTTCTACACCAGCAACTTCCTCGACGGTACGGTCAAGGGCAAGCAAGGCAAGGTCTATCCGCACTGGGGCGCGTTCACCTTGGAGACCCAGCACTTCCCCGACTCGCCGAACCAGCCGGACTTCCCGACCACGCGACTGAATCCGGGCCAGACCTACACCCAGGCCATGGTGCTGAAATTCTCGGCGGAATAATCCCATCGACCGATCGTTCCCGCGCTCTGCGTGGGAACGCCTCCTGTGACGCTCTGCGTTACGCTTTCGGGACGCAGCGCATCCTTGGCTGCTTTCCCGCGCGAATCAAACCTGAACACCTGGTCTATCCTGCTGCCACAGGTTTAATCAACCAGCACGACAGGAGACGTGAATGAAAACTCTGGAATTGGCCGGCGTATCCGTTCCGGTGATCGGCCAGGGCACTTGGCGCCTGGGTGAAGAACCGTCCCATCACAAGAAGGAAGTCGCGGCCCTGCGCCTGGGCATCGAACTGGGTATGACCCTGATCGATACGGCCGAAATGTACGCCGAGGGCGGCGCCGAAAAAGTCGTTGGCGAAGCGATTACCGGGCTGCGCGACCAAGTGTTCCTGGTGAGCAAGGTCTACCCCCACAACGCCAGCCGAAAAGGTATTCCGCTCGCCTGCGAACGCAGCCTGCGGCGGCTCGACACCGACTACATCGACCTCTACTTGCTGCACTGGCGCGGCCAATACCCCTTGGAAGAAACCGTCGAAGCATTCGAGCGACTGCGCGAAGAAGGCAAGATCGGGTCCTGGGGCGTCTCGAACTTTGACGTCGACGATATGGAGGAACTGGCCGCGCCGGCCTGCGCCACCAACCAGGTGCTGTACAACCTGCAAGAACGCGGCATCGAATTCGACCTGCTGCCCTGGAGCCAGCAGCAGCGCATGCCTATCATGGCCTATTGCCCGGTCGGCCAGGGTGGGCATCTGCTCAAGGATCACACCGTGCAGCAGATCGCCGAGCGCCACCACGCAACGCCGGCCCAGATTGCCCTGGCCTGGCTGTTGCGCCAGGACAACGTCATCGCCATTCCAAAGGCCGTGCAGCCCGAACACGTGCGCCAGAATGCCGAAGCAGCGGAGCTGCGGCTAGAGCCCCAGGATCTGGCGGCGCTGGACTTGGTGTTTCCGCAACCTCAGGGGAAGCAGCGGTTGGCGATGGTTTAGCCTGGAGAATCGAAGGCTCCGTGGCGAGGGAGCTTGCTCCCGCTGGGGTGCGAAGCGGCCCTCGCTTTCAGGCGGCTGCTGCGCAACCGAGCGAGAGCAAGCTATCTCGCCACAAGAGCCTCCCCCTCCAGCCCATCACTCAGCGGCGTCAGAACAACCCCATCTGCCCCCCAACCAGCGTCGAAAAATCATCCCCCACAAACGGCAGGATCGCGTCCGCCACCGGCTGTAGCTGCTTGGTCACGTAATGGTCGTAATCGATGGGCGCGCTGCGGGTTTCCAGCGGCTCGGGGCCGGCGACGGTGATCACGTAGCTGATCCAGCCGCCGTTCTGATACTGCCGTGGACGGCCCTGGCGTTCGTTGAACTCGTCGGCGAGCCGCGCGGCCCGTACGTGGGGCGGCACGTTGCGTTCGTAATCGTCAAGGGGGCGGCGCAGGCGCTTGCGGTAGACCAGGCGTTCATCGAACGTGCCGGCCAGCGTCTGGCGCACATAATCGCGCACGTAGTCCTGATAGGGCTGGCGATGAAAGATCCGTCCGTACAGCTCCTGCTGGAACTGCCGGGCCAGCGGCGACCAGTCGGTGCGCACGGTTTCCAGGCCCTTGTAGATGATCTCGTCGCTGCCGTCGGCACGGGTCACCAGGCCGGCGTAGCGCTTCTTGCTGCCCTCCTCCGCGCCGCGGATGGTTGGCATCAGGAAGCGCTTGAAGTGGGTTTCGAATTGCAGCTCCAGCGCGCTTTCCAGCCCGAACTCATCACGCACCTGCTCGCGCCACCACTGGTTGACGTACGCCACCAGTTCCCGGCCGATGCCCGCCGCCTCCTCCTGGCCATGGGCCCGGCGCAACCAGACAAACGTCGAATCGGTGTCGCCATAGATCACCACGTGCCCGCGGGCTTCGATCAACTGCCGGGTGCGTTGCATGATCTGATGACCGCGCAGGGTGATGGACGACGCGAGGCGCGGGTCGAAGAAGCGACAGCCACTCGAGCCAAGCACGCCATAAAACGCGTTCATGATGATTTTCAGCGCCTGGGACAGCGGCGCATTGTGTTCGCGCTTGGCGGTCTCCCGGCCTTCGGCGACCCGCGCGACGATGGCCGGCAGGCAATGTCGAGTACGGGAGAACCGCGCCCCGCGAAAGCCTGGCACCGACGCGTGATCATCCGGATGGCGCAGGCCTTCGATCAGTCCCACCGGGTCGATGAGGAAGGTGCGGATGATCGACGGATACAGGCTCTTGTAATCGAGCACAAGAACCGACTCGTAGAGCCCCGGCTGGGAATCCATGACGAACCCGCCAGGGCTGGCCTCGGGCGGACGCTGGCCGAGGTTCGGCGCGACAAAACCCTGGCGATGCATAAGCGGCATGTACAGGTGCGTGAACGCCGCCACCGAGCCCCCGCTACGATCCGCCGGCAGGCCGGTGACGCTGGCGCGCTCCAACAGGAACTCGAGCAGGTCGGTCTTGGCGAAGATCCGCGTCACCAGCTCGCAGTCCTTGAGGTTGTAGCGGGCCAGGGCCGGCTTGTCCTCGGCGAACATGCGGTTGATCTCGTCCATGCGCTGGTACGGGTTGTCGATGGACTTGCCTTCGCCCAACAGGGTTTGCGCGACGTTTTCCAGGCTGAACGACGGGAAACTCCAGGTCGCCGAGCGCAGGGATTCGATCCCGTCGATGATCAACCGCCCCGCCGCCGAAGCGAAAAAATGGTTGTTGCGCGCGCCGTGCTCGCGCCACTGCATTTCCTCCCCGCCACGCCCCAGGCGCAGCGGCACGGCCAGCCGGCGGGCATGTTCGTGCAGCACGCGCAAATCGAACTGCACCAGGTTCCAGCCGATGATTGCGTCGGGGTCGAAACGGGCGAACCACTCGTTGAGCTTCTTCAACAGCAGCGTGCGGGACTCACAGTATTCCAGCTGGAAATCCACCTCGCGATCATCGCCATTCGGCGGTCCGAGCATGTACACCTGGCGTTCGCCACAACCTTCCAGGGCAATGGAATACAACTCACCCTGGGCGGTGGTCTCGATGTCCAGAGACACCAGCCGCAGCGGCGGACGGTATTCGGGCGCCGGTTTCATCTGGGCATCGAGCAGCAGGCCATCGGCCGAGGGCGTGCCGCCGAACCAGACCGGGGCGGTGATGAAGCGCTCCATCAGGTAGCGCTCCGGCGGGCGGATGTCGGCTTCGAATACTTCCACGCCGGCGCGCCGCAGCGTGGTGTCCAGGCGCATCAGTTGCGCATGCTGCCGGCAATACAGGCCCAGCACCGGGCGGTGTTCGAAATCCAGCAGGTCCAGGGGACGCAGTTCGACGTCCTTTTCCCCTTGCAACAACGCCTCGACCTGGCCGCGCTGGACCTGCGGCACGAACGCCACCGAGGGCTGCACCGGCAGGCGCACGCGCCGGGGGCCGGCATCGGTTGCCAGCCAGAACTCGACTTCGGTGCCCGCCGGGGTGTCGCGCCAATGCCGGGTCAGGACGAAGCCCTGCTGTAGATTCACCGCTGAAACCTCGAAACTCAGATGTCACGCATTCTACCCGTGGCGAGGGGATTTATCCCCGCTGGGCTGCACCGCAGCCTCGGCAACTTGCATTAGATGAATGTCGTGTCGACATTTTTGGGACTGCTGCGCAGCCCAGCGGGGATAAATCCCCTCGCCACAACGGCGGATGACTTTAGATAGGAGTGAATTCACCCGCCATGACGGTTTTGGACGACTGACTGCCGCTTTATCGCTTGCTCTGCGCCGTTGGGTCTACGATTCTTTAAACACCCGCAAAAAACGACACCCGAGGCCTCACCATGAAAACCGTCGCGCAGTTGCTCCGGATAAAAGACGAGAAGAACCAGCAAGTGCACACCATTTCACCGGACGACATGGTTTTGCAGGCCCTGATGCGCATGGCCGAGAAAAACGTCGGCGCCCTGCTGGTGGTGAAGAACGACGAAGTGCTGGGCATCATCAGTGAGCGCGACTATGCGCGCAAAATGGTCCTGCACGGGCGCTCCTCGGTGGGCACGAAAGTGAGCGACATCATGGTTTCGCCCGTGATCACCATCGACCCTCATCAGAACGTCGAAACCTGCCTGAGCATCATGACCGAAAAACATTTGCGACATTTGCCCGTCGTGGAGGACGGCAAGCTGGTCGGCCTGTTGTCAATCGGCGACCTGGTCAAGGAAGCCATTGCCGAGCAGGCGGACCTGATCAGACAACTGGAGCAATACATTCGCGGCGAATGATCGACTCGGACGGGTTGCTCATTTGCGACTCACTTCTATATTGAAGGAGTTGTCCCTGCCCGAGCATCCCGATGGCCGTCACCGACCGACTGATCATTTGTGAACATTGCGATGCGGTGTACGAGCCGATTGAGCTCGGCCCGCATCAACGAGCCTTGTGCGTGCAATGCCATGCGGTGATCCAGCGGTACGACGGCCTGACCATCGAGCAGCGCCTGGCCCTGACCATCACCGCGGCGGTGCTGTGGGTCTTTGCCAATGTCTATCCGGTGATGAGCATCCGGCTCCAGGGCTTGAGCAACAGCGCAACGCTGTGGGATTCCGTCGTGGCGCTGAGCCAGGGACCGATTACGTTCATTGCCCTGGTCGCCGCAATCGCGATCATCATCGCCCCCGCCTTCCAATTAGCGCTCTTGCTCTGGGTGCTGGGCTACGCCTATTCAAACCGCCGGGCTCCGGCGTTCAACCTGTGTATGCGCAGCCTGGAAACACTGCGCCCGTGGAGCATGCTGGAAGTGTGCCTGCTGGGGGCGCTGGTCGCGGTCATCAAGCTTGCCGGGCTGCTCGACGTGCTGCCAGGCATCGGCCTGTTCGCCCTGGGAGCCTTGAGCCTGCTGATGATCCGCATCGCCGGCCGCGACGTCCGTGACCTGTGGGACCGCCTGTGAACGGCGCACCGCTGGGCAACCCGCCCCGGGCCGATGATCTGAACCTGTGCCTGTGCCACAGTTGCGGCCTGGCGTGCGACATGGCCGACGAACCCGAGACCTGCCCGCGCTGCGATGCCCGCCTGCACCGGCGCAAACCCGATACCCTGACGCGCACCTGGGCGTATATGCTGGCAGCCCTGGTGTTTTATATTCCTGCCAACCTGCTGCCGGTCATGAACACCCAGATGCTCGGCGAAGGCGCGGACAGCACCATCATCAGTGGCGTCCTCGAGTTCTGGCACAGCGGTGCCTGGGACATCGCTCTGATCATCTTCATCGCCAGCATCGCGGTGCCCGGCATCAAGTTCGTCGTGCTGACGCTGCTGCTGGTGACCGTGCAACGGCGCAGCACCTGGGCCCAGGTCCAGCGCGCGAAGCTGTACCGGCTGGTCGAAGTCATCGGCTATTGGTCGATGCTCGATGTGCTGGTCGTGGCGTTGGTGGCGGCCCTGGTGAAATTCCAGGCGTTGAGCGATATCGAACCGCGACCGGGGATCCTGTTCTTTGGCCTCGTGGTGCTGTTCACCATGCTGTCGGCCATGAGTTTCGACCCACGCTTGATCTGGGACACCCAACCCTCCGAGGAGACCATGGATGAAGTCGCAAGCCACTGACGGACAACCCGCACCGGGCCGCGCGCATGTCACCAGCCGTCGCTGGACGGTCTCGCTGGTGTGGATCGTGCCGATCATCGCGGTGTTGGTGGGCGTGTCCCTGGTGGTGCATAACTGGCTGCAAGAAGGCCCGACCATCACCATTACCTTCAAGACAGGCGAAGGCCTGACGGCCAACAAGACCCCGGTCAAATACCGCAACGTGGTGATCGGCCAGGTGACGGACGTGCAACTGAGCGAGGATCAGAAAAATGTCACCGCCACGGTCAAGCTCGCCAAGACCGCCGATACGTTCACCCACGAAGACTCGGTGTTCTGGGTGGTCAGGCCACGCATTGGCGCGGGCGGGATTTCCGGGATAGATACCTTGCTGTCGGGGGATTTCATCGGCGCCGACGCCGGCCATTCGAAAGTCCGCGCCAAGTCCTTCACCGGCCTGGAGGCGCCACCGCCCATCACCTACGGCGAACCGGGCAAGCGCTTTACCCTGCACTCACAGGACCTTGGTTCGCTGGACATCGGCTCGCCGGTCTACCTGCGCAAGATCCCGGTGGGCCAAGTGGTGTCCTACGCGCTGGATGCCGACGGCAAGGGCGTCAACATCGAAGTATTCATCAATGCGCCAAACGACGCCTACGTTACCGAGAACACCCGTTTCTGGAACGTCAGCGGGGTTGATGTGAACGTCGGAGCCAACGGCTTCGCGGTCAAGACCGAATCCCTGTCCGCCTTGCTGGTGGGTGGCATTGCCTTCAGGGCACCGGAATACAGCCCCAACGACACGCCAGCCGCCGAAGACAAGAATTTCGAGCTGTTCGCCGACCAGCAGAGCGCCCTCGCCCCGCCCAGTGGCAAGGCCCAGTACCTGGCGCTGCGCTTCGACCAGGCATTGCGGGGGTTGCGCGTCGGGGCCCCGGTGGAATTCCTCGGGATCGAGATCGGCCGGGTGGTGGCCATGAACCTGGATTTCGACGAAAAACAGCGCACGTTCCCCGTGAATGTCGGCATCGTGATCTACCCCCAATTGCTGGGCAAGGCGCATGAGAAGTTGCTCAAATCCCTGGATTACGACCCGGAAGACGAAGCCGCCGCGGCTCGGCTGGTCGGCAGTTTCGTCGAGCGGGGCCTGCGTGCCCAGGCCCGCAGCGGCAACCTGCTGACCGGGCAGTTGTACATTTCGCTGGATTTCTACCCCAAGGCCGAAAGAGTCGCCTTCGACACGTCCGCCCGCCCCCTGCGGATCCCCACGATTCCGGGCAGCCTCCAACAATTGCAGGAACAACTGCAGACGGTGATCGAGCGTATCAACAAGCTGCCGCTGGAAAGCATTGCCAGCAATCTGGACGGCAATCTCGTAGAACTGCGCAAAGGCCTGTCGCAATTCAACAGCAAGACCCTTCCGGGCGTGCAAAGTACCTTGCAGGACGTGAGCAAGACCTTGCAGTCGGCCAATTCGACCCTGGCGGAGGATTCCCCACAGCGCGAACAACTGACCCAGACCCTGGACGACCTGGGCCGCATGTCGCGGTCGTTGCGCGAACTGTCCGACTACCTGAGCCGCCACCCCGAATCGTTGCTTCGCGGCCGTCCGAAAGACGCCCCGGCGCAAAACCTTTCCTTCCCGGTGAAAGAATGACCCCTGGAGCACGCCTGATGCCGCTGACGCTGAGATGCTCGTTGATCGCCCTGGCGCTGCTGCTCGGTGCCTGCCGCAGCGACCCCATTCACTATCACACCCTGAGCCCGGCCCAACCGGCCGGCCAGGCACGCGCGGGGGTGGATATCCAGATCGAGCAACTCAGCGTGCCGCCCCAGGTGGATCGCACCCAGATGGTCATTCGCCAGGGCGACAGCGGATTGGCGATCCTGGAGACCGAATGGTGGGGCTCAAGCCTGGCGGATGAACTGCGCAGCAGCCTCGATGAACAACTGAGCAATCCCGGCGCGCCGAAGCGGTTGCTACGGGTGGACGTGCAGCGCTTCGACTCGATCCCCGGCCGGTACGCTCGCATGGACGTGCAATGGCGATTGCGCAGCCTTGGCAACGCCGCCAGCACCCTGACCTGTCGCAGCAGCTTGCAAACGCCGGCCGCAGGCAATATCGACGACCTGGTGAAGGGCCATCAGAACAACGTCCGGCAGTTTGTCGACCTCGTCGGGCAAGCGGCCTCGCGCAACGCCTGCCCTTGATTCACCCAGGCCAGTGGAGCGAAAGCACCGGCGCGACACGGGGGTGGCGGTCGATGCGCTCGAGCAAGGCATAAAACTCGGGACGGGCGCTGAGCATCGCTTCACGGGTCTCGACCCATTTCGTGATCACCGCCGCCAGGATATCCAGCGCCCCGGGCTCGGCACCACTGAGGAACGGTGTCGCCGGAAACTGATCGGCGAACAATGCCCAATTGCGATACAGCCTTTGCTTGGTGCCTGCCACCAGTTGCTCCCGGACAGCCTCGTCCGCGTCCGGCAACCAGCGTTCAGGAAAATCGATAATGCCGATGGGCGTGTAGCAATTGGCGGCAATATAGACCAGGCCGCGTATGACCTGCCCGCGCTGGGCCGGGTTTTCCGGCAGCAGCTTCGATTCCGGAAAAGACAACCCCAGGTGGATCAGGATCGCCGCCGCCTCGGTCAGGACCGAGCCGTCCGGCAGTTGCAGGGTCGGAACCTGCTTCTGCGGATTCAACGCCTCGAGTTCTTTCGCCGCGTCATTGTCCTCGGTCGAATACGTATCGACCCGGCGGTAAGGCACCCCACACAGATACAGGGCAATTTCCACGGCAGAAGAACCCGACTGACTGTGGCCGAACAGCTGATACATATGCGTGCCTCCTGCAAAGGGATTCAGCCGGTAGAACCCGCAGCCCCATCAGCGTTCCATCAAGCTCATTGACAACAGCCCGAGCAGCTATCACCGCCATCGATGTTCACCATCATTTCAATGAAGTTCTCCTGACCGGTGCCCGGCGCAACAATGGCCCCACACAAACAAACACCCCCCGGAGCACACCATCATGAAACGCCAAATCATCCTCAGCTTCGCTTTCTCGGTCCTGGCAGCCAACGTATTCGCCGCCTCCTCCCAACCCGTCATTGCCGAAGGTGGCTCTGATCGCCTGATCGAAAACCGCGTCGCTGAAGGCGGTGCCGACCGCCTGCTGGAACGCCGCGTTGCTGAAGGTGGTTCCGACCGCTTGATCGAAAACCGCGTCGCTGAAGGTGGCTCCGACCGTCTGCTGGAACGCCGCGTCGCTGAAGGTGGCTCCGACCGCTTGATCGAAAACCGCGTCGCTGAAGGCGGTGCCGATCGTCTGCTGGAACGCCGCGTCGCTGAAGGTGGCTCCGACCGCTTGATCGAAAACCGCGTCGCTGAAGGCGGTGCAGACCGTCTGCTGGAACGCCGCGTTGCTGAAGGTGGTTCCGATCGTCTGGCTCAGAACCGTGCATGAGTGGCCTGTCGGCGGTGCCTGAAGCAGTCTCGAATAGTGGTCAATGGAATCCGTGGCGAGGGAGCTTGCTCCCGCGTGAGCGCGAAGCGCTCACAAGAAAGGGGCCGCCCGAAGCGTCGGACCGCCCCCCCGGGGGCCAGCAGCCGCGCCCCCGGGTCATCGCTTACCCCAAGCGAACAACATTACCCCGGCAAGAGCCCGGCCTTATCCGCCGGGCTTTTTCATGGCCAGCGGTTTAGCGTCCCGAAGCCCGCGCCATGCACCGCTGGTAACGTTCGTCCACGCGCTTGGCGAACCATGCGGTGGTCAGCTTGCGAGTGATTTTTGGACTTTTGAGCACGATCCCCGGCAGCACCGCCCGAGGCAACGGCTTGCCCTCGGCCTTTTCAGCCAGTTCGAACACACGCTTGTAGAGCTTGCTGTCCTCGAATGCCAGGCTGTCCCCCAACTCCAACTGATCGCGGATGGTCGGGTTGCGCATCCCCAACGACTTGCCCAACGTGCGAACCGCCAGCTCCGTGCTGCCGGGCATGATTGAGTCATGCAGGATCAGATCGCCGTCCAGGGCCAGGCTGATGCCCGAAGCGCGGCTCACCGCGTGCTGGAACGCCGCGTTGCGACTGGCGTACCAACCGGCGTTGAAATCGGCGAACCGGTACAGCGGCTCGGTGTAGCTCACCGGATACCCCAACAAATGGGCAACGCCGAAATACATGCCGCCACGACGGCTGAACACTTCCCGCCGAATCGAGCCATCCACCGTGTAGGGATAATTCCGCGCATTGGCCTGGGCAAATGCGATGCTGACCTGCATTGGGCCACCCGTGTGCACCGGATTGAAACCATCGAACAGCGTCTTGCCCAGCGGCACCATACTGATGAAATCATCAAAAATCGCGCTGAGTTCTTTCTCGCTTCGCGCCGCACTGAGACGATCACTGTAGCTTTTGCCATTCGGCGAGCGCACCTGGAGCGCGGCGCTGACCAGCAGTCCCGGGACATGAACCTTCGCCGCGCGTCGGTCGATTTCCTGCCGGGCAATCTTGCCCAGTCCCGGTACGGTGGGATCGGCCTGGAAAGTCGATTCCTGCTCGGTCACCGCCAGTACCGAACAAATGTTCTGGGTGGTCGGCGGGATCTGTTGAGCCGAAAAGGCGACGTAGATATCGCTGGCCCAGCCTTCTCGGTCAGCGGTCTTGGCCGGCAATAACCGAACGATCTGCGCCTTGACTTCGGCAGGCTGGCGCTCTGGCTCCTGGGCCTGGCGCGTGCCGCAACCGGCCAGGGCCAGCAAGGCGGCGAGACTGATCGTCAATCGAGTGAATTGCATGGTGCTCCATCAGATCCATTGTTCGGGAGCAACCATACGACCAAAAGCCCAGGGAGGCTACTGAAGGGAAACAGATGAATGACAAGGAAGATCCTGTGGGAGCGGGCTTGCTCGCGAATGCGGAGTGTCAGTCACTACCTTCTGCACTGGCATACCGCTTCGCGAGCAAACCTGCTCCCACATCGGTCCATCCCTGCGTGGAATGCCTGATCAGATCCCGCTCAACGCCAGGTCCATGGCGAAGTAAGTGAAAATCAGGTCCGCCCCTGCCCGCTTGATCGCGCCAAGGCTTTCACGCACCACCCGAGCTTCGTCGATGGCGCCCGCCTGGGCGGCAAATTTGATCATCGCGTATTCGCCGCTGACCTGATAGGCCGACAACGGCAGGTTCGACGCCTGGCGGATGTCGCGGATGATGTCGAGATAGGCCCCGGCCGGCTTGACCATCAGCGCATCGGCGCCTTCCTGCTCGTCGAGCAACGACTCGCGCAGCGCTTCGCGACGGTTCATCGGGTTCATCTGGTAGCTCTTGCGGTCGCCCTTCAAGGCGCTGCCGCCCGCCTCGCGGAACGGACCGTAGAGCGCCGAGGCGAATTTGGTCGAATACGCCATGATGGCCGTCTGGCTGAAGCCCGCCTCGTCCAGGGCCCTGCGAATGGCCTGGACCTGTCCGTCCATGGCCGCTGACGGCGCGATGACATCGGCACCGGCACGCGCTGCCGCCACGGCCTGCTTGCCCAGGTTGATCAGGGTCCGGTCGTTATCCACTTCATGGCCATGCAGCACGCCGCAGTGGCCATGATCGGTGTACTCACAGAAGCAAGTGTCGGACATCACGACCATTTCCGGCACGGCGTCCTTGCAGATCCCGGCCATGCGCGACACCAGGCCACGCTCACTCCACGTGTCGCTACCGTCGCTGTCCAGATGATGGGACACGCCAAAGGTCATCACCGACTTGATGCCGGCGCGGGCATAGCGCTCGATTTCGCCAGCCAGTTTCGACTCGGGGATACGCATCACACCGGGCATGCTCTTGATCGGCACGAAATCGTCGATTTCTTCTTCGACGAAGATCGGCAGTACCAGGTCGTTCAGGGTGAACTCGGTTTCCTGGAACAGGCTGCGCAAGCTTGCGTTGCGGCGCAGACGACGTGGACGTGCTTCGGGGAAGTGGCTGGACATGGGACTCCTGGGGTAAAAATGGGGCTCGATCACAGGGAGCAAAGCTTATGCCCTGGCCGGCCAGGGCACAAACATCGGCGGGAAAACAGAGTGTTACCGGCAAGGCAATAATCCGCTCAGAGCGTCAACACGCCATTGATGCAGGTCACCACGGCACCACCAATCCAGACCTCATCGCCGATCCGCTCGACATGAATCCGCCCGGCCCGCCCCATGGTCACGCCCTGGCTGACCACGTAGGCGCTGGGCGCCAAGCCCTTGCTCAGCATCCACTGGGCGAGCCCGGCATTCAGGCTACCGGTGGAGGGATCCTCCGGCATGCCATCGCCGGCGATGAACCCACGCACTTCGAATTGAGCGGCATCGCCATCCACCACCGGATCCCACGGCGCAACAACCCCTACGGCCAGGTCACGCAATTGGTAATAATCCGGCTTCAGCGTCAAGACTTGTTGGCGGTCCTTGAGCAGCAAGGCCAACCAACCGGCGCCGTTGTCGACCCACTGTGCGTCGACTATCGCCTCGGCTGGAAGCCCCAACCCCTTGCGCACTCGCTCCAGCACGTCGACTTCCAGCGGGCCGGACTTGAGCAAGGGCGGCGCCAGAAAGGCCAGGCCATAGTCGCTGCGGCGAATCCTGACGAGCCCGACACCGCATTCCTGCACGATTTCCTGCCCTTTCGGCACGCCCCCGGCTTCCAGCCACGCGTGGCAACTGCCCAGGGTCGGATGCCCGGCAAACGGCAATTCGGTCGAGGTGGTGAAGATGCGCACCCGGTAATCGGCTTCCGGGTGCTGCGGCGCCAGCACGAACGTGGTCTCACTGAGGTTGGTCCAGTTGGCGAAAGTCGCCATGCGTTCTTCGCTGATCCCATCGGCCCCCAGCACCACCGCCAGCGGATTCCCCTTGAGCGACGCTTCGCTGAACACGTCCAGCTGCTTGAAATCGAATCGACGCGTCGTCGTCATTCTGGAATCTTCAGGCCGCGAGCCACTGCCGGTCGCGCCAGGAAGCGCTCCAGCACCCGTGTCACGTTGGGAAAGTCCTGGATGCCCACCAGATCACCCGCCTCGTAGAACCCGATCAAATTGCGCACCCACGGGAACGTGGCGATATCAGCGATGGTGTAGCGCTCACCCATGATCCAGTCCCGGCCCTGGAGTCGGCCGTCGAGCACCTTGAGCAGGCGTTTGCTTTCTTCGACATAACGGTCGCGCGGACGCTTGTCTTCGTAATCCTTGCCGGCGAATTTGTTGAAGAACCCCAACTGCCCGAACATCGGCCCGATCCCGCCCATCTGGAACATCAGCCACTGGATCGTTTCGTAGCGCGCCGCCGATTCCTGGGCCAGCAGTTGACCGCTCTTGTCCGCCAGGTAAATCAGGATCGCCCCCGATTCGAACAACGCCAGCGGCTGATCCCCCGGCCCATGGGGGTCGAGAATCGCCGGGATCTTGTTGTTGGGGTTCAGCGACAGGAACTCAGGCGACAACTGGTCATTGTTACCGAAGTCGACTTTATGTGGCTCGTAGGGCAGGCCGGTCTCTTCGAGCATGATCGAGACTTTAACCCCATTGGGGGTTGGCAACGAGTAGAGCTGAATCCACTCAGGGTACTGGGCCGGCCATTTTTGAGTGATGGGGAACGGGGTCAGGTTGGGCATGAAATGGGTTCCAAGTATCAGTCAGAAAGCTGAAGCATAAATCAGCTGATCGGCTTTTGGCCGTCGCCCTTCTTAAATCCGCAACATCCTGTCGCTAACATTCGCTTCAGTCTCTGGCGGGATGCCGTTACAACACAGCGCACCGGCCAGGATCGAACCAACGGGCGGAAAGGGACTCAGAGAACTGCCCCGAGGAATCGAAGCGGCGTAACGACAAGGAAAACACCCAAGCCCTCAGGCTTCGTGGTGCCGGGGTTTGTCAGCCTGAATCGAAACCGAAGACGCCATTCAATGATCAAGCCAGAGAAATTCGCCCGTTACCTCAAAAGCCGTTCGTGGCTGATGCTGCCGACGCTGCTGGTGTCCTGTGGACTGGTGTTGTCGCTGGAATCCAGCGTGAGCCGCGCCCAGCCAGTCGATGGCGTGCAGACCCTGGTGTTCCTGCGCCACGCCGAGAAACCCGCCGGAGGCCTGGGCCAGCTCAATTGCCAAGGGCTCAATCGCGCCATCGACCTGGCGACCTTGCTGCCGGAAAAATTCGGCAAGGCCGACTACGTATTCGCCGCCAACCCTACCCGGAATGTCGAAGAAGGTGAGCTGGACAATTCCTACAGCTACATCCGCCCGCTGATGACCATCAGTCCCAGCGCCATCAAGCTGGGCCTGCCGGTGAACATCGAATATTCGGCCAACGACACCAGCGACCTGGCCGATGAATTACTGCATGACAAATACCACAACGCCACCATCTATACCGCCTGGTCCCACGGCTACTTGCCGGAACTGATCAACAAGGTCGCGGGCGAAGCGGTGGGCAAGCGGCTCAAGATCACCGATGACTGGGCGTCGAGCGATTTCGATTCGCTGTACGTGCTGACACTGACCTGGCACAACGGCAAGGCCAGCCTGACCAGCCAGAGCTACAAGCAAGGGCTGGATAACGGGCAGGAGACGTGCCCGACCTAAACCGCCAACTCGATGTGTCGACGAACCCTGACTGTGGGAGCGGGGGGGGGGGGGGGGGGGGGGGGGGGGGGGGGGGGGGGGGTGGAGGGGGGGGGGGGGGGGGGGGGGCGCCCCCCCCCCCCCCCCCCCCGCCCCCCCGCCGCCCCCCCCCCCCCCCCCCCCCGCTCCCACAATGCTTCGGTGCCCTTGCTAAAGAGTACTGCCTCATCCGCCTCGAGCGGCGCGCTCAGTCAGATATTCCAACACCGCCAGCCGCTCCCCGGCGAACTCGATCCGCCCGCCCTTCTTCTCCCGCTGGAACACGTACATCGGGTCGTAGTATTCGCGCAGCAGGCCTTCGATCCAGCCGCGATGCAAATCGACGGCACCCGTGCTGGCCTGCTCGCCCAGGGCGGCTTCCATGATGTCCATCAATCGCCGATGACGGTCGCCACCCAGGCGCCTGTGAATGTTGCCGAGACTCGACAGCAGTCGCTCGGAAAACAAAGCGAAACCTTCGTCGCCATGCACGTTGATGAACTCGGCGCACAGGTTGATCACGTAGTCCTGCAGGATTCGCTCGACCCGCCGCTCAAGGCTGTCTTCCAGCCAGACCATCGGCACCTGCTGCATGCGCTGGTACAACGGCAGCGGGACGGCGCAACTGCCCACCATCCGACTTTCGTCTTCCAGCACGAACTGCTCGATGCCGGCGGCGCGCTTTTTCAGCACATCCACTGCCAGCAGGTTCTCGAAATCGATGTTGGACGGCTGTCCGGTGGCACGCTTGCCAAAGCTCGAACCGCGATGGTTGGCGCAACCCTCCAGGTCAAGCGCATTGGGCAGTTGCGCCAGCACTTCAGTCTTGCCCGTGCCGGTCATGCCACCCAGCAAGACCAGGTCGCACTGGGTTGCGGCCTGCTCGACGGTTTCGAGCAAAAAGGTACGCATGGCCTTGTAGCCGCCGCCGACACGGGGGTAGTCAATACCGGCTTCGTCCTTGAGCCATTGCTGGACAATTTGCGAGCGCAAGCCGCCACGGAAGCAATAGAGCAACCCGTCCGGATGAGACCGGGCGAAGTCGGCCCAGGCCTGGATGCGCTGGGCCTTGGTTTCACCGGAGACCAGCTGATGCCCCAGGACAATGGCGGCCTGCTGTCCTTGCTGTTTGTAACAGGTGCCAACCCGTTGCCGTTCGATGTCGGTCATCAGCGGCAGGTTGACCACACCGGGGAATGCACCCTTGACGAACTCGACGGGCGCACGGGTATCCATCATCGGACGATCGTTAAGGAAGATATCGCGGTAATCGGTAATGTCGTTGGGCATCAAGACACCTCGACCGCGTGGGTCTGTCGCTCGACCAATTCGCCAATCGGTTCCAGTGCAAGGCCCAGCTCGGCGGCGACCTGCAGGAATTCGCCTTCACCTTCTGGCGTGACGGCAATCAGCAGGCCGCCGCTGGTCTGCGGGTCGCACAGCACGCGCTTGTGCAACTCCTGGACACGGCCGACCTTGCTCGCGTAACTGTCATAGTTGCGCAACGTGCCGCCCGGTACACAGCCCAGGTCCAGGTAATACTCGACGCCCGGCAAGCGCGGCACCGCGTCATAACGGATGCGCGCGGTGAGCTGGCTGCCATCGGCCATCTCCACCAAGTGCCCGAGCAAGCCGAAGCCCGTGACATCGGTCATCGCGGCCACGCCGTCGAGCTTGCCGAAACGGCTGCCGGGCTTGTTGAGCGTGCACATCCAATCGCGGGCCAGGCCCACGTCGGCGGCGCGCAGCTTGCCTTTCTTTTCCGCCGTGGTGAGGATGCCGATGCCCAGGGGTTTGGTCAGGTACAGGCGACACCCGGCGACAGCGGTATCGTTGCGTTTCATATGGCGCTTCTGCACGAGCCCCGTCACTGCCAGGCCGAAAATCGGCTCTGGCGCATCGATCGAGTGCCCACCCGCCAAGGGAATGCCCGCCTCATCGCACACCGAGCGACCACCGCGGATCACCTCCCGGGCGACTTCCGGGGCCAGGACGTTGACCGGCCAGCCGAGGATCGCAATCGCCATCAGCGGATCGCCGCCCATGGCGTAGATATCGCTGATGGCGTTGGTGGCGGCGATGCGGCCGAAGTCGAACGGATCGTCGACGATCGGCATGAAGAAGTCGGTGGTCGAGACCACCCCGCGCTCCTCGTCGATGGCGTAGACCGCCGCATCGTCCCGGGAGGCATTGCCCACCCAAAGCTTGGGGTCAAGATTCTGCGCGCCGCTGCCGGCCAGGATCACTTCCAGCACCTGGGGCGAAATCTTGCAGCCGCAACCGGCACCGTGGCTGTACTGGGTCAGGCGAATCGGCTCGCTCATGGGCATACCTCTCGTAAGTCAAGGTGGGGGATTCTACCAGCAACCCCCACCGTCCACCGCCAATCGCGATCATTCGCGGCGCATCCGACGGAATTTTTCCGCCGTGGGAAGACTCACTTGAACAATAGCCGAGCCCCCACAGGAGATTGCCGATGGACCCAAAACCCGCCGCAAACAATCATCTTGATTACGGTCTCGACACGCTGTTCGGCCGCGAGACCAAAAGCGTCGACTGCCAATTCGAGGTCAAGCGTCTCGACGATGGCGAGCCGCCGTGGTTTGCCCTGCATGTACGCCCGCCGCTGCCCGAAGACCTGGCGAAAGCCCAGATCGTGGTGTTCCGCGCCGAAGGCCGGCGCATCAGCGGCATCGTCCGGCGTACCGAGCGCCTGGCCGACGACAGCCTGCAACTGGACGTCGAACCGGACTGAGCCGCCCCGGCCGGCGTCCCTAGCCATCACGGAGTGCGTTCGCGCTTGCATTTGATCAGCGCAGTGGAGTCCGGGGCGACGACCATGGGATGATCGGTCCTCAAGCACGACCACCCGTGGAGCATTTGAATGTCATCGCTGAGTCAAAACGCCGCCGCCCTGCTGCTGACGGCCATCGCCAGCCTCGTCGCATTGCCTGCGCTGGCTGCCCAGCCCAAGGCCGTGGCGCAAGCGCCCGTCCAGAAGATCTCGATGTTGGGCGGCAAATTCAGCTTCAGCCTGCCCAAGGGCTTCACGGCGACGCCCTTGTCCGCCGGGGATGTGGCGCAGGGGACCGCCGGGGCCGCCGGTACGATGTACAGCAATGCCTCCACCAGAACGGTGGTGATCACGGCCGAAAACACCTTGGTCGACGGGGCGAATGTGAAGGACAACGACACCGCCTTCCTGGATACCACCTTCGCCAACTTCGCCGTCCAGAAAACCAAGGCCCTACCGGATGCCAAGATCCTCGGCGAACAGAGCCTGACCCAGAAAACCACGGGCCTGGGCCTGCGTCAGCTCGATACCAAGGCCACGCAGGGTGGCGGGCCAACGTTGGATACCACGTTGATCGGCGCTTCCGGCACGCGCATGGCCGTGGTGCAGATCATTTCCAGGGCCAGCGACCAGGCCGGTCATGAAGCGCTGGTGAAGCAGATCGCCAGCGGCAAGTGATGATTTGCCGCGGTTTTGTGGGAGCGAGCCTGCTCGCGAAGGCGGCGGCACATTCAGCATCGACTCCGGCTGAACCACCGCTTTCGCGAGCAAGCCCGCTCCCACAGGGATCCGGGGTGCATATCAGGGATTGAGGCGCTCCAGCCAGGCCCGCAGATCCTTCACTTCCTGCGCACTGATGCTGTGGCCGAGGCCTGGATAGGCATGGAATTCCGGCTCCAGGGCCAGGGTCTTGAGGAATGTGTCGGCGTCGGTGCCGTCACGGTAGGGAATGATCGGATCCACTGTTCCGTGACCGATGAACACCGCGAGCGCCCGCCGCGATTCATCGGGGGTCAGTTCGGCCCGCAGCACCGGCAGGACCCGCCCGCCCATCGCGGCAATACCGCCAACGGCTTCGGGGTGTCGCAAGGCGACTTCGTAGCTCATCATCGCCCCCTGGCTGAACCCCACCAGGTAGACGTTGCTCGCATCAGTCGGGTATTTGGCCCGGGCCTTGTCGATGAACTCCAGCAGCATCTGGCCGCTGGCCTTCAGGTCGGATGTGTCACCGTCGTACGCACCCTCGCCCTTTTTCGCAAACCACTGGTAGTGCCCCGGCTCCATAGCCTTGGGCGCCCGCACCGATAGGTAGTTGTAGTGCTCGGGCAGTTCGTCCGCAAGCCTGAGCAGGTCCTCTTCGTTGCTGCCCGACCCGTGCAGGAAAATCACCAGCGGTCGGTTCCCGGCCTTTTCGTCAGCGCGGGCCAGGTAGTTGAGTGGCAAGTCGGTATGCAGCGAAGGTTGAGCCTGCACGCCGACGGATACCAGCAGCAGAAACAGGGCGAACGCTTTGAGCATCAGTCTTCCTCCATCATTGGATAGCCGCACGGCAACGACCGTGCGGTGAGGTAGACCGCACTCATCAGTCGTTGATCAATTTCCCCGCCCGAATCGGCTCGCGCCCGGCGACTTTCGCCTGCCAGATGCCCGGCTGGGTGTAGCGTCCGCGATCCAGTGCGAACAATACCCCGCACGTGCCGGCAGGAACAACGGTGACCCGGTCATTCAACGGATCGACCACTTCGAACAGTGGATCGCCCCGCTCCACCCATTCGCCCGCTTCGCGCAAAAAGCTGACCACGCCATGGTGCGGCGCGAACAGGTACTCGGTGCCTTCGAATGGAAAACCTTCGCAGCACGCTTGCGGCGCGGCCGGCCAGTCACCGCCGATAAAGCCCTGTTCCGCCAGGAACCCGAGGATGGCTTCGCAATTGGCTTGGGCCTGCTCCACCCGGGTGTCGCCCATGCTGCCGAGTTCCAGCGTCGTCGCCAGGTTGGCCGGTGGAATCGCTGCTTGCGGAAAAATCTTCGCCAGGCGCAACCACGGCGTCGAGCAAGACTCATCGAACGAACTGCCGCCGGAATCTTCACACAGCAACGCCACGCCAGCCTTCAACCGCGCGGCCAATGAGCGCCATTGCGGCCACTGTTGCGGCAAGGCGTACAAGTGGATCGCAGCCTCGAAATCACAGTGCAGGTCCAGGGTGACATCGGCGTCGCAAGCGTGGCGCAGTAACAGCCGATGCAAGGCTTCGAGCTGAGACGGGGGCGGCGGGAGATCATCCAGCACCTCGATCATGGTCTGGCGAATCAAGGTGATATTCGCGGCCGGGTCATCCCCGAGGCGTTCACCGACGCGCTGCGCCACCGGGGCACTGAGTTCAACGAAGGATCGGTTGAAGTTCTTGCCACTGCCCAGTTCGAAACGCCCCATGTGGGCGCTTTGCAGGTGCTGGTCCAGGCCGATCGGATTGGCCACCGGCACGAGTTCGATCACGCCCTTGAGCAGGCCTTGGGCTTCAAGCGTGTTGAGGCGTTGTTTCAATTCCCATGCCGTGCGCATGCCGGGTAATTCATCGGCGTGCAGGCTGGCCTGGATATACGCCTTGCGCGGGCCGTGGCCGTAACAAAACACGCTGAGCGAACGTTCCGTGCCCAGGTGGCTCCAGGGCAAGGTATGGTCGATGCGTTGCATAGGCTCTCCAGATATCGGTTTCTCGACAGGCGCAGGGTAAGACAATCGCCCATGAAAAAGGTGGCCGGCCGGGTCAGCGGCGGGCCACCTGGTGACGTCAGCGATTAATGCCCGTAGACGTCAAAGGCAAAGTATTTGTCTTGGACTTTCTTGTACGTGCCATTGGCGCGGATTTCGGTGATGGCAGCGTTGAATTTCTCGGCAAGCGCCTGGTCGCCCTTGCGCACCGCGATACCGGCGCCGCCGCCGAAGTATTTCGCGTCTTCATAGGTCGGCCCCACGAAGGCAAAGCCTTTGCCGGCGTCGGTCTTCAGGAAGCCTTCGTCAAGGGTGACGGAGTCGGCCAGCGTCGCGTCGAGGCGACCGGAAACCATGTCCAGGTTGGCCTCCTGCTGGGAGCCGTAGCGCACCAGGTCGATCCCCGCTGGCACCAGCACCTCGGTTGCGAAGCGATCATGGGTGCTGGCGCGCAGCACACCGACTTTCTTGCCCTTGAGCTCGGTCAGCGGGTCCTTGACGTCGGAGCCTTGCTTCATCACGAAACGCGCCGGGGTGTGGTAGTACTTGATGGTGAAGTCGACGTTTTTCTTGCGATCGTCGGTGATGGTCATGGACGACAGGATCGCGTCGATTTTCTTGACCTTCAGCGCCGGGATCAGGCCGTCGAATTCCTGCTCGACCCACGTGCACTTGACCTTCATCTGTGCGCACAGCGCGTCGCCGATGTCCACATCGAAACCGGCCAACTTGCCATCAGGGGTTTTCATCGAAAACGGCGGATAACCCGCCTCGATCCCGAGACGGATCGGCTTGGCGTCTTCGGCCACGGCCGAGAATGACAATACGGACAGTGCGAGGGCACCGAACATGGCTAGCTTCTTCATTTTTGCTCCTGAGTGCGCAGGTATTTATTGATCGTTATAGGCAGAATCGGAAACAGCGTTCGGTCGATGAAAACCGAAGTGGCCCGGAGTCTAGAGATGCACCCAGGAGGGAAATTACGTCGAAGCGACAAATAGTTATAGAAATACTGCCTGGGAGCTGCGTAGAGCTGCCGAGTGAAACGAGGCTGCGATCTTTTCAAAAGATCAAAGATCAAAAGATCGCAGGCTTCGCCAGCTCCTACAGGGCCCAGCGGGAGCAAGCTTTCAGCAATCGCAGCTGATCGCCTTTTCCGCCACGCGCTCGACGGAACCGGTCAGGCGAAAACCCTCATCAAGCCAGCCCATGACCCCGCCGATCATTTCCTTGACCGGGTAACCCAGCGTTGCCAGGCGCACCGCGGCCTTGTTCGCACCGTTGCAATGCGGGCCGGCGCAATACACCACGAACAGCGTGGCCTTGGGGTACGCCGCCAACGCCTCGGCGGTGAGGGTCCGGGTTGGGAGATTGATCGCCCCTGGCACATGCCCGCGTTCGTAAGCCAGCGGTCCGCGCACGTCCACCAGGACAAAATCGATGGTGCCCGCCTCTTGGCTGGCATGCACATCGGAACAATCGGTTTCGAACATCAGGCGACGGCTGAAATGCTGCAGGGCGAGGTCGGATGGGGCAGCAGGCACTTCACTAACAAGACTGGTCATGCGTGGTTACTCCGGGACAAATGAAGACTGGAACAGACTTTATCCCCCCGACGCTAACCGCTACAGTGGCGCACAAGACACTCTGTGGGAATTTTCCGCCAAATGCAGCCTGCTCCCGGCCTGGTCGCCATCCTCGCGTATGACGGCTTGTGCACATTCGAATTCGGTGTCGCCGTGGAAATCTTCGGATTGGCCCGGCCCGAGTTCGATTTCCCCTGGTATGAGCACCGCATCGTCGCCGTCGACGACGGTCCGATGCGCGCCATGGGCGGCTTCCAAGTCCTGGCCGATGGCGGCATGGAGCTGCTCGACACCGCCCGGACCATCATCGTGCCAGGCTGGCGCAGCCGCAGCGAACCGCCCTCCGATGCCCTGCTCCTCGTCCTGCGCCGTGCCCACGCCCGCGGTGCCCGCTTGCTGTCGATCTGCTCCGGGGCGTTCGTCCTGGCGGCCACTGGACTGCTCGATGGCTTGGCGGCAACGACGCACTGGCGCTACACCGACGAACTGGCGCAAGGCTATCCTGCCATTCGGGTCGACCCGGATGTGCTCTATGTCGACTCGGGCCAGCTCATTACTTCCGCTGGCAGCGCCGCGGGCATCGATGCGTGCCTGCACCTGGTAGCCCGGGACTTCGGTGCCCAGGTCGCCAATGCCGTGGCGCGTCGGCTGGTCATGCCGACACAACGCACCGGCGGCCAGGCACAATTCATCCCCTCACCGGTCAGCCGCACGCCACGCGGTGATTTGTCCAGCGTCATGCAGTGGGCCCGCGAGCATCTCCACGAACCGCTGGGCGTGCGCGAATTGGCGAGCCGCGCGGCGATGAGCGAACGGACCTTCCTGCGCCGCTTCACCCAAGCCTGCGGTGTATCGCCCAAGGCCTGGCTGCAACATGAACGCTTGGCCCGGGCCCGGGAACTGTTGGAAAGCACCGCAGACAACACCGACAACATCGCCCAGCTATGTGGCTATCGTTCGGTGGAAAGTTTTCGCGTAGCGTTCCGCAGCGTGGTAGGCGTGGCGCCATCGGTGTATCGGGAGCGGTTTGGCCGGGGCTGAAGATGCGCCGCGTCCAAGGCCATACCTTTGTGGCGAGGGAGCTTGCTCCCGCTCAACTGCGAAGCAGGCGCAAGATTAAGCGTATGACTGTCAGATGTCGGGGTCGCTGCGCAACCCAGCGGGAGCAAGCTCCCTCGCCACGGTTGGATCGAATCTGCAATCAACGCCTGCGCAGCAGGTATGTGTCCATGATCCAGCCATGCTCTTCTCGCGCCGCCTTACGCGTGCGCTCGATATCGTCGGCCACGTCGCCCAACCGCCCGGCGATCAGCCGTTCATCTGGCGTTCCCACATAGGCGCCCCAATAGATCCGCGTATCGGGATCGCTCACGCACTGGTAGGCATCCCCGGCATCAAGCATCACCACGACGCTTGCCGCGTCGCCCACCTGCCCCGCCGCCAACCGACGTCCGGTGGTGATCTCCAGCGAACCGCCAATCGTGTTCAACGGCACTTTATGCTTCGCCGCAAGGGCCTGGACGCTGGTGATGCCGGGGATCACATCGAATTCGAAGGCACAGCGTCCCGCGTCGAGGATCGCCTGCAGGATGCGCAAGGTGCTGTCGTACAACGACGGATCGCCCCACACCAGGAAACCGCCATGCTGCCCGTCAGATAACTCTTCATCGATCAACCTTTCGAAGGTGGTCTGCTTCGCACGGTTCAATGCTTCGACGCTCGCTGTGTAGTCCGTGTCGTCGCGTTGGCGCTCTGGACTGTAGGCTTCGACGAAACGGTAGGTACGACCGATGATGTAGCGTTGACAGATTTCGCGGCGCAGATCCAGCAGCATCTCCTTGGCGGGCCCCTTGTCCATGAGAAAAAACACATCCACCTGGTTCAAGGCCTTCACCGCCTGCATCGTCAGGTGATCCGGGTCACCGGCGCCGATGCCTATCACTGATAATTTCTTCACTTACGCTGGCTCCTGTAGGCGCAATCGCCAGACTTCGTTGAAGCGCAGGTCGACGACGCCCAGCGGTTCGATGTCGATCCGGTTGAGCGTGGCCATGGGACAACCCAGCACATTCACCAGCGCGGCGCGAATCACGAACGGATGGGTCACTGCCAGGTAGTGGCCCGGTGTGTTTTCCAGGGTTGCCAGCCAATCACCGACGCGGCGGCACAGCCGGGAGACCGACTCACCCCCATGGGGTGCGGCATCCGGGTCGTCGCGCCAGGCTTGAAGCAGTTGCGGTTCGGTCTTGAGCAATTCATCAACGGACAATCCGCGCCACTGGCCAAAATCACAATCGGCCAGGGCCTGGATCGTCTGCGGCTCGTCCCCCAGCAGCGCGGCCGTCTGACGTGCCCGCAGCTCCGGCCCGCATAGCAGATGGCGGACGTTGCGGTACTCACGCCCGATGCCAGGGCGCTTCGCCAGCCAGCCGGTATCCAAGGGTTCATCCAAACCGAAACGCGCGGCTTTCTGGGCGGCGGTGCGGCCGTGGCACATCAGGGTCAGGCGAGTGGCTTGCACGCGGGATACTCGGTTTGGCGAAGAGTCATGGCAGGAACAATCCCTGATTTTCTTGTACAGCACCTTATATGAAATCAAATAACCGAGACAAAAAGGCGTAATTTCCGACACTGAAAAAGGCTATGCCTGACATATGACGACGCTCCAGCCAAACCCTTGTCCTACAAGGCTTCTGTAGATACTTTCTGGCTTTTTAAACGGAACGTAAAAACCTCTGGACACGTAGCACCTGCTGCCCAAATACTATTTTGAGCGTTATGAAAGAATTCGACACTCATCCAGGCAAGGAGCACGGATGCCTCTCTCCAGAGACCAGATCACCGATCCATGCCTGGTTTTGACGCCATCGGAACGCCAGGTCATGGGACCGCCGCGCGATCAGGCTGTACTCGAAGCCTTGCCCGGCCTGTTGGCTGGGACCTGGTTCGCCTTTAACGCCCGGAAATTGGCCTCGACCCAGACGCTGTCATTTGCCGAGCCTTGTAAACACTATGCGTGAATCCATTGAATGTGCTGAGGCGGGTCTGTACACCAAGCCTGCTTTCCGATTGCTGCGGGAAGATTCCGATCATCCGTTGCTGCTGGTGTGCGAACACGCCAGCCGCTTCATCCCAAGCGCGCTGAATGACCTCGGCCTGGATGAAACGGCCGCCCAGGAACATATTGCCTGGGATATCGGCGCCCTGGCCCTGGCTGAACGGCTGTCCGAAACCCTCGGCGCAACGTTGCTGTCCGCCAACTACTCGCGGCTGTTGATCGACCTGAATCGTCCACTTCACGTCGCCGACAGCATCCCGGCCCAAAGTGAGATTTATAAGATTCCCGGCAACCAGTCCCTGGACGACGCTACGCGCGAATACCGGCAGCGGTGCCTCTTTCATCCATTTCATGATCAGTTAAAGGCGTTGATCGACCAGCGCCTGGCGGATAAGCGGACCGTGCGGGTAGTGGGCATTCACAGTTTCACACCGGTGTTCTACGGCCAACCGCGTGCCCTCGAGGCCGGGGTGCTGTTTGGCGACGCCGGGGAATATGCCCGGCGCATCGTCGAAGGGTTGGGGCGACATTCGCTGCGGGCCGCCGGTAATCAACCTTACAAAGTCAGCCCCCTGAGTGACATGACAGTACCGGTACACGGCGACGGACGCGGCCTCGATTCGGTATTGATCGAAGTGCGCAATGACCTGCTGCGCAGTCCCGAATCGATACGGACTTGGAGCGCCTATCTCGCACCGCTCCTATGACGCGACGGTGATCAATCAGTTTTCAGCTTCAACGCGTGGACATCGACAGTGATCGTCAAGCCCGGTGTAGATCATCGGGTTCTCTGGAACAGGAGTGCAATCCATGCTGGCCTTACGTCCAGTTCAGTTATCCGATTTGCCGCAACTGCAGCAACTGGCCCGCGACAGCCTGGTGGGTGTCACTTCGCTTCCAGACGACACGGATCGCCTGCGGGAGAAAATCCTCGGCTCGTGTGCCTCGTTCGAAGCGGACGTGCAGGCGCCGGGCGGGGAAAACTATTTCTTTGTCTTGCAGAACCTCGCGTCCGGCCACTTGGTGGGTTGTTCGGAGATCATCGCCAGCACCGGTTGCACCGAACCGTTCTTCAGCCTTCGCCACCGACCATTTTCCAGCGAGTCCCGGGAACTGAACATCCACCACGGCGTGCCGGCGCTGTCGTTGTGCCAGGACCTCAGCGGCCAGACATTGCTGCGCGGTTTCCACATCGACGCGACTCGCGTGCGCACCCCGGAATCGGAGTTGCTGTCCCGGGCGCGGTTGATGTTCATTGGCGCTCATCCCCGGCGCTTTGCCGAATCGGTCATTACGGAAATCGTCGGTTTCAGCAGTGAAGACGGCCGCTCTCCGTTCTGGGACGCCATCGGCCAGCACTTCTTCGACCTGCCCTACACCGAAGCCGAACGCCTGTGCGGCCTGCAGAGCCGCACCTTTCTCGCTGAATTAATGCCGCAGTATCCGATTTATGTGCCGATGTTGCCGGAGGCGGCCCAGGCCTGCATCGGTCGGGTGCACCCCGACGGCCAGGAGGCGTTCGACATACTCGAGCGCGAGGGTTTCGAAACCAACAGCTATGTGGACCTCTTCGACGGTGGGCCGACGTTGCACGGTCGAACCACGAACATTCGCTCGATCGTCCAAAGTCGCTCGGTCATCACCCGGGAAAGCCGAGTAATCGATGCCCGTGGGCGGTATCTGGTGAGCAACGATGGCCTCGCGGGTTATCGGGCCATCATCGCCGACCTGGACGTCAGCGGCGAGGGCCCGGTGGCACTGCACCCTGACATGCTGGTGGCGCTGGGAATCACCGAGGGTGAGCGGATCCGAGTGGTGAGCCTGTGAGATCGATCGAATTGCATGCCGCCCCTCGACACCGCGCCGGGCATGAAGAAGGAGCCGCTTCATGATCGTCCGTCCCGTCGCCCTGACAGACCTGCCTGCGTTACTGGACCTGGCCCGCTGCGCCGGCCCGGGCTTCACCAGCTTGCCGGCCAACGAGGAGCGCCTGGCGCATCGCCTGCGCTGGGCCCAGCGTACCTTCGCCGGACAGGTCGAACGGGCTGATGCCGACTACCTGTTTGTGCTCGAGGACGATGATCGGCAAGTGGTGGGCATCAGCGCGCTGACCGGGGCCGTCGGGGTTCGTGAACCCTGGTACAACTATCGCGTCGGCGTGACGGTCAGTTCAGCGCCTGAACTGGGCATCCAGCGGCAGATCCCGACATTGTTCCTCAACAATGAAATGACCGGGCAATCGGAAATCTGCTCGTTGTTCCTGCGGCCCGAGCAGCGTCGGGGCCATAACGGCCGGCTGCTGTCCTTGGCGCGCTTGTTGTTCGTCGCCGAGTTCCCCAGCCTGTTTGGCGAAAAGCTGATTGCCGAACTGCGCGGCCACGCCGATGCACAGGGCCGCTCGCCTTTTTGGGACAGCCTGGGAAGGCACTTCTTCCAGAAGGATTTCAGCTACGCCGATCAGCTATCCGGCATGGGTAACAAATCATTCATCGCCGAATTGATGCCGCGTCAGCCGCTGTATACCTGCCTGCTCACCGAACAAGCCCAGGCCGTGATTGGCAAGGCTCATCCCAACACCGAACCGGCCTTGAAAATCCTCAGTGCCGAGGGTTTCGCCCATAAGGGATACATTGATATTTTCGACGGCGGCCCGGTGGTCGAGGCGCCGGTGTCGAAGATCCGTAGCGTGCGCGACAGCCAGCCGCTGACGCTGGCGATCGGTACACCGGACGAACAGGCCCCGACCTGGCTGATTCATAACCGACGCCTGGAAAACTGCCGCGTCACCAGCGCCCGCGCCCATCAACACGGCCATAGCCTGCTCGTCGACCGCGTCACCGCCAAACGCCTGCAAGTGCAGCCGGGCGACACCGTACGCGCCGTGACATTGCCCTGGCAGGGACAACGAGCGGTTGCAGCGTAAGCGGCGTGTTACAGGCTTCCCAGCCGGCGGGCTCTGGCCTGATGCCATAACGGCATCGCCTATACACATTCGTCATCATCTCTGCGCTTGCCACGTGATAGCCTTTGGATCTTTCGGCGTTGACACTTTTGCTCAAGCCTTTCCATTCCATTGGTGGATCTCATATGTCCAGGCTTTCCCATCAAGATTTGCGTCGCAGCTTTCGCCAATTGCTGGCTTCCAAGACCTGCTATCACACCGCCTCGGTGTTTGATCCGATGTCGGCGCGCATCGCCGCTGACCTGGGTTTCGAAGTGGGCATCCTGGGGGGCTCGGTGGCGTCGTTGCAGGTATTGGGCGCGCCGGACTTCGCATTGATCACCCTCAGTGAATTTGCCGAGCAGGCGACTCGCATTGGCCGCGTGGCCCAGTTGCCGTTCATTGCCGACGCCGACCATGGCTACGGCAACGCACTGAACGTGATGCGTACCATCATCGAACTCGAGCGCGCTGGCGTGGCTGCGCTGACTATCGAAGACACCTTGCTGCCAGCCCAGTTTGGCCGCAAATCCACCGACCTGATCAGCGTGGCCGAAGGCGTCGGCAAGATCCGCGCGGCATTGGAGGCACGGGTCGATTCGGAAATGGCGATCATTGCCCGCACCAATGCCGGGATCCTGCCGGTCCAGGAAATCATCAGCCGCACCCGGCAATACGAACGGGCCGGCGCGGACGGGATCTGCATGGTGGGCGTGCAAGACTTCGAGCATTTGGAGCAGATCAGCGAAAACCTGAACGTCCCCTTGATGCTCGTGACCTATGGCAATCCGTTGCTGCGGGATGATAAACGCCTGGCCGAACTGGGCGTTCGCGTCACGATCGATGGCCACGGCGCCTATTTTGCCGCGATCAAGGCCACCTATGACAGCCTGCGGGAGCAGCGTCAGATCTTTACCCAGGCATCAGACCTGAGCGCCACCGAACTGACCCACACCTACACCCAGCCCGAGGAATATATCCGTTGGGCCGAGGAATACATGAGCGTCAAGGAGTGAACTGACGACCACGGGCTTCGCAACGAAGCCCTGTCGGATGTACCCCTGTGGGAGCGGGGGGGGGGGGGCGGGGGGGGGGGGGCCCCCCCCGGTGGTTTTAGATAAAACCCACACACCAAGCACACCCC
>NZ_JAESPG010000030.1:0-3171 GCF_016756915.1 Pseudomonas sp. HB05
ACGAAGCCCTGTCGGATGTACCCCTGTGGGAGAGGGCTTGCTCGCGAAGGCGGAGTGCCAAGCGACATGTTCTTTGCAGATACACCGCATTCGCGAGCAAGCCCGCTCCCACCGAGAGTATGGGGCCTGTCTCATTAGAAAAAGTTTTCAGCGCCCGCTACGCAGCATCTCCTTGGGCACATATTTGCCGATCTCGAACTTGCCGATAGCAGCGCGGTGGACTTCATCCGGGCCGTCGGCCAGGCGCAAGGTGCGTTGCATGGCATACATATAGGCCAGCGGGAAATCGTTGGAAACCCCGGCGCCGCCGTGGATCTGGATCGCCCGGTCGATGACTTTCAAGGCCACGTTAGGCGCAACGACCTTGATCTGGGCAATTTCACTCTTCGCCACTTTATTACCGACGGTGTCCATCATGTACGCCGCCTTCAAGGTCAGCAGGCGCGCCATGTCGATTTCCATCCGCGAATCGGCGATCTTGTCGATGTTACCGCCCAGGCGTGCAAGCGGTTTGCCGAATGCGGTGCGGCTGACGGCGCGCTGGCACATCAATTCCAAGGCGCGTTCCGCCATGCCGATCGAGCGCATGCAATGGTGAATCCGCCCCGGGCCCAGGCGCCCCTGGGCAATCTCAAAGCCGCGGCCTTCACCCAGCAGGACGTTTTCGTACGGCACCCGCACGTTATCGAACAGCACTTCGGCATGACCATGGGGCGCATCGTCGTAGCCGAACACCGGCAATGGCCGGACGATTTTTACCCCGGGGGTGTCCACCGGCACCAGGATCATCGAGTGCTGGGCATGGCGTGGCGCGTCGGGGTTGCTCAAGCCCATGAAGATCAGGATCTTGCAGCGCGGATCGCAGGCACCTGAAGTCCACCATTTCTTGCCGTTGATCACCCATTGATCGCCATCGCGCTCGGCGCGGGCGGCCATGTTGGTGGCGTCCGAAGAGGCGACGTCCGGCTCGGTCATGGCGAAGGCCGAGCGAATCTCGCCCCGCAGCAGCGGCTCGAGCCAGCGTTGCTTCTGTTCTTCATTGGCGTAGCGCACGAGGACTTCCATGTTGCCAGTGTCCGGCGCCGAGCAGTTGAACGGCTCCGGCCCCAGCAACGAACGTCCCATGATTTCCGCCAGCGGCGCGTATTCCAGGTTGGTCAGGCCGGCACCCAGTTCGGATTCCGGCAGGAACAGGTTCCACAAGCCCTCGGCTTTTGCCTTGGCCTTGAGTTCTTCCATGATGGCCGTGGGCTGCCAGCGATCACCTTCCGCTACCTGGCGCTCGAACACCGCTTCGGCCGGGTAGACGTAGGCATCCATGAACGCCGTGACGCGCTCGCGCAGTTCCTGAACCTTGGGGGAGTAGGCAAAATCCATCGGCAGCACCTTCTGGCAGAGGTTGTTTTTAGGTCATGGAATCGATGCTAGTTGAGCTACGAAAATTTACCTAACCTATTCTCGGCGTGTATTAACATTCATCACCGATATATGGTTCACTGATTTGCATCGCCACCCGGCACCTCATACAAGCCCAAGAATAAGAGTGCAGCGCCATGAATCTGAGCAAGGTCGACCTCAACCTTTTCATTGTCTTCGATGCCATCTACACCGAAGCCAACCTGACCCGCGCCGGGCAGATCGTCGGTATCACTCAGCCGGCCGTGTCCAATGCCCTGGCGCGCTTGCGCGAGACCTTCAACGACCCACTGTTCGTGCGCACCGCCCAAGGGATGGTGCCCACGCCGATGGCCCAGAATATTATCGGGCCGGTACGTAACGCCTTGTCGCTGCTACGGGTGTCGGTGCAGGAAAGCCGGATTTTCAATCCGCTGCAAGCCGTCAAGACCTACCGCATCAGCATGACCGACCTCACCGAAGGCGTGATCCTGCCGCCGCTGTTCCAGCGCTTGCGCCGACTGGCGCCGACCGTGGCCATCGAGAGTTTCCTGTCCAAGCGCCGGGAAACCACCAAGGAACTGGCCGCCGGGCGCCTGGACTTCGCGGTCGATGCGCCGCTCAACACCGATCCGCAGGTGCGCCACGTCAAGTTGTTGGAAGACCGTTACGTGTGTGCCATGCGCAAGGGCCATCCTTTGGCAGGCAAGGAAAAGCTCAGTCTTGACGATTACCTGGCCCAGACCCACGTGCATATTTCCAGTCGCCGCAACGGCCTGGGTTATGTCGACTTGGCCCTCGGCAAAATAGGCATCCAGCGCAAGATTGCCCTGCGCTCGCAACATTATTTGATGGCTTCCCAGGTGCTGCAGCAGACCGACATGGTCATGACGGTTCCGGAACGTTTTGCCCGCCGCCACGATCTGCATGCGGTCCACGTGCCCGTCAACGATGTGCCGCCGGTGGAAACCCATCTCTACTGGCATGAAAGCACCGACCAGGACCCGGCCAACCGCTGGATGCGCGAACAGATGATCGAGCTATGCCAGCAGGTGACGGCCCATGAGAAGAAGCTCGATAGGGTTTAGCCTGTCCAATGTGGGAGCGAACCTGCTCGCGATAGCGTCGGATCAGTCACTATTCATATTGGCTGGACTACCGCTTTCGCGAGCAGGCTCGCTCCCACAGGTTTCGTCGACAGTTCATTGCTTGACGTGAACGTCAACCTGCCTTTAGCTTAGCGCCAACCTCTTTCGTTTCGAGCGCTTCCATGAGCAGCCAGACCTACAGCATCTCCGACCTCGCCCGCGAATTGGATATCACCACCCGCGCCATCCGCTTCTACGAAGAACAGGGCCTGTTGAGCCCGGAGCGCCGTGGCCAGGAGCGTGTCTACTCACCGCGGGACAAGGTCAGCCTGAAACTGATCCTGCGTGGCAAGCGCATTGGTTTTTCCCTCGCCGAGTGCCGCGAGCTGATCGAACTGTACGACCCCAGCAGCGGCAACCAGAAACAACTCCACAGCATGCTGGCGAAAATCGCCGAGCGCCGTGAGCAGCTCGAACAGCAGCTATTGGATATCGAACAGATGAAGCTGGAGCTGGACACCGCCGAGGAACGCTGCATCCAGGCGCTGGAACAGACGATCAAGGGCGAGGAAATCGTCCAGTAACAAGCGATTCCATTGTGGGAGCGGGCTTGCTCGCGAAGGGGCCCGAACAGTCAATATCGATGTCGACTGACACTCCGTCTTCGCGAGCAAGCCCGCTCCCACAA
>NZ_JAESPG010000031.1:0-44799 GCF_016756915.1 Pseudomonas sp. HB05
GCGGGGTGGCTGCGTCTGGGCCACAACAATTAAATTCGTTGGCGCCCCCCCCCCCCCCCCCCGCCCCCCCCCCCGCTCCCACAAAAGGAGCCGTGTTCCCCACTACTACAGGTCAACCCCATGTCCCTCCCCTCCTTTGTACGCCTGATCGAAGTCGGCCCGCGCGATGGCCTGCAGAATGAATCGCACCCCATCAGCGTCGCCGACAAGGTACGCCTGGTAGATGCACTGAGCGCTGCCGGCCTCGGTTACATCGAAGTCGGCAGCTTTGTCTCGCCTAAATGGGTGCCGCAGATGGCCGGCTCGGCCGAAGTCTTCGCGCAAATCCAGCGCAAGCCCGGCGTGACGTATGGCGCCTTGGCGCCGAACCTGAGGGGTTTTGAAGACGCGCTGGCAGCAGGCGTGAAAGAGGTCGCGGTGTTCGCCGCCGCGTCCGAAGCGTTTTCCCAGCGCAACATCAATTGCACCATCAAGGAAAGCCTGGAGCGCTTCGCCCCGATCATGGAGGCGGCGACGCGCAATGGTGTCAGCGTGCGTGGCTACGTATCGTGCGTGCTGGGTTGCCCTTACGAAGGCGACGTCAAGCCTGAGCAAGTGGCCTGGGTCGCCCGGGAGCTGTACGCAATGGGCTGCTATGAAGTGTCCCTGGGCGACACCATCGGCACCGGTACCGCCGGCGCGACGCGCAGGATGTTCGAGGTGGTGAGCGCCGACGTCCCTCGGGACAAACTTGCGGGACATTTCCACGACACCTACGGCCAGGCCCTGGCCAACGTCTACGCCAGCCTTCTGGAGGGCATCGCCGTGTTCGACAGTTCCATCGCAGGCCTGGGTGGCTGTCCTTATGCCAAGGGTGCCAGCGGTAACGTCGCGACTGAAGACGTGCTGTACCTGCTCAATGGCCTCGGCATCGAGACCGGCATCGACCTGGACGCGCTCATCGCCGCGGGCCGGCAGATTTGTGACGTGCTCGGCCGTCCGACCGGTTCGCGCGTTGCGAAGGCGCGGCTGGCGCAGTGAGGTGTTACCGCCCCCGTTTGTAACGGGGGTGAAACGAGTAACACGGAAACAATTTGTCAGGGTTTCGCGGGATGGATTTTCCGACAAAAAACTCAACCGATTGATTTATATGGATTTTTTAAAGTTGGCACGGCACCTGCTATATCTCTTGCACAACAAAAATAAAAAAAAGCGACAAACCCAATAAAAACAAGACGAAACGACTCTGACATAACAAAAACAACACGGCAGAGACGCAGCTAACAGATTTTTTTGGAGAAGATGTGCTTTTCAGGGTGCTTCCAGGAGCAACCCGCAACCGGGCAGAGAACAATAAAACTACCTTCAGGTAGCTCCCGAATCGGTTGGATCGCCAGGCGAAAAAGCAGATCAGCGCTCAAAAAAATACGTTTGCTCTTGATCCCGGATGGGGATCGCCAAAAACAGCGGTAAAGGGCCACGGCTGCCAAAAACAACAACAGGCCGCCCCTCAATAATAAAAAAAGAGCACGCGACGACAAAATTAAAGGGGAGCTTCGGCTCCCCTTTGTGCTTTCCAGGATTTGGTTTTTGTGGGAGCGGGCTTGCTCCGGGCGGCGATCCGACGAAGACGGCGTCACCGTCGACATCTATCTCGCCTGGAACACCGCTTTCGTCGGATCGCCGCCCGGAGCAGGCTCGCTCCCACGGGGGATCTTGCTCAGCCTTCGTTACCGCGCAGTTCTTCCATGCTGATTTCACGCATGCGAAATTTCTGGATCTTGCCGGTGACCGTCATCGGAAAATCTTCGACGAACTTGAAATGACGCGGCGTCTTGAAGTGGGCGATGCGCTCCTTGCACCAGGCCTGCAGTTCCTGCTCGGTGGCGCTGTGGCCGGGATGGAATTTGACCCAGGCGACGATCTCCTCGCCATAACGCGAGCACGGAATACCGATCACTTGCACATCGGCCACCGCGGGGTGGGTGAAGAAGAACTCTTCCAGCTCCCGGGGATAAACATTCTCTCCGCCGCGGATGATCATGTCCTTGTTACGTCCGACGATGCGCACGTAGCCCTGCTCGTCCATGGTCGCGAGGTCGCCGGTGTGCATCCAGCCTTGCGGATCGATGGCATCGGCGGTGCCCTTGGGGTTGTTCCAATAGCCGAGCATCACGCTATAGCCGCGCGTGCACAGTTCGCCGATGGTCCCGCGCGGGACGATATCGCCCGCCACGTCGATGATCTTGCTTTCGAGCTGCGGCTGGGTCCGCCCGACGGTGGTCACGCGCAATTCCAGCTCATCCGTGGGACCGGTCTGCAACGACACCGGGCTGGTTTCCGTCATGCCGTAGGCAATCTGCACCTCAGCCATGTGCATCTCGCTGATGACCCGCCGCATCACCTCGATGGGGCAAGTGGCCCCCGCCATGATTCCGGTGCGCAGGCTGGACAGGTCGAAATCCCCTCGCTGTGGCTGGTCGAGCATGGCGATGAACATGGTGGGGACGCCGTACAACGCCGTGGCTTTTTCCTCGGCCACGGTGCGCAGGGTCAGCAAGGGATCGAAGGCATCGTTGGGGTAGATCATGGTGCTGGCGTGCGTCACGCACCCCAGGTTGCCCATGACCATGCCGAAGCAGTGATACAACGGCACCGGGATCACCAGCCGATCGTCAACGCTCAGGCCCAGGCTTTCGCCGACCATGTAGCCGTTGTTGAGGATGTTGTAATGGCTGAGGGTCGCACCCTTGGGAAATCCGGTGGTGCCTGAGGTGTACTGGATATTTACCGGCTGATCGAAATGCAGGCTCCCCTGGCGTTCAGTCAGTTGCCCTAGCGACACCGCTGCACCGAGGGCAGCCATCTGCGACCAAGGTAAAAATCCCGAAGGCGGCTGCGAATCGAGGCTGATCACCCCGCGCAGGTCCGGCAGGCGCTCGCTTCGCAATTGTCCGATCGATTGCTCTGCCAGCTCTGGTACCAAGGCTTGCAACATGGCGTGGTAATCCGAGGTCTTGAACGACCCGGCGCACACCAGCCACTGGCAACCGGATTGCTTGAGCACGTACTCCAATTCGGAGGCGCGATACGCCGGATTGATATTGACCAGGATCACGCCGATCTTCGCACTGGCAAACTGACTGATGCACCATTGCGCGCAATTCGGCGCCCAGATGCCAAGGCGGTCGCCCGCCTGCAAGCCCAGCGCCAGGAAGGCCCGGGCGTGCAGATCGACCGCTTCGGCCAGTTCTCGCCAGCTGTAGCGCAGCGACTGGTGGCGAACCACCAACGCCTCGCCGTCAGGGAATTCGGCGACAGTCTGGTCAAACGCCTGGCCGATCGTCTGCGCGAGCAAGGCCTTGGCCTGGGAGCCGCAGGTGTAGCTGAGTTGCGGGTGAGAACCGGGTTGATCCATGACGCGCCCTCTTGTTTTTATTAATGGATGTATCGGTGAATCTCATGCAAGAGCGGCCTTACTCTCGCCCAAGTTGACGTTAACGTAAAGAGCGATTGACAGCCATTCGTCACAAGCTTACGTTAACGTAAAGGTGAGAGCCGCCACGCCGCTCCCCACACCCGACAAAAAATCCAAAAGGTGCCCCATGAGCTACCCATCCCTGAATTTTGCCCTCGGCGAAACCATCGACATGTTGCGCGACCAGGTGCAGTCCTTCGTCAAGGCAGAGCTGGCGCCTCGGGCCGCACAGATCGACATCGACAATCTGTTCCCCGCCGACATGTGGCGCAAGTTCGGTGACATGGGCCTGCTGGGCATCACCGTCCCCGAAGAATATGGCGGCGCCGGCCTGGGCTATCTGGCCCATGTCGTCACCATGGAAGAAATCAGCCGCGGCTCGGCCTCGGTCGCCCTCTCCTACGGCGCCCACTCCAACCTGTGCGTCAACCAGATCAACCGCAACGGCACCCATGAGCAGAAGAGCAAGTACCTGCCCAAGCTGATCAGCGGCGAGCATATCGGCGCCCTCGCCATGAGCGAACCGAACGCCGGCTCCGACGTGGTTTCGATGAAACTTCGGGCCGACAAGCGTGGCGACCACTACGTGCTCAACGGCAGCAAGACCTGGATCACCAATGGCCCCGACGCGAACACCTACGTGATCTACGCCAAGACCGACCTGGAAAAAGGCGCCCACGGCATCACTGCGTTCATCGTCGAGCGCGATTGGAAAGGTTTCAGCCGCAGCAACAAATTCGACAAGCTCGGCATGCGCGGCTCGAACACGTGCGAGTTGTTTTTCGATGACGTCGAAGTGCCTGAGGAAAATATCCTCGGCGTGCTCAACGGCGGCGTGAAAGTGTTGATGAGCGGCCTCGACTATGAGCGCGTGGTCTTGTCCGGCGGACCGACCGGCATCATGCAGGCGTGCATGGACCTGATCGTCCCGTACATCCACGACCGCAAGCAGTTCGGCCAGAGCATCGGCGAATTCCAGCTGATCCAGGGCAAAGTCGCCGACATGTACACCCAGCTCAACGCCAGTCGCGCCTATCTGTACGCAGTGGCGCAGGCGTGCGAGCGCGGCGAAACCACCCGCAAGGACGCCGCCGGGGTGATCCTCTACAGCGCCGAGCGCGCCACGCAAATGGCCCTTGATGCCATACAGATCCTGGGCGGCAACGGCTACATCAATGAATTCCCGGCTGGCCGTCTCTTGCGTGACGCCAAGCTGTACGAAATCGGCGCCGGCACCAGTGAGATCCGTCGCATGTTGATTGGCCGCGAACTGTTCAACGAAACCCGCTAACGGAGCTGACCATGGCCACGCTGCATACTCAGCTCAACGCTCGCTCACCGGAGTTCATCGCCAACCGCGATGCGATGCTCGGACAAGTCGAGGCCTTGCGCACCTTGCTCGCTCATGTCCAGCAAGGCGGCGGACCCAAGGCCCAGGAGCGGCACACATCGCGGGGCAAACTGCTGCCGCGCGAGCGCATCAATCGCTTGCTGGACCCAGGCTCGCCGTTCTTGGAAATCAGTCCGCTGGCAGCTTACGAAGTCTATGGAGAAGACGTCCCGGCAGCCGGTGTGATCGCCGGCATCGGTCGCGTGGAAGGTATCGAGTGCATGATCGTCGCCAACGACGCGACGGTCAAAGGCGGCTCGTATTATCCGCTGACCGTGAAAAAACACCTGCGCGCCCAGGCCATCGCCCAACAGAACCGCCTTCCTTGTATCTACCTGGTGGATTCCGGTGGCGCCAACCTGCCACGCCAGGACGAAGTGTTTCCCGACCGTGAGCACTTTGGCCGGATCTTTTTCAACCAGGCCAACATGAGTGCCCAGGGTATTCCGCAGATTGCCGTAGTCATGGGCTCCTGCACCGCCGGTGGCGCGTATGTGCCGGCGATGGCGGACGAGGCAATCATGGTTCGCCAGCAGGCGACGATCTTCCTCGCCGGCCCGCCGTTGGTAAAAGCCGCCACCGGCGAAGTGGTCAGCGCCGAGGACTTGGGCGGCGCCGATGTGCACTGCAAGATCTCCGGCGTGGCTGACCATTACGCCGACAGCGATGAACACGCCCTGGCATTGACCCGCCGCAGCGTCGCCAACCTCAACTGGCGCAAACTCGGCGAGCTGCAGCAGCGTGCACCCATCGCCCCGCTGTACTCGGGCGACGAACTGTACGGTGTGGTTTCGGCCGACGCCAAACAGCCGTTCGACGTGCGGGAAGTCATCGCACGCCTCGTCGACGGCTCGGTATTCGATGAATTCAAGGCGCTCTTCGGAACGACGCTGGTGTGCGGCTTCGCCCATCTGCACGGTTACCCGATCGCCATCCTCGCCAACAACGGCATCCTGTTCGCCGAGGCCGCGCAGAAAGGCGCGCACTTTATCGAACTGGCGTGCCAGCGTGGGATTCCCCTGCTGTTCCTGCAAAACATCACCGGTTTCATGGTCGGCCAGAAATACGAAGCCGGCGGCATCGCCAAGCATGGTGCGAAACTGGTCACTGCCGTGGCTTGCGCACGAGTACCGAAGTTCACCGTAATCATCGGAGGCAGTTTCGGCGCGGGCAATTACGGCATGTGCGGTCGCGCCTACGATCCACGGTTCCTGTGGATGTGGCCGAATGCCCGGATCGGCGTGATGGGCGCCGAACAAGCCGCCGGCGTGTTGGTGCAGGTCAAGCGCGAACAGGCCGAACGCGGCGGACAGCCGTTCAGCGCCAGCCAGGAAGCCGAGATCAAGCAACCGATTCTCGACCAGTACGAAGAACAGGGGCACCCCTATTATTCCAGCGCGCGGCTGTGGGACGACGGCGTCATCGACCCGGCGCAGACCCGCGACGTATTGGGCCTGGCCTTGTCCGCGTCGCTGAACGCGCCCATCGAATCGAGCCGCTTCGGCGTGTTCAGGATGTAATCGGGAAAATGCCCATGACTCAGTACAACACCCTCGAACTGCACACCGACCCACGCGGCTTTGCCACTTTGTGGCTCAGCCGCGAGTCAAAGAACAACGCGTTCAACGCCGAGATGATCCGCGAGCTGATCCTCGCCCTGGACGAGGTCGGCAGCGATCCGACCTTGCGTTTCCTGTTGCTCCGTGGCCGTGGCAAACACTTCAGCGCCGGCGCCGACCTGGCCTGGATGCAACAGTCCGCCGAGCTCGACTACCACACCAACCTCGACGACGCCCGGGAACTGGCGGAGCTGATGTACAACCTTGCCAAACTGAAGATTCCTACATTGGCTGTGGTCCAAGGTGCCGCGTTTGGCGGTGCACTGGGCCTGATCAGCGCCTGTGACATGGCCATCGGCGCCGACGAAGCGCAGTTTTGCCTGTCGGAAGTGCGGATTGGCCTGGCGCCTGCGGTGATCAGCCCGTTCGTGGTGCAGGCCATTGGCGAACGCGCGGCGCGGCGCTACGCCCTGACTGCGGAGCGTTTCAGCGGACAACGTGCGAAAGAGATTGGTTTGCTGTCGGAAAGTTACCCGGCCGAGGCGTTGGACGATCAACTCGGGCATTGGATCGACAACCTGCTGCTCAACAGTCCGGCGGCCATGCGCGCGAGCAAGGAATTGCTCCGTGAGGTCGGCAACGGTGCACTCACCCCGGCGTTGCGGCGCTACACCGAGAACGCCATCGCCCGGATACGCGTCAGCCCCGAAGGCCAGGAGGGCTTGCGGGCTTTCCTGCAAAAGCGGCCGCCGAACTGGCAAGCCGAGTCACATAACAAGGAGCCGCGTCGATGAGCGCCCCTGCCCTCACCTCTCTACTGGTGGCCAACCGCGGTGAAATCGCTTGCCGTGTCATGCGCACCGCCAAGGCCATGGGCCTGGCCACTGTCGCCGTGCACAGCGCCACGGACCGTAACGCGCGTCATTGTCGGGAAGCCGATATCTGCGTCGACCTGGGCGGCAGCAAGGCCGCCGACAGTTACCTGCAAATCGACAAATTGATCGCCGCGGCCCAGGCCAGCGGTGCCCAGGCGATTCATCCTGGCTACGGTTTCCTTTCCGAGAACGCAGGGTTCGCCAGGGCCATCGAAAAAGCCGGGCTGATCTTCCTGGGCCCTCCCGCCTCGGCCATCGACGCCATGGGCAGCA
The DNA here is from genome assembly GCF_016756915.1 of Pseudomonas sp. HB05. Classification (NCBI taxonomy): domain Bacteria; kingdom Pseudomonadati; phylum Pseudomonadota; class Gammaproteobacteria; order Pseudomonadales; family Pseudomonadaceae; genus Pseudomonas; species Pseudomonas sp. HB05. The sequence goes on from NZ_JAESPG010000031.1 coordinate 7,555, forward strand.
AATCCGCCGCCAAGGCCTTGATGGAAACCGCTGGCGTGCCGTTGGTGCCCGGCTACCACGGTGAAGCCCAGGACCTGGAAACCTTCCGCGCCGCCGCCGAACGCATTGGCTATCCGGTGTTGCTCAAGGCAACCGCGGGCGGCGGCGGCAAAGGCATGAAAGTCGTGGAAGACGTCAGCCAACTGGCCGAAGCCTTGGCTTCGGCGCAGCGTGAGGCGCAATCGTCGTTCGGCGATGCGCGCATGCTGGTGGAGAAATACCTGCTAAAGCCACGCCACGTGGAAATCCAGGTGTTCGCCGACCAACATGGCAACTGCCTGTACCTCAACGAGCGGGATTGCTCGATCCAGCGTCGGCACCAGAAGGTCGTCGAGGAAGCGCCTGCGCCGGGCCTCAGCCCGCAATTGCGCCAGGCGATGGGCGAAGCCGCGGTGCGTGCGGCCCAGGCGATCGGCTATGTCGGCGCGGGCACGGTAGAGTTTTTGCTGGACGCGCGGGGTGAGTTTTTCTTCATGGAGATGAACACCCGGCTGCAGGTCGAGCATCCGGTCACTGAAGCGATCACCGGACTGGACCTGGTCGCCTGGCAGATCCGCGTCGCCCTCGGCGAGCCGCTGCCCATCACGCAAGAGCAAGTACCGCTGCGGGGACATGCCATCGAAGTACGGCTCTATGCCGAAGACCCGGCCAATGATTTTCTCCCCGCCACCGGGCGCCTGGCATTGTACCGCGAATCCGCTGCAGGCGAAGGGCGGCGGGTCGACAGCGGCGTTGAAGAAGGTGACGAGATTTCGTCTTTCTACGACCCGATGCTTGGCAAGCTGATCGCCTGGGGCGAGAACCGCGAGCAGGCCCGTTTGCGCCTGTTGGCGATGCTCGACGAGTTCGCCATCGGCGGCCTGAAGACCAATATCGGATTCCTTCGGCGCATCGTCGGTCACCCGGCGTTTGCCGCTGAGGCACTGGACACTGGATTTATCCCACGTTACCAGGCGCAACTGCTGCCCGAGCCAGGCGAATTGGATGACGACTTCTGGCACGCGGCCGCCCAGGCCTTCGCCTTGAGCCTCAAGCCGCACGTCCGCGCCGATGACGCGAATTCTCCCTGGAGCAACACCGGTGGGCTGCGCCTCGGACTGCCACGGGAAATCACCCTGCATCTGAGCTGTGAAGGTCAGGACCGCGCGGTGACGTTGGACAGTGCCTCCCTTTGTGCCGAGCTCAAGGGCGAGCACCTGGTGATCGAGCGTAATGGCGTGCGTCGCGGCCACCGCGTGATTCGCCAGGGCGACAGCCTCTACCTGCAATGGCAGGGTGATCTGCATCGCGTCGAGTCATACGACCCGTTGGCCGCCGCCGACGCCAGTCACAACCCTCATGGCAGCCTGGTTGCGCCCATGAACGGCAGCATTGTTCGGGTGTTGGTAAGTGCCGGCCAGACGGTGGAAGCCGGAGCACAGCTCGTTGTGCTGGAGGCGATGAAAATGGAGCACAGCATCCGTGCGCCCAAGGCCGGCGTGGTCACGGCGCTGTATTGCCAGGAAGGTGAAATGGTCAGCGAGGGCAGCGTACTGGTGGCGCTGGAAGAATAGGCATCGGCCCGTTGTCCGGGCCGATCCGGTTCAGAACCTGATGGTTGCCTGCACGACCACGCCGATGATTCGGCATTGCTCGGTGTACAAGCTTTTCGGGTAAGTAGGATTGAGCGGAACCAGGTAAAGCTGACCGCTCTCTTCAATCAGTTTGCGAAAGGTCGCATCGCTGCTGCCAGGCAGTTGGGCGATCACCAGTTTACCGGGCACCGCCTCGATCGCCGGATCAACCAGGATCGACATGCCCTCGGGGATACTGAGCCCGCTCGGCGCGGTCATCGCATCCCCCACCACCACCAGCCAGAACGCATCTCCCTGGGCGTGGTAGTCCGTCAACTCATAGCGCGACGGTCCGTAGTCAGCGAGATCGCCTTCACGAACAGTGCCGATGTCGTGCCATTCGCTGATCGGGTAGCGGAAGTACGGGTTGTACTTCTGCGCCAGGGCCATGCCCTCGTCCGTGGAGGTATCCGGCTCGCGGATCACCATGGCCACTTCGAGAAACTCGAGCCCCAGTTCCTTCAGCACCCGGTTCATGTCTTCAAGACTGGGCTGTCTGCGCTTGGTCAGCCAATGGCCGATACCGCCCTGTGACATCCCCAAACGCTCTGCAAGCACCACTTGCGTGATGTGCAGCTCCTTCATCTTGGCCTTGACCAACTCTATCCATTTATCCATGAGCGGCACGATACGTGGATGACCACGCCCATCAAAACACAAATTGTAGTATTTAAATTGTCGTCACAATTACGCTGCGTACTAAGCTGGGAGCACAGGATTTCATCTCACACGGAGTAACTCGACACATGGACACGCCCAACAAACACGAACCCGTCACTTCCCTGGACCCGGCATTCCCATCGTTTCAGGATTGCCCGGCGGCCCAACGCGCCTTGGATTACTACTTGAAACCAGGTGTTGCAACAGCCCAGGCCGAGCAGCGCTTTTTCGACGTGAACCGTAACATCAGCGGCGAAGAAGCCTTGGTCCATGCTTGCGACCTGCTGCGCTGCGCTGCGGCCACTGCCCACGAATCTGCCAATAGACTGAACGGTTCGAACCGTGACCTGGCATTTTCTGTCGTGCACATGATTGATCTGGTCAAGGTCATGCTCGACCGATCCCTTGACGGCTACCCACTCGCTAAGCGTTGCGCGCAGAATGGAGCCACGAATGCGGGCCACGGGAAAAAATTTTCCAACCGATGCGATAAAATCATTTGACTTGCAAATGATAATGATTATTATTGCAACAACTGATCGCGAGATCGGTCGATAGGCCAGGAGACCTTAGGTCGGACTTCTGGCATATCTCCTCATCAGGCTAATCACGGTTTTTGACCCGGCTTTTTGCCGGGTCTTTTTTTTGCCGATTTTCGGCTTATGGCTTCAGGCTAATGAAGTCTTTAGGAGGGTGTTGATCTCAATGTTGGCGATGATAGCAAATGCCCATCCGCCTGCAAAAGTCCCGGCGCCATCCCGCTGACAAACCCGCGACAGGCAGCACTTGAGAATCGGCCAGCGAGACTCTACTCTGCTTCAGCGTCCAGGGAGGGCGCCCCCTTTTGTCATCGATGCAAATCGTCCCGATTTACCCCGCCTTGCGTGTAAAGTAACGGCACAAAAATCCTCTGCAGGAACCGTGACCGTGGCTAAATCCTCCTTCGATATCAGCGCCAGTTTCGACAGTGGCAACATTGAAGTCGTAGACATCAGCAACCCCTTGCAATCGCTGTTGAAGATTCGGCCTGACACCCGCAGCGCGCATTTCCAGTGGTTCCACTTCAAGGCCAGCGGCTTGCACGTCGGCCAGGAATATTCCTTTCGCCTGCTCAACGCCAGCCAGTCTTCCTATAACAAGGCCTGGACCGGCTATCAGGCAGTCGCGTCCTACGACCACGTCAACTGGTTCCGTATTCCTACGCAATTCGAAGGCGATGCCCTGCGCTTTCATCTGGAAGCCGAACAGCCTCACGCCTGGTTCGCCTATTTCGAACCCTACAGCCGGGGCCGTCATGACTGGCTGATCGAGCAAGCGCAGCACAAGGCCGGTACCGAACTGTTGGCTACCGGCAAGAGCGTCGAAGGCCGTGACATTCCATTGCTGCGCAAGGGCAGCGGTGCCGAGGGACGCCGAAAGATCTGGATCATTGCGCAGCAGCATCCCGGCGAGCACATGGCCGAATGGTTCATGGAGGGGGTCATCGAACGCCTCCAGCACCAGGACGACGCCCAACTGAACCGCTTGCTCGCCAAGGCTGATTTGTACCTGGTCCCCAACATGAATCCGGATGGCGCGTTCCACGGGCATCTGCGCACGAACGCGATGGGGCAGGACCTGAACCGGGCTTGGCAGAATGCCAACCCGGAAATCAGCCCCGAGGTATTTTTCGTACAACAGCAGATGGAAAAATATGGCGTCGACCTGTTCCTCGACATTCACGGCGATGAAGAAATCCCCCACGTCTTCACCGCCGGTTGCGAAGGCAATCCGGGATACACGCCACGGATTGCCGATCTCGAAGAGCATTTTCGCAGCCACCTCAAACACCAGACCAAGGACTTCCAGACGACCTATGGCTACACACGTGACGAACCAGGCCAGGCCAACATGACCCTCGCCTGCAACGCCGTCGGCCAGAAATACGACTGCCTGTCCCTGACCCTGGAAATGCCATTCAAGGACCACAACGACCACCCTAACCCACACACGGGCTGGTCCGGCAAACGCTCGATGCAACTGGGCAAGGATGTGTTGAGCACCATTGAGGCGATGGTCGACGAGTTGCGCTGAGGTCACTCAAACACCCGTCCCCCGTGGCGAGGGAGCTCGCTCCCTCGCCACGGGTTGCAGGTTCACAGGATCAACGCTTGCCACGCAACATACTGTCCAACACCTCATCCCGGCGCACCCACCCGTGAAACAGCGCCGCCGCCAGATGCACCAGCACGGTCAGGAACAGCAGATAGGCCAGGTAGCCATGGGCCTTGCGCAGCAGTGCAAAGGCCTGGGCATCCGCCGGCAGGATGGAAGGCAGGCGAAGCGATTCGCTGAGCATCACCGGGTCGCCCGCCGCCGAAATCATGCTCCAGCCCAACAGCGGCAAGACCAGCATCAAGGCGTACAGCAAGACGTGCGAAGCTTTGGCCGCCAATGCCTGCCAGCCCGGCAGGTCGGCCGGCAATGGCGGTGTTCGCGTGGTAAAGCGCACCACCAGCCGGACAATCACCAACAGCAGGATCGCAATGCCCAAGGGCTTGTGCAACTGGAGCAACCATTCATGGCGCTCGGACACTGAGGCGACCATGCCTGCGCCGATGAACAGCATGGCGATGACCATCAAGGCCATCAGCCAATGCAGCAGCCGAGCCAACGGTGCGAAATGTCGAGGCGCGTTCATTGGCGAGACTCCTGGGTGGCGGGCAATTGGCTGACTTCACTGCTACGCCGCAGATAAGAACTGGCATAGGCCGCCGAACGCGCGGCCAGCAGCGGGTCATCGGAGCCTTCGATACCACTGGGCAGGATCAGCGGGTCGTAGTTGATGTCACGGCATTCGCCGTTGTCCTGGGCCTGGGTGCTCTCCAATACCAAGGTACCGGCGTTGATCACCTTGCGGTCGCTGGGCCAGGCCTTGCTGGCGTCGTTGACCGGATCGCCCGGGTTGGCCAAGGTGATGTCCAGCCGCCAGCGCAAGGGACCGGCCGCCAGGCGTTTGCCCAGGTCCTGTTCAAGAAAATCGGCGCCTTGGGGTGGTGTCGCGTCCGCCGCATCCTGGCTCATCGGCACCACACCCCAGCGCACGGCCTGGCGTTGCCCGGCAGGATTGACCAGATAGAACGCATTGATCCCGTTGTAGGTTTCGGTGGCGTAGCTGGCCGATGGCTTGGCCGTCTTGATCCATTGCAGGAACGGCATCGCCTCGGGATGCGCGGCAAAAAATGCCGGCACCGCTGCAGGGTTCGGCTTGCCCGTGGTCGGATCTGGCGATTGAGCCTGTTGCAACTGATAGAACGCCTCGGGCGTCCCCACCGGAAACACTGGCATGCTGTTCATGCCAGTGCGCCATTGCTGCCCATTGGCCTGGGTGAACCGCAATGCCAGGCTTCGGATCGGCACACTGCCGTCCGGTGCGTAAGGATTGCCGCTGGGCAGCGCAAAACGCCCGACCACCGGAGTCCGCGCATCGTTGAACACCTGCGCGCTGGAATAGGCGCGCGCCTCGCCGCTGCTTTCAAAGTAACCGGCGACACAGACACCTTTGGAGTGATTGCGCCGGAAACCCGCATGAACTCCGTTGTTTGTTTCCAGGACATTGACCAACGCCTTGGGCGTCAGGCGATGCGGGTCGAGGGTGCCGTTGACGTAGGCAAATGCTCCGGCCAGCGCCGCAACGACGACGGCAATGCCCGTCAGGCGCAATGTCAGGCTGGCGGCGCTCAGCGGCGGCCGACGTTCAGGAGAAGGGTCAACCATAGGAGACTCCGAGGCACAGGGCCATTTGTGGAAAGGATCCGTCAGACGAAAGCACGATGGGTTTATTCCCTCGCGTCGTATTTATTTTTCCTACGCTGGAATAATCTCGTTCCAGGATCGTCTTTCCAGTCACAAGCAGCGACGGACCCACGAAGCCATGCCCCCATGAACGAACTCGACGACCAGTTGCGCCTGCTCATCCCGCGGCTTAGACGTTTTGCCGTGTCGCTGACGCGCAATCCCAGCAATGCCGATGACCTGGTTCAGGCCTGCCTGGAACGGGCCTTGTCGAAATGGAACGACAAACGCCCGGAAGGCGATCTGCGGGCCTGGCTGTTTTCAATCCTTTACCGGCAATTTCTCGATGCCCATCGCCGTTCCCGGCGGTACGCGCGCATGTTGGAATTCTTCACCGGACGCGACGATGCACACCCGTCCGCCGAGCGCAGCGTCATTGCCCAATCGTCCCTCCAGGCTTTCGATCAACTGCCTGCCGAACAGCGCGCGCTGCTGCTGTGGGTCTCCGTGGAAGGCCTGAGCTACCAGCAAGTCGCCGACATCCTCGACGTGCCGACCGGAACCGTGATGTCGCGCCTGTCCCGTGCGCGCCAGGCGTTGCGCCAACTCAGCGAAGGCGAAATCGCCCGCCCTGCCCTGCGGATACTCAAATGATCAGCATGCCCCCCAGTGACAACGATCTGCACGCCTACGTCGATCACCAACTGAGCGAAGCCGACCGGCGCCAGGTGGAAACCTACCTGGCCAGCCACCCCGCCGTCGCCAAGCGTGTGCGAGCTTGGCAGCAAGATGCGCAGCATTTGCGCGCAACCTTGAGCGCAACCTTGCAGCAACCGCTTAATCCGAGCCTCGACCCGACCGTCATCCGACAACGCATGAAACATCGTTCGCGTCGGCATCTCGCCAGCGCAGCGGTCTTGATGCTGGCCGTCGGTGTCGGTGGATTGGGCGGTTGGCAGGCCCGGCAAATAACCCTGCTCAGCGCTGCAGCGCCCATGGCTGATGCATTGCAGGCGTACCGGCTGATTGCCCAGCAAGGCGTGCTCCCGGCCGATTACCAGACGGGCGACGAACACAGCATGCAAGGCTGGCTCGACCGTTACTTCACCCAGGCCGACCGTTTGCCGGACCTTTCGGCGGCGGGCTTCAAGCCGGTCAGCGGACGATTGCTCAGCACTGAACAAGGCGCGGCGGCGATGGTGGTCTATCAGGATCCGAGCGGCCAGAAGATCAGCTTCTATATTCGCCCACCGGGTCCAAGGAATTTCCTGCTGCCCCGTGGCAGCCGGCGCGACGGCGAACTGCAAGCCGAGTACTGGTCTGGACCTGGGTACAACTATGCGATGGTCATCCCCAGTGATACGCCGACGGCGCAGAAGCTCAAGCAAACCCTGGATTTCTGACGCACCACCTTCCCCTGTGGGAGCGAGCTTGCTCCGGGCGGCGATCCGACGATAGCGGTGGATCAATTGGAAGTGATCTGGCTGACACACCGCTATCGCGAGCAAGCTCGCTCCCACAGAGTGACAAAAGTCCGGAAGACTTCATTTATCCCTGCCTGAACACCTGCGAAGGCCTGCGCAGCAGCGGGTCGAACGGATTGATCCGCGGTCCGATCACCGCGGCTTCGCGCTTGAGCATTTCCACCACGGTCGGCAGGCGATCCGGCCCGAGCCGGTCGCTGATCGTCGCCACGCTCAGGGCAGCCACGGCCCGTCCTTCACGATCGAGTATGGGCACCGCCACCCCGGCCATGCCCTGCAACACCCCAGTGTTGCGCCCGGCATAGCCCAGCGCGCGGACGTTCTCCACTTCCGTGCGCAGGAAGACTTCATCGTAGAGATGGAAATCCTTGAGTCGCGGCAAGTTGTATTGAATCACCGTGTCGCGCTCTTCCTCCGGCAGGAACGCGAGGATCGCCAGGCTGCCCTGCCCCACGCCCAAGGCCACTCGACCGCCGATGTCACCGGTGAAGGTGCGGATCGGAAACGGACCTTCACTGCGGTCCAGGCAGATCGCATCGAAGCCGCAACGGGCCAGCAAGAATAGCGAATCCCCCAGGGACGCCGACAACCGCAACATCGCCGGCCTGGCCAGTTCCCGCAGGTTGCCGGTGTTGCCAGCGCGAGCGGCCAGGGCGAAGAAATCCAGGCTCAGGCGATAGCGTTTGCTGCGCGCATCCTGCTCGACCATGCCTTCGTCCATCAGGTTGCGCAGCAAGCGGTGCGTGGTGGGCTGGGACAGGCCGATACGCTGGGCCAGTTGCGTGACGCGCTCGCCCCCTTCAGCGGTCTCGCCCAGGCTGCGCAGCACGGCAAACAACCGGGAGACCGAGCCAACCCCCACTTCGTTCTTTTCGATATTCCGCTCAATGGAATCAGGCATAAAATTTTTTACTCAGTTATTTATTCACCGAATGAAACTGAAAATAGTCATCGCTTCAGTGAAATAGTCCATTGAGCCCATCCTATTCTTCGTCCTACTCTGCGTCCATACAGGGGCGATTCGAACAACAGCGGCAGCCGACTTGAAGTCGAGCGCCAACGCACCCCGCGACATCTTTCGTATCTGCCCATACAAAAAAGCGCGCCTCGCGGCGACGCATAACAATCTCAGGTGGAGCGCAGTCATGGCTTTCGTGCAACTTGAAGACTTGAGCAAACGTTATGGCGACCTGGACGCCGTGGTCGCCACCAACCTCTCGGTGGAGAAAGGTGAGTTCGTCTCGCTGCTGGGGCCGTCCGGTTGCGGCAAGACCACGACGTTGCAAATGATCGCCGGCTTCGTCGAAGCCAGCAGCGGCCGCATCCTGCTGGACGGGCGCGACATCACCCACGCCAAGCCCGCCAGCCGCGGCTTGGGCGTGGTGTTCCAGAGTTACGCGCTGTTTCCCCACATGACCGTCAAGGACAACATCGCCTTCGGCTTGCGCATGCGCAAAGTGCCCAACGTCGAGCTGCAGTCCCGGGTCGACCGCGTGCTCAAGCTGGTGCGCCTGGATCGGCATGCCGAGCGTTACCCACGAGAGCTTTCAGGCGGCCAACGCCAGCGCGTCGCGTTGGCCCGGGCACTGGTAATCGAACCGCCGGTGTTGCTGCTCGACGAGCCGTTGTCCAACCTCGACGCCAACCTGCGCGAAGAAATGCAGTTCGAAATCCGTCGCATCCAGCGCGAAGTCGGCATCACCACGCTGATGGTTACCCACGACCAATCCGAGGCGCTGTCGATCAGCGATCGGGTCGTGGTCATGCAGGCCGGCCGTATCACCCAGATCGACGCGCCCTACACCCTTTACGAGCACCCGCGCACCGAGTTCATTTCCGGCTTCGTCGGCAAGGCCAACCTGCTGCCCGGTGAACGTGACAGCGCCGGAGTCGTGCAAGCCAGCAGCGCCGGTAAAGGCGAACTGACCCTGAGCCTGCGCCCGGAAAAAATCGACCTGTGCGCCCCCGGCTCGGGACGGCTGCAAGGCACCATCACCAACCGTTTCTTCCTCGGCAGCCAGTGGTTGTATGGGGTCTCCACCCACCTGGGTGAACTCAGCGTGGTACGGCGCAACGACGGTTCGGCGCCGCTGGCCGAAGGCACTGCCGTCGGCCTCGACTGGGACCCGGCGCTGCTGCGGGTGTTGAGCGTGGATGAGGTGTCGGCATGAAGCTGATCGACGCCATGAAGCGTGGCCGCCAAGGCTATTGGATGTCGGCCCCGGCCCTGGCCTTGTACCTGGGTCTGCTGGTGATTCCCCTCGGCCTGACGCTGGTGCTGTCGTTCAACGTCTTCGACTACGGCTCGGGCATCAACGGCGACGCCTACACCTTCGAGCACTACACCAGCCTGCTGGGCGATCCGTACTTCTATGAAATCTTCCTGCGCACCTTCTGGATCAGCGCCCTGACCACGCTGCTGTGCGTGGTGATCGGCGTACCCGAGGCCTACATCCTCAGCCGCATGGGCGCGCCGTGGCGTTCGATCTTCCTGATCCTGATCCTCACGCCGTTGCTGATTTCGGTGGTGGTGCGAGCGTTCGGCTGGAGCCTGCTGCTCGGCGCCGACGGCCTGGTCAACCAGACGCTGCAAGCCCTCGGCGGCTCACCGATGAAGCTGCTCTATACGCCGTTCGCGGTCGTCATCGCCCTGGTGCATGTGATGCTGCCGTTCATGATCATTCCGGTGTGGACCTCGCTGCAAAAACTCGACCCGGCCGCCGAACAGGCCGCCCTTTCCCTGGGTGCGAGCCAGATCACGGTGATCCGTAAGGTGGTGCTGCCACAGATCATGCCGGGCGTGCTGTCCGGCACGCTGATCGTGTTCGGCCTCGCCGCCAGTTCGTTCGCCATCCCCGGCCTGCTCGGCGGCCGGCGCTTGAAAATGGTCGCCACGCTGATCTACGACCAATACCTGTCGGAACTCAACTGGCCCATGGGTGCTGCCATTGCCGTCGCGCTGTTGCTGCTCAACCTGCTGATCATGCTGTCGTGGAACCGCATGATCGAAGGCCGCTACAAGAAGTCATTGGGGTAATTCTTCATGTCCAGGAACGGTCCTTTCGCCCTGTTGTTCCATGCCTTGGTAGTGGTGTTCATGCTGGCGCCGCTGGTGGTGGTCTGCCTGGTCGCCTTCACGCCGGAAAACACCTTGAGCCTGCCCACGACGGAATTCTCCCTGCGCTGGTTCCGTGCCGTGTTCGAGCGCGCGGACTTTGTCGATGCGTTCTACAACAGTCTGATCCTGGCGTTCAGCGCGGCCTCGCTGGCGACGCTGATCGCGGTGCCGGCGGCGCTGGCGATCACTCGGCTGGAGTTTCCTGGCCGGGATTTTTTCAACGGCCTGTTCCTGTCGCCGATCATCATTCCGCACCTCGTGCTGGGCGTCGCGCTGCTGCGGCTGTTCGCGCTGATGGGCGTGAACGGCAACTTCAGTTGGCTGATCTTCGCCCATGTGTTGGTGATCACGCCGTATGTGCTGCGACTGGTACTGGCCTCGGCCATCGGCCTGGACCGCAGCGCCGAGCAAGCCGCGCAATCCTTGGGAGCCGGTCGTTTCACCCTGTTCCGGCAGATCACCTTGCCGATGATTTTGCCCGGCGTGGCCGGAGGCTGGCTGCTGGCGTTCATCAACAGTTTCGATGAAGTCACGCTGTCGATTTTTGTCACCTCGCCGGCCACGCAAACCCTGCCGGTACGCATGTACGTCTACGCCACCGAATCCATCGACCCGATGATGGCGGCGGTGTCGGCGCTGGTCATTGCGCTCACCGCGCTGACCATGATTCTGCTCGACCGGGTGTATGGCCTGGATCGGGTCCTGGTAGGCAAACAATGAGGGCGCCATGGCTCTGCTGAAACGACTGGCCGAAAGCGACCGCCCGGCCCTGGACTTCCTGCTCGACGGCGAACCCGCCAGGGGATTGCTCGGCGATACCGTGCTCACCGCCGTCCTGACCTGCAGCGAACACTTGCGCGGCAGCGATTTCAGCGCCGAGCCCCGTGCCGGCTTTTGCCTGATGGGCGCGTGCCAGGATTGCTGGGTCCGCCTGGGCGACGGCCGCCGCGTGCGCGCCTGCTCGACGATGCTCGAAGCTGGCCAGCAGATCATCCGAGAACCGGGGCGGCAGGTATGAATGGCTTTGACAGGTATGGCCCCATCGCGAGCAAGCTCGCTCCCACAGGGGAACTGTGGCGCACGCGCAATCGGCATCCGCAACAGATCCCATGTGGGAGCGAGCTTGCTCGCGAAGGCGGCCTCGACAGCAGCGAAAATCCGCTGCCGGTGAGGTTGCCATGAAACCCATCGTCATCATCGGCGCCGGCCCCGCTGGTATCCGCGCTGCGCAAACCCTGGTCACCCATGGCCTCTATCCGGTCCTGCTGGACGAAGCCGCGCGCGGTGGCGGACAGATTTACCGGCGCCAGCCCGCGAACTTCACCCGGCCGGCGGACACGCTGTATGGCTTCGAAGCAGCCAAGGCCAACGCCATCCACCAGACTCTGGATGAATTGCGCAAGCAGCTCGATTACCGTCCCGACACGCTGGTCTGGAACGCCGAAGCCGGTCAGTTGGATACCTTGCATGAGGGCCGCGCCGCTCGCCTGGATTACGCCAGCGTGATCGTCGCAACAGGGGCCACCGACCGGATCCTGCCTGTTCCTGGCTGGACCTTGCCAGGCGTCTACAGCCTGGGCGCGGCGCAGATCGCCCTGAAGTTCCAAGGCTGCGCCGTAGGTGAACGTGTGGTGTTCGCAGGCAGCGGACCACTGCTTTATCTGGTCGCCTACCAATACGCCAAGGCCGGCGCCAACGTCGTCGCCGTGCTCGACAGCTCGCCGTTGAGCGCGCAGGTCCGCGCCCTGCCCGGTCTGCTCACGCAACCGGCCACGCTCGCCAAGGGGCTTTATTACCGCGCCTGGCTGACGACTCATGGAATCCCGGTGCATCAAGGTGCCAGCCTTGCGCGCATTGAGGGCGAGCGCCGGGTGCAGTCGTTGAAATGGCGCAACAAAAAAATCGAGCACACCCTCGATTGCGATGCGGTCGCCTTCGCCCATGGCTTGCGCAGCGAAACCCAACTGGCCGATCTGCTGGGCTGCGAATTTGCCTGGAGCCCGCTCAACCGCGCCTGGCTACCGCAACGCGACAGTGCCGGGCGCAGCAGTTCAGTCGGGGTCTACCTGGCCGGCGATGGCGCCGGAATCATGGGTGCCGACGCTGCCGAGATGGCGGGTGAACGAGCGGCGCTGGCGCTGCTCGAAGACCTCGGCTACCGAGTCGACCCGCAACGTTGCACCCAGCTGGAACAGTCCCTGGAACGCATCGGCCACTTCCGCCAAGGCCTGGAGCGCGCCTTTGCCTTCCCCGAGGACTGGGCCGGCGGCGCTCCCGAGGACCTGATGATTTGCCGCTGCGAAGAAGTCAGCGTCGGCGATATCCGCCAGGTCGTCCGGGAAGGTCATTGGGAAATCAACCGGGTCAAGGCCCATTGCCGGGTCGGCATGGGCCGCTGCCAAGGGCGGATGTGCGGTGCCGCGGCAGCAGAAATCATCGCCCATGAAAGTGACCGCGCCGTCGGGGAAATTGGCCGCTTGCGGGCACAGGCACCGGTCAAGCCCGTGCCGTTTGGCCTGGAGGTCGAGCCATGATCGAGGTCGATGCAGTGATCATCGGTGGCGGCATCGTCGGCGCCTCGGCGGCGTTGTTCTTGAGCAAGGCCGGGCGTCGTGTGGCGCTGCTGGAACGGGACTTCTGTGGCTCGCACTCCAGCGGCGTGAACTACGGCGGCGTGCGGCGCCAGGGCCGTCCGTTGTCGCAACTGCCGCTGTCGCAACGGGCGCATGAGATCTGGGGGCAATTGCCGCAATTGATCGGCATCGACGGCGAGTATCAGCGCAGCGGCCATCTGAAGCTGGCCCGCAGCCTCGATGACTTGCGTTCCTTGCAGGACTACGCCGCCAGCAGCCGGGGCTTTGGCCTCGATTTGCAACTGCTGGATCGCGACGAATTGCGCAGGCGATTTCCGTGGGTCGGCAGCGTCGCGGTCGGCGCCTCGCTGTGCCCGGACGACGGTCATGCCAACCCGCGCCTGGTCTCGCCGGCATTTGCCCAGGCGGCTCGCAGGCACGGCGCGCGGGTGCACGAACAGTGCCCGGTCAGCCAGGTCACGCACGACGGCCAGCGCTTTGTCGTGCGCACCGAAACCGGCCTCGAATTTCGCGCGCCGTGGCTGCTGAACTGCGCCGGCGCCTGGGCGAGCCGGTTTGCCGCGCAGTTCGGCGAAGCAGTGCCGATGCACGCCGGGCACCCGGCGATGCTGGTGACCGAGCCGCTGCCGGTGGTGATGGACGCCAGCACCGGCGTCGAGGGCGGTGGCATCTACGCGCGACAAGTCGCCCGGGGCAATTGCGTATTGGGCGGCGGCCAGGGTTTCGCGCTGGACGACGCCCGCGCCCGCCCAGGCCAGAACGCGGTCATCGAGATCCTGCGCCAGGCCGTCGAACTCTACCCGTTCCTGGAGGGCGCCCAGGCGATCCGTACCTGGAGCGGCACCGAAGGCTACCTGCCCGATCGCCAGCCGGTGATCGGCCCCAGCAGCACCCAACCCGGCCTGTTGCATGCGTTCGGCTTTGCCGGCGCGGGCTTCCAGATCGGCCCGGCGGTGGGCCAGGCGCTCACCGAGATCATCTGCAGCGGGGCTTCGTCCACGCCGCTGGATGCGTTTTCCATCACCCGGTTCCACTCCATCTCCGTTGCTTGATAGAGGAAGGTCGCGCCAATGAATAACGTCAAACGCAGTGCACTGTTTGGTTTCTGCTCGCTGGGTTCCGCTTGCCTGGGCGCCCTGCTCCCGGTCACCCAGGCGTTGGCCGAGCCGACGCTTTACCTGGGCATGAACGGCGGCACCATGGAGCGGTTGTACGCCGACAAGGTCCTACCCGCCTTCGAGAAGGCCAACAACGTCAAGGTGGTGATCGTGCCGGGCACTTCGGCCGACATCCTCGCCAAGGTCCAGGCCAGCAAGGGCAACCCGCAGATGCACGTGATGTTCCTGGACGACGGCATCATGTACCGCGCCATCGCCATGGGGCTGTGCGACAAGCTGCAAGACAGCGCGCCCCTGGCGCAGATTCCGGCCAAGGGGCGCATCAAGGACCAGGCCGTCGCCGTCAGCCTCGGCGTCACCGGGCTGGCCTACAACACGCGGCTGTTCAAGGAAAAAGGCTGGAACACGCCGACGTCGTGGATGGACCTTGCCGACCCGCGATTCAAGGACAAAGTGGTATTCCAATCCATGGCCTCGTCCACCTTCGGCCTGCACGGGTTCCTAATGTTCAACCGGATCCAGGGCGGCAGCGAAACCGATGTCGAGCCGGGCTTCAAGGCGTGGCCGAACACGGTCGGGCGTAACGTGCTGGAGTACATCCCCAGCTCGGCGAAAATCTCCGAAATGTTGCAGACGGATGAAGCGGCGCTGTTCCCGCTGACGCCGACCCAAGTCACCGCCTTGAAACTCAAGGGCATGCCGGTCGAGTACGCGCAACCGAAGGAAGGCGCGGTGGTGCTGAACGTCGCCGAATGCGCCGTCGCCCAGAACAGCGAACCCGAACTCGCACAGAAACTCGCCGCGTTCCTGCTGACCCCCGAAGCCCAGGCCATCGCCCTGGAAGAAGGCGACCAGATCCCGTCCAACCCCAACACGCCGACCACCGACAAGACTCGCGGCCAGGTGGAAGCAATGAAAAAATACCTGGAAACCGCGATTGCGGTGGATTGGGATCAGGTCAACGAACAACGTCCGGCCTGGAACGCGCGGTGGAACCGCAGCATCGAGCGCTAGGACCGCTGGCGCTGCCTTTTTTGTTTATCATGCGGGCCTGCGCTGGTTTCATTATGGCGCTCGGCCCCCTTGATGACAGCGACCTCCACCATGCACACCCTCACCCAACTCCAAACCAGCCAGCTATCGGGCATTACCCGATTGAAGCTGTCATGCGACCTGACGGTGTTCCCCCAGGAAATCTTCGAGCTGGCGGACTCGCTGGAAATCCTCGACCTGAGCGGTAACCAGCTCGACAAGTTGCCCGACGATCTGCACCGCCTGACCCACCTGAGGGTGCTGTTCTGCTCGGATAATCACTTCACCGAACTGCCCGAATGCCTGGGCCGTTGCAGCGCATTGACCATGGTCGGCTTCAAGGCCAACCAAATCGAACGCGTCACCGGTGCGGCGTTGCCGCCGCTGCTGCGCTGGCTGATCCTGACCGATAACCGCATCAGCCAACTGCCGGCGGAGCTGGGCCAACGCCCGCATCTGCAAAAACTGATGCTGGCCGGTAATCGCCTGCGCGCGTTGCCGGAGAGCCTGGCCCAGTGTCATCGCCTCGAATTGCTGCGTGTTTCCGCCAATCAGTTGGCCGAGCTGCCGTCGTGGTTGTTGGAACTGCCAAGGCTCAGTTGGCTGGCCTACGCCGGCAACCCACTGGAAGCGGAAGCCGACGCCCGGGCGCTGCATATCGCGACGCCGATCGACTGGTCGCAACTGAGCTTGCAAGCCTCATTGGGCGAAGGCGCTTCGGGCGTGATCCATCAAGCACTGTGGCAACCGCCGGGCCAGGCCGGGCGCAACGTCGCGGTCAAGCTCTACAAAGGCCAGATGACCAGCGACGGCTCGCCGTTGCATGAGATGCATGCGTGCATCACCGCCGGTAAGCATGCAAACCTGATCGAAGTGTTGGGCCAGGTTGCCGATCACCCTGAGCAACAGGCCGGACTGGTGATGGCCTTGATCGGACCCGAATACCGCAACCTGGCCGGGTTGCCGAGCCTGGAATCCTGTACGCGCGACGTGTATGCCGATGAACTGCGCCTGGGCGCCGACGTGGCCATGCGCATCGCCCGGGGCATTGCCTGTGTGGCGGGTCATCTGCATCGGCAAGGCCTTACCCATGGGGATCTGTATGGCCACAATATCCTCTGCAATGACCAAGGCGATTGCCTGCTGGGGGATTTTGGCGCGGCGTCTTTCCATGCCACGGTTGATGACAGGCAGACACGCGCGTTGCAACGCATCGAGGTGCGGGCCTTCGGGATTCTGCTGGGAGAACTGCTTGCGCGGATCGATCCGGCGCTGGGTACCGAGGACCTTGCACGACTGCAAGACCTGGAGGCGCGCTGCTGTCAGCCGGATGTGCTGGCGCGGCCCGGGTTTGACGAGATTGAAGACTTTCTGGACGACCGTGGCGAGGGAGCTTGCTCCCGCTCGGCTGCGAAGCAGCCGTAAAACCGGCGAATGCGGTGTATCTAAAGCTCCACATTCGGCAGTTTTGGGGCCGCTTCGCGACCCAGCGGGAGCAAGCTCCCTCGCCACAGGTGGTTGGACGACCTTAAGTGAACAGCGTTACGTCAGGACGAGGGTTTAACCCGCCAAGCCGACAAACATGTCCTGCACGTCGTCATGGTTGTCGAGGCCTTCGAGGAAGGCCTCGACTTCAGCCATCTGCTCATCGGTCAGGCCGCTGACCGGGTTTTTCGGCTGATAGCCCAATTTGGCGGACAACACCGTGAAGCCCTGCTCCGGCAACGCCTTTTGTACGGCGTCGAGATCGGCAGGCTCGGTGATGAACAGCGTCGCACCGTCCTCGCCCGGTTCAAAATCCTGGGCTCCGGCCTCGATGGCGGCCATTTCCGGATCCGCGTCCGGGCTGTCCGGGGCGGCCTCGATCATGCCGACGTGATTGAAATCCCAGGCCACCGAGCCCGAAGCGCCAAGTTGGCCCTTGCGGAACGCGACGCGGATCTCGGCGACGGTACGGTTGATGTTGTCGGTCACGCACTCAACGATCAGCGGCACCTGATGGGGCGCAAAACCTTCGTAGGTGACACGATGGTATTGCACGGTCTCGCCAAGCTGGCCGGAACCCTTCTTGATCGCACGTTCCAGGGTCTCGCGGGGCATCGAGGCCTTTTTCGCCTGCTCGACCACCAGCCGCAAGTGCGCGTTGGTCGCGACATCGGCGCCGTTGCGCGCGGCAATGGTGATTTCCTTCACCAGCTTGCCGAAGATCTTGCCCTTGGCGTTGGCAGCCGCTTCTTTGTGTTTAACCTTCCACTGTGCGCCCATTACTCACTCTCTTGTCTGACGCGCCGAGACATCTGCCGGCCGGCGCTGTGGCGCAAGTTTATACGCCCACAACCAGCTGATCGACCAAAAAATCGTTCCCGCTTCATCGACATTTTCACTACATGCTGTAGGGCGTTTCCGAAATAGCGATTCGGGCACGGCGTCATACGCTGGGGTTTCGTACCCTTCGCACTTCTCTCCGTGAAAATATGGGCGGCAATGCGCAACGATATGGAAAATCCCTTCAGCCTGACGATCATGCAAAGCGACATGCGCCTGCATGTCCTGGGGCTCAACGGCCGGGAAGCCCTCAATCAGCCGTACCGCTTCGACCTCGACCTGATTGGCCAGGAGCCGCCGATCAGTCCCGACGCGTTGTTGGGCCAAGCGGCCTTCCTGCGCCTGGACGGTGAGTCCGGCATACACGGGATCGTGCACAGCGTGAGCCTGAGCGCCGAGGCTGCGCACCGCGTCGGCTACCGGCTGACGCTGGTGCCGTACATCCAGCAACTGGAACAAGGACTGCGACGTCGAGTTTTTCATCGGCTCACCGTTGTGCAGATCCTGCAGCGCCTGCTGGAAGAAAACGCAATTCCCGCCCTCAGCTATCGCTTCGAACTGCCAAATGGACATTACCCGTGTCGGCCATTTTGTATCCAGTACGAGGAAAGCGACCTGACGCTGCTGCAGCGGCTATGCGAAGAAGAAGGCATTCATTACCACTTCGAACACAGCCCCCTGGGTCACGTCATGGTATTTGCCGAGGATCCGAAGAGCTTTCCCGTACAGGCGGTTGAACTCCTGATGGAGGCGGATAAAGTCGGCGCCATTACGCGGTTGTATCAACGCCACCATTCAATACCTCCAGGTCCGCCCCACGGATTTCGCGATCGTGCAGCGGCCGAAACGGCCGACACCGCGAACCCCGCATCCGAGGCGGCGCACGAAAGAAAGCGTGACGACCCGACACGGATTCACCGTTTCCAGGCAGGCCGGCGGCATCTGGAACGGTTGCGCTACCGAAAACGAGAGATCCATGGGCACACCCTCTCGCCGGCCCTGCGCAGCGGTCATATCGCGCGGATCGATGGGCACCCGGTATCGACGTTCAACGACCAATGGCTGATTACCGAGGTTCGGCATCGCGGGCGACAATTTTCGATTCTTGAAACGAACCTGCCAACCCCACCCGCGGCAAAGGACTACCGCAATCAGTTCTGCGCGATTCCTTGGTCCTCCGTGTACCGACCGCTCCTCGTGCATCCCAAGCCATGCGTACCTGGCAATCACCTCGCCTATGTACTCGGTCCGCCTGGCCAGGCCGCGACATCCGACCTACAGGGCCGGGTCATGGTCAGCCTCTGGAACCGCGACGACGAAGGCATTGCGCTGCCCGTGTCGTGCCTGACGCCCGGCGATCACCCTTCGTTGCTGGCCGGTAGCGAGGTGCTGGTGAGCTTCCTCGACGGCGATCCCGACCGACCGGTCCTTTGCGTGGGATTGCTCGAGCCTGGCCCGGGCAATGGTGGCCCCACGTCGCCCCGCCCCTTGGCGCCGAGCAACGACAATACGGGTTTATTGTTCGAGTGGCTCTTGAACCCACCAGACATCACCCCTTGAGAAAGCCCATGAGCTGGCCGGAAAAATGGGTTCCCGCCGGCTGCATGGCGAGAGCATTTTGCGAGCGGATCATAAATTCATCGACGCAACCTGATCTGGCTCATGCAAACCCAGCGAAACGGGCTTAAAGTGCAAGCACAACGCTGCTCTAGACAGCGCTTTACCCTGATGGCTGGAGATACCCGCATGCCCTGGAAAAATTCCGCAAACCGTTACAGTACTGTCACGGTCACCTTGCATTGGCTGATGCTGGTGCTGTTGGCCGTGGTTTATGCCTGCATTGAGTTCCGAGGCATTTTCCCCAAGGGCAGCGGCGGCCGAACGCTGATCAAGGAAGCGCATTTCATGCTGGGCCTGACCGTGTTCGTGTTGGTATGGCTACGCCTGTTTGCTCGCAGCATGGGCAAGGCCCCGGCGATTTTCCCGGCTTCGCCCGCATGGCAAACATTCCTGGCGCGCCTGATGCACTGGGCGTTGTACCTGTTCATGATCGCGATGCCACTGCTGGGCTGGTTGATCACCAGCGCCGAAGGACACCAAGTGATGTTCTACGGATTTGATTTGCCACTGCTTGTCGAACCGGACAAGGCGTTGGCCAAGCAAGTGGAAGGCTGGCATGTGCTCGGCGGCACCATTGGCTATTGGTTGATTGGCCTGCATGCGCTGGCGGGGCTGTATCACCACTATGTGGTGCGCGATAACACGTTGCTGCGGATGATGCCCAAGCGCGGCTGAAGACAGTCACTGGAATCCCCGGCGGCCTTGCAAGCCGCCGGTGTGGACAAAGATCAGCCGAGTGCCGGCGGCAAACTGCCCGGCCTCGACCCGAGCCTTGAGCAGCAACAGTGCCTTACCGGTATACAACGGCTCCAGCTCGATCTGCGCTGTGGTTTCGATGAAGGCTGTGAGCCCTTCGTCAACCCGGGCAAATCCGCCACGACTGCCGTCAATCAGTTCATAAAGCGGATTGCCCAACCCCGCCTCTTTCACGATGCCTTCGACTTGCTGCTTCACGCCGTGGCTTTCGGGGACCGCCAGGACGCCATGGACCGGACGCCTTCCTGCCTCCGCCAGCACCAGGCCGGCCAACGACGTTCCAGTGCCGCACGCCAGCCACCAACCGTGATAATCGCTCCACCCCAAACCCGCCAATTGATCGCGAACGCTGGTCTCCCAGATCATGCAGCCCTGCGCGCCAGGCAACCCCGAGCCGCCTTCAGGGATCGGCCACAACTGCGGATATTGCGCCTGCCAGGGCGTCCAGAAATCCGCATCATGGCGCCTTCGATACCCTTCATAACCCAACCAGTGCAGCGTCATGCCGAACGCTTTCAGGTCGAGTACCGTCGGCGTTTCCTGAGGATGGCCACGCAGCAGTCCCACCGTCGGGAAACCGAATCGTTGGCCCGCCGCCGCCAACGCGTGCAGGTGATTGGAGTAGGCGCCGCCAAGGCTGATGATCCCCTCCGCACCTGACGCATGGGCGCCACGCAGATGATGGAGCAGCTTGAACCACTTGTTGCCACTGATCAGCGAATCGGTCCGGTCCAGGCGCAACACCGCCACCTCGACGCCAGCATCGGCGAGCCAGTCCAGGTGAAGGGGTTCGAGGCGAGGCTGGGGGTGCCAGTCGAGGGCGTGAAGGAGCATGGCTGTGGGCCGGGTTGAAAACAGGCCGGCATATTAACAGCTGGTCGCGCGCACCCTGACATCGAAAAACCGTGGAGCGAGCCTGCTCGCGATAGCGGTGGGTCAGCCAACACTTCTGAAACTGACTAACCGCCATCGCGAGCAGGCTCGCACAGGTACTGATCTGATTTCTTAAGCTTCGGGCATTTTCCGGAAGCCCACCGCCAGCCGGTTCCAACCGTTGATGGCGTTGATCGCCACGGTCAGGTCGACCATTTCCTTGGGCGTGAAGTGCTCGTTCAGCAGTTCGTAGTCGGCGTCGGGCGCGTGGGTCTCGCTCAGGCGCGTCAGGGCTTCGGTCCAGGCCAGCGCGGCGCGCTCACGACCGGTGAAGAACGGCGTCTCGCGCCAGGCGGTCACGGCATATAGGCGCCGCTCGGTCTCGCCGTCCTTGCGCGCATCGGCGGTGTGCATGTCGATGCAGTACGCGCAGCCATTGATTTGCGAAGAGCGCAGCTTGACCAATTCGATCAAGGACTTTTCCAGGCCCAGTTTAGAGACCGCGTTCTCCAGGCCCAGCATGGCTTTATAGGCATCAGGGGAGGCGGCATAGAAATCGATACGCGGTTGCATGATGAACTCCTGAACAATTGGGTGTAGCGCTACGTTAGCCCTGCACTGGCGCGGGACAAATAGCCAATTGTTGGGAAGTTCGGGTGGCCAATGGAGACCGAGACGCCTATGGAAATGACGCAAGCTTCTGTGGCGAGGGAGCTTGCTCCCGCTCGGCTGCGTAGCAGTCGTAAACCGGTTGGCACGGTTTAACAGATATACCGAGGGGCCTGGTTTCAGGGCGGCTGCGCCACCCAGCGGGAGCAAGCTCCCTCGCCACAAGGGCACGGCGTGCTTTCGAAGGGTGTCACGCTCGGCTGCGCAGCCATTGCAGGAAGCGTTTCTTGGCGACCGGCTTGGGCAGTTCGCGGGTCAGGTTCTGGGCCAAGTGGATGCGCACGTCCAACAGGTTTTTCATGGCGTCGCCGATGTCGCGACGGGCCTCGAGGCAAGGTTTGAGGTAGCTGTTCTCGATGCGATAAAGCGTGCAGAAAGTCTTGGCATTGAAATTTGCCAACGCCGCTTGTTCGGCGACGATCCCGGCTTCGCCGATCACTTCGCCCGGCCCCATGCGGCCGCCCTCGAGAGGCTGGCCGTTACGTAGGAGGCTCACGCTGACGACGCCGGACTCGATGATGAACAGATGATCGCTGACCTCCCCGGCGGCCAGGATCACCTCGCCGGCGCGAAACGTCTGCAGGGTCATGTTCTGGCTGAAGGTGTCTTTTTCGTCCGGGCGCAGCGTGGAAAAAATGCTCGAGCTTTCCAGCAACGCACGGGGCCGCGACACCGCCAGGGCCGCAGTGCTTTCGCTGGTGGATAGCAGGCTCACGCCCGATGCATGCAGATGCCGAAACGCCAAGTCGAACAGTTGATTGCGCACCTCGCGTTTCTGCCCCATAGAGGCCACGAACCCGCTGATTTCATATTCCGCCCCGGCGCTGCTGGTGCCCTTGAGCGTGACGCAGGGCGCCGGGCTGGCAAGCAGTGCACGACAGCCGATCATCGCCCGTTCCAGCGCTTCGATCACCTTTTGCGGTCGCGCATGGGGGCTGACCTGAATGCTGATGGACAAACCATGCATATCGCTCGGTCGGCTGAAATTGACGATCTTGGCTTTCGCCGCCAGCGAGTTGGGGATCACCGCCATGCTGCCCTGGGAGGTCTGCAACCGCGTGGCACGCCAGTCGATGTCGGTGACCCGGCCTTCGGTGCCGTCGATGGAAATCCAGTCATCGACTTGATACGGCTTGGTGGTGTTGAGCACGATGCCGGAAAACACGTCGCTGAGGGTGCTCTGCAAGGCCAGGCCGACGATGATCGCCATCGCGCCGGAGGTTGCCAGCACGCCCTTGACCGGCAGGTCCAGCACATACGCCAAAGCCGCGATGACCGCGACCAGGAAGATCACCGCGCCGAGCAGATCCTGCAACAGCCGCCCCGTATGGCCGACCCGTTGCATCATGACCGCACCGATCATCACGGTCAGGGTCCGCGCGGCAAACAGCCACCACGCAATCTGCAGGCCGGTAGCCGCCAGGTGCCGAGGCACGTCATCGACCCACTGCGCGGTCTGCATGGGGTTGAGGCCTTCGTTGAACAGCAGCATGCTGAACAACATGAAAATCACCAGCCGCCCGCCGATCTTCCAGTACATCCGTTCGGCACTGACGAACCGCCACGCCAGCAAATCGAGCACAAGCAACGCCAAGGCACTGAGCAGCGGGTGGGCGGTGATCAGGGAGAACATCGGGGACAGCTCCAGGAGGGTCGTTGGCGTGAAGATTGGCACAGAATCAACACGCTGTAGAGATCACCACAAGACTCCTTGTGGGAGCGAGCCTGCTCGCGAATGCGGCGGGACAGTCAACTCATCAATTGAAGTGCTACTGAAATAGCGAGCACGCTCGCGCCCACCAAGGAAACGTGTTGCTGCTTAGCTAGCCTTCCATCCGCCCAAAGCGCCCGGAATGAAAATCCTCGAAGGCCTGGTGAATCTCCTGCTCGCTGTTCATCACGAACGGACCATGGCCGACAATCGGCTCGTCGATGGGCTCGCCGCTGAGCAGCAACACCACGGCGTCGTTATCGGCTTGCAGATTCACCTGGTCGCCGGCCCGATCGAACAAGGCCAGTTGCCCCGCCTCGACCCGCTCGCGGCCATTGACCTGGACCGTACCTCGCAGCACCACCAGCGCCGTGTTATGGCCCTCTTGCAAATCGAGGGTCAGGTCCTTGCCGGCATTCAAGCGAATATCCCAGACCTCGATGGGCGTGAAGGTCTTCGCCGGGCCCCGATGCCCCTCGAAACTCCCGGCGATCAGCCGCAGGCTGCCAGCGTTATCCTTCAAGGCAATGTTGGGGATGTCACTCTTGAGCAGGGTCTGGTAGCCGGCCGGGGCCATTTTGTCCTTGGCCGGCAGGTTGACCCACAACTGGACCATTTCCATGAACCCGCCTTGTCGAGCGAAGGTTTCGGAATGGAATTCCTCATGGATGATCCCGGAGGCGGCGGTCATCCATTGCACATCACCAGGGCCGATCTTGCCGCCGCTGCCGGTGGAATCACGGTGTTCAAGCTCGCCCTGATAGACGATGGTCACGGTCTCGAAACCGCGATGGGGATGCTGGCCGACGCCACGTCGCTCTGAAGTAGGGGAAAATTCGCTGGGCGCCGCGTGGTCCAGCAGCAGGAACGGACTGATGTGCTTGCCCAGGTTGTCGTAGGAAAACAACGTGCGGACCGGAAAGCCGTCGCCGACCCAGTGGGTCCGCGGGCTGGTATAGAGGCCGATGATGTTTTTCAAACTGTGTCTCCAAATCAGGTGTTGCGACTCGATGGACACAGCTTAAAACCCGTACCGTTGATGCACCAGACTGCAAAAACCGGCCATAGCGTTCTATTTACAGAACAGCCAACAAGCTCGCTTTACCTTAAAGATGATTGCGCTTCGCAAATTCCGACAGCCCCACCAGGGAAGTGAGACCGAGCTTTTCCAACAGGCGCGTCTTGTAGGTACTGACCGTTTTCGGACTGATGAACAATGCATCGGCGATGTCCTTGCCACGCATGCCCATCGACAGCATCCGCAGGATGGACAGCTCACGGGTGGAGAGGCTTTCCAGGGCCTGCTGTTCGCCACGCTGGTGAAAATCCAGCCTGACAGGCATTTGAGGGAAATAGGAATAGCCGGATTTCAACGCGTGAATCGCCTTGATCAGCTCCTTCAGGTCGCTTCTCTTGGTGACAAACCCCCTCGCCCCGGCCGCGATACAACGGTTGCAGAAATGCTGGGCATCCTGGGAAGTGAACACCAGCACCGCGCAGCCGGGAAATTCCATCAGGATCCAGACCAGCAGGTCCAGGCCATCGAAACCATTCATCACCAGGTCCAGGATCACCAGGTCGGCCCGCGCCTCCTTGATCTGCGCCTTGGCCTCAGCCACGCCGCTGACGTCACTGATATTGGTAAACCCTTCGTTCTGGCACACGAGCCGCAAAGCGCCACGTATGACAGGGTGATCATCCACGATCATTACATGCTTCAAGACAGCTCCCCGAATGAATGCAAACCACGCCGATGCTCAAACTGCAGCGGACTGTTACACAAGCGATAGGCCGCGCCACCTGTCAGACCTGACAGTGCCGACTAACGGTGCGATCAGCTTCCCTGGCCCCGCCTGCAGGCATGGGGCCAAGGCTGGGCCGACTCGCTGGCCTCGGGGTCAATGAAGGTCATCAGGCGTTCCAGCACGGCCGAATCGGGCAACGCGGCAGTGGTCACCTGCAAGGAGGGCGGATGCGCGAGGGGCACCGATTCCAGGAGCGCCTGCTGGGCGTTATAGATCATTGAATGACGAACCTGCAGGTTGCCGCGCAAGAATCCGGTCAGATCCAGTGATCCGCTTGCAAGGCCGGCATTGACCAGGACCAGGTCGAAAGGCTTGCTGCCGTATTCCACCAACGTCAGGAATTCCTCCAGGCTACCCACAGGCGCTATGCAGAAATAGCCGTGATGATTGAGCAGCCGTTCAAGCTTCATCCGATGATAATGCTCCGTGTCGGCAATCATGATTCGTAGTGCTTTGTTCGGCATGGCAGGCATTCCAATGGCAACGCGGCAGGTGTAGACCGGGTCGGAAACGTTAAGTCGCGACAGGCTAGAGGAAGGTTTTTTAGGACGCTGTAGGACAATTCCCAAATAAAGCACGGAAAAATCCGCGCCCGACTTGCGGCTCAGGGCGCCTTGGTCTGGCGGTGATCGGGCGAAGCCTGAAGAGGTTCGCCGGCAGGCCCGGAGGGGGCGGACTCTCCAGCCATATAAGAGTGCAACCGTTCCGTGAGGTGCTCCATCGCCCGGCACACCGCTTCCACCGATTCGGTGAGCGCCGCGTTGATACCCTCGCGACAAGCGCTTTCCAGCGCGTCGCATGCCACCACCAGCGGCTCTGCCTGGATAATCCGTGCGCCGCCCTTGATCCGATGCGCTAGGTCGGCCAACCCGGACACGTCATGGCGCGAAGACAAATCCAGCAATCGCGCCTTGTCCATGGCGTTGCTGGCGACCAGTTCCTTCAACAACGGGTGAATCGACAGCCTGTCGCCACCGGCCAGCTGTTCCAGGGTGGTCAAATCGAAGTCGCCCGTGGAGGCCGGCGCGTCGCGCTGGGGCGTGATCAATACCAGGCGCGCGTTCAATTGCTGCAGGCTGATGGGTTTGAACAGGCAGTCATCCATGCCTGCCTCGATGCAGCGAGCCGTTTCCTCGGGCTGGGCATTGGCCGTGAACCCCAGGATCACCGTCGGCGACAAAGCCCCGGCCCGCTCCTCTTCGCGGATGGCACGGGCCATTTCATAACCGCTCATCAACGGCATGTTGCAGTCGGTGATGAGCACGTCGAACTGCCCGTCGCGCCAGGCACGCAGCCCTTGGACGCCGTCTTCAGCCTGCTGCACCGGGTGCCCCAAGTACCTCATCTGCTGGCACAGCAGCAAACGATTGGCTGGATGATCATCAACGACCAGGATCTTCAGCACCTGGCCCAGCGGCGTCTGAACCTCGACTGCGGGCACGCGGGGCAACGCCTCCAGCAACGGCACCGCCAGCCGGATCTCGACTTGCGTGCCCTGCCCCGGCACGCTGCTCAACGCCAGGGTGCCGCCCATCATTTCACACAGGGTGCGGCTGATCACCAACCCCAGCCCGGAGCCACCGCGAGCGCCCTGGGCGTGGTCGCCGACCTGGGTGAACGGGCTGAACAGGCGTTGCTGGTCTTGCGCCGAAATGCCCGGGCCGGTGTCTTCGATCAACACGCGGATGGCCAGGCGCTTGTCCTCCCCAGCCGGCTCAGCTCCAAGGCTCAGGCGTACCTGGCCTTGTTCGGTGAACTTGATGGCGTTGCTCAGTACGTTGGAAAGGATCTGCTTGAAGCGCAGCGGGTCGATCAAGACGTCATGGTCGCTGGCTGCATCCAGGTCCAGATCCAAGGACAGCTGTTTTTCCCGGGCCAGGCCATCAAACATCCGCGCCACGGCCTCGATCAGTTCCCGCAAATTGGCCCGCGTCGGCACCAGGGACAGCTTGCCGGATTCGATGCGAGCGATGTCGAGGATGTCACCGATCAGGTCCAGCATGCCTCGGGCGGCACCTGAGGCCACTTCGATGGCCGACTTGTCCATGACGCCCTGGTCGGCTTTTTTCAGGGCCAGTTCCAGCATGCCGATCACGGCGTTCATTGGCGTACGGATTTCATGGCTCATCGTCGCCAAGAACGTGGTCTTGGCCCGGTTGGCGTCGTCGGCGCTGGCCTTGGCCACGCGCAACTGTTCCAACAGCCGTCGCAGGTAGACAACCCAGCCCAACACCAGCAGCAGGAGCAGCGCGGCGATGGCAAACCCTTGGACAATCGCAGTGCGATGGCGCAGCCAGTAGCTGTCGTTGATCACCACCTCACTGCGCCAGCGGTTGGTGAGCTCGTCCATTTCCTCTGGGGAAATGCTCAGCAGTGCCTTGTCCAGGATCGAGTAGAGCTCGGTCGCGTTGCGGCTCGTCGCCAAGGCAACGCGGATGGGCACCGTGCCCACGGTGCTGGTGACTTGCAATGTGTCGCGGTACTGGCGCGAGATCATGTAGCGGGCACTGATCAGCGAATTGATCGCACCATCCGCCCGACCTGCGGCGACCATGGCCATGGCATCGGCCATGTTTTGCGCCGGCACCCGTTGCACGCCGGGGAACTGCTCCGACAGGTACTCACGCAACACGTTGCCACGCACCAGCGCCAGCCGCTTGCCGGCCATCCGGTCCACGGTCAGGGCGTCCGAGGCTTTGGCCGGCACCACCAGCACGAAAGGGCTTGTCAGGTACGGGCGGGTGAAGCGCAGTTCATTTTCAAGCTCGGCGCTGGGGATCGCGGTAGCCAGGACATCGGCCTTGCCAGTGGCGATCCGGGCGATCAGGTCGTCCACCGAGTCGCCACGCTGGATGTCGAATTTCAGCCCGGTGCGCAAGCTGATCCTGGCCAGCACATCGGCACCGATGCCGCGCAATTGGCCTTGCTCATCGAAGAAGGTCAACGGCAGGAAATCCGCGCTGACGGCTACGTTGATACGCGGATGAGCATCGAGCCAGCGCTGTTCATTGACGCTGAAATGCAACGCTTGCCGGCCCGGCACGCTCGCCCCACCGGCGCTCCAACGCCGCAGGATGCCCATGCGTTCGCCGACGGGAATAGCCTGCAGCGCGGCATTGACGACGCGCAACAGGCGCCCGTTCTCGCGGCTGACCGCAAAGGCGAACGGCTGCACTTCCATGCGGGAGAAATCCGCCAGTTGTACGTTGTTCAGGTAGTTCTTGCTGATCAGGTAATGGGCGCTGATCGAATCCCCCAGATAAACGTCGGCCTGGCCGAACGCCACGGCGCCGATGGCGCTCAAGGTCGAGGGGAACAGCTGCAACGTGGCGTCCGGATAAAAAGCTTCGACCGTTTCCGGTGGCAAGTAGTGATAAAGCATGGCCAGCCGTTTGCCCGCCAGGTCCGCCGGCAGCTCTTCGCTGTCGTCGACACGGGTCACCAGCGTCGGCACGTCATCGGCATACGTCCGTGACATCGCCAATGCGGGGTCGCCGGCCTCGAAACCGTTGGCGGTGCCGAGCAGATCGATTTCCCCGCCATGCAGGGCCTGGAGTGATGCATCCCGCGACGCGTACCGCCGCACCTGTATGTCGATGTGCAACAGCTGACCCAGCAACTGTGCATAGTCAGCCGTCAGGCCTTCATAATCGCTGCCATTGCCGGTGATGCTGAACGGCGGGTAATCCGGTGCCGAGGCACCCAGGAGCAACGTGCCCTTGCGTCGCAGCCAGGTCCGGTCAGCCTCGTCCAGGGTCACCGAATAGTCGTTCACAGCAGAACGCCCGAGCACATGCAGCGACTCGGGTGCCGCGCCCACCTGGGGCGCCACACTTGATAGACCCAGCCATATCGCCGCCAGGCCTGTGCGCAGGAACAGCATCATTCGATCAGGTTTCGCTTGGCGAAATCGGCCCGGACGCTACATCAGCGACCGGCTGATCGGTTCAAACTGCCAATGCGAGGGAACAGTGAACCGTCCACGTACCTCCCGGAAAACCAGGAGGAGCGTGAGGTGAGTGTAGGAAGTTTCTGAGGAATTTCCTGGCGGGCTTGCGATTGTTCTGTAGGAGCTGGCGAAGCCTGCGATCTTTCTCTTGGAACTCAGGTGTCGGGAAAAGATCGCAGCCTCGCTTCGCTCGGCAGCTCACACAGCGGCCAATCGCAAATCGCGCTCCGGCCGAGCCTGCCCGCGATTGTTTCCATGCTCATAGAGCGAGCCGGCGATCTCATCGGCGCGCACCGGCAGGATCGACAGCAAGGTGTCGCTCAGCCCGTGGCTGGCCTGGCAGAAACCCTGCATGTAGATCGCCGCCTTGCAGCGCTCGTCGGTGATCAACTTGTAGTTGCGATCCACCTCGAAATCCCCGAGGTATTGCGCCAACGGTTCGAGCAAGGTGCGGTGCATCTGGCGTTCGTAGCCGGTGGCGAGCACCACCGCGTCGTATCGGCGCACCGACAACTCGCCAGTGGCGTTGTTGCGCACCGCCAGCTCCACGCCATCCTTCGTCGCCGTGGCCTTCTCCACCGTGGTCAGGGTGCGGAAGCCATGGCGGGCGATGCCCGAGACTTTCTGGCGATAGAAAATCCCGTAGATGCGCTCGATCAGGTCGATGTCCACCACCGAATAATTGGTGTTGTGGTACTCGTTGACCAGGCGCTCGCGTTCGCTGTGGGGCTGCTGGAACACCAGGTCGGTGAATTCCGGCGAGAACACTTCGTTGACGAACGGGCTGTCATCCGCCGGCTTGAGGGCCGAGCCGCGCAGGATCATGTCGACCTGCACCGACGGGAAGCTGTCGTTGAGGTCAATGAACGCTTCCGCCGCGCTCTGCCCGCCGCCGATGATCGCAACGTTCATTGGCTGGCCGCTCGTGCACGGTTGGCTTGCCATGCGCTCCAGGTACTGCGAGTGATGGAACACCCGAGCGTCATCCTTGAACGTCTTGAACGCCTCGGGAATGCGCGGCGTGCCACCGGCACTGACCACCACTGAACGGCTGATGCGCACGCACTCTTCCCCTTCGCGGGTGCGGGAAATCACCCGCAAGGCTTCGACCTGCTGGCAATGCAGCACCGGTTCGATGCGCAGCACTTCCTCGCCGTAGCGGCTCTGCCCGGCGAATTGCGCCGCCACCCAGCGCAGGTAGTCGTTGTACTCCATGCGGCACGGGTAGAACGTCCCGAGGTTGATGAAATCCACCAGGCGGCCATGGTGCTTGAGGTAATTGACGAACGAGTAAGGGCTGGTGGGGTTGCGCAGGGTCACCAGGTCCTTGAGGAAGGAAATCTGCAGCTCGCTCTGGGTCACCAGCGTGTTGCCGTGCCAGCGATAGTCAGCCTGTTTGTCGAGGAACAGCACGTCCAGTTCGCCCTGCACCGGGCCACGCTCCTGCAGCGCGATGGCCAGCGCCAGGTTCGAGGGGCCGAAGCCAATGCCGATCAAGTCGTGAACGTGGGGCGCTGCAATTGCCTGAGTCATGTCCAGTGTCCTCTGGAAAAGCCCCTCAACAGGGCACGAAAGCCGGGTGACCTGTTCGGCGCGCATCGGGCCGCCAGATCGTCTGTTGAGAGGAACGAAGAGGATGTCAGAAAATTTACCGCCGCAGGATTCACGCCGGGTGAATCAGGTCGCGTCCCACTGCCGTACGCGAACGCGGCAATGCTTCATGGCGTTGACGATGTGTTTTTCCACCAGCGCGCGGGAAATGCCCAGGCGCTCGGCAATCTGCGAATGGGACAGGCCTTCGAGCTTGCGCAGCAGGAAGCTTTCGCGGCACAGCGGTGGCAACTCGCCCAGGGCGCGTTGCAGCATGTCCAGGCGTTGGCCGTGGTCGAGGCTGGTATGGGGCGACGGGGTGAAGAAGCGTTCTTCTGTGTCGAGCACGTCGAGGGATTCGGATTGGCGCAGCGTGTTGCGCCGATGCCCATCGATCACCAGGTTCAGTGCGGTGCGATACAAGAACGCCCGCGGCTGCTCGATGGGGGTATCGCTGGCGCGCTCCAGCACCCGCACATAAGCGTCATGCACCACATCTTCGGCCGCCTGGCGGTTGCCTAGCCTGGCGTTCAGGAAACACACCAGCTCGCGATAGTAGTTTTCCAACATGACTCCCGTGCGCAGTGACTGCGACAGCTTTCCCTGGGCCCCTCGGCATGCCGGAAAACGCATGGCACGATGGTGGCAGATTCAATCGCGTAATTTATAGTAATTCTCATATAGATTTAAAGCTTTGGTTTGCATCAGGCCTCAATCGTTCAGTTGATGGGGCAGCAGAACCCGCTTTCGTGGCGAGGGAGCTTGCTCCCGCTGGCCTGCGCAGCAGGCCCAAGGCAGGCGACACATGCTCGAGATCGGGAGCCCAGGTCTTGGGGCCGCTTCGCGGCCCAGCGGGAGCAAGCTCCCTCGCCACGGGATCGGTGTCGTTTCAAGGACTGCCCAGTCTCAACTCATTAAATTCCCGCCCCGAACACTCGTCTACCAGAACAGCCTCCCGTCCCGCCCCTCCGTGCGACGGGCCCGACATCACCGGCCGGAACCCTGCATGAAACGTCCCCGCCTCACCCGCCCCGCCTGGCTCCTGACTTTTGCCCTGCTGCCGGCCGTGGCCTTCGCCGCGTGGCAGGCGGTCGGGTCGGGCCATGAGCCTGTCGCCACCGCCCCGGTCACCCGTGGCGATATCGAAAACAGCGTCACCGCCCTAGGCACCTTGCAGCCGCGGCGCTACGTCGACGTGGGCGCCCAGGCGTCCGGGCAGATCCAGAAGATTCACGTCGAGGCCGGCGACGAGGTCACGGAGGGCCAACTGCTGGTTGAAATCGACCCGTCCACACAAAAAGCCAGGCTCGACGCCGGACGGTTTTCCATCGAAAACCTCAAGGCCCAGCTTCAGGAACAGCGCGCCCAACACGACCTGGCGCAGCAGAAATTCCGTCGCCAGCAGCAACTCAAGGCCGGCGGCGCCACCCGCGAAGAAGACGTGCAGACCGCCCGGGCCGAGGTGCGCGCGACCCAGGCCCGCATCGACATGTTCCAGGCGCAGATCCGCCAGGCCCAGGCCAACCTGCGCAGCGATGAAGCCGAGCTGGGTTACACGCGCATTTATGCGCCGATGAGCGGCACCGTGGTCGCCATCGGCGCCCGGGAAGGCCAGACGCTCAACGCCCAGCAGCAGACGCCGTTGATCCTGCGCATCGCCCGGCTGTCGCCGATGACCGTCTGGGCAGAGGTTTCGGAAGCCGACATCGGCCACGTCAAGCCGGGCATGACCGCCTATTTCACCACCCTCGCCGGCGGCGGCCGGCGCTGGAGCAGCACTGTCCGGCAAATCCTGCCGGTGCCGCCGCGTCCGCTGGAAGCCAGCCAGGGCGGCAGTCCCTCCGGTGGCCGCAGCGGCAGCGAACGGGTGGTGCTCTACACGGTGTTGCTGGACGTGGACAACGCCGACCGCGCCTTGATGACCGACATGACTGCCCAGGTGTTTTTTGTCGCCGCCCAGGCCAAGGATGTGCTGACCGTGCCCATCGCCGCCGTGCAAGACGCCGATCAAGTGCGAGTGCTCGCCGACAACGGCGATGTCCAGTCACGCACCGTTCGTACCGGCGTCAGCGATCGCCTGCGCACGCAAATTGTCGACGGCCTGAGTGAAGGCGACCGCGTGCTGATTGGTCCGGCCAGCGGCAACGGAGGCTGAATGAACACGCCCCTGATCGAGCTGCGGGACATTCGCAAGGCCTACGGCGGCGGCGACAGCCCTCGGGTAGAAGTCCTGCGGGGCATCGACTTGTCCATTCACGCCGGCGAATTCCTGGCGATTGTCGGGGCGTCCGGCTCCGGCAAATCCACCTTGATGAACATCCTCGGCTGCCTCGATCGCCCTACCAGCGGCGAGTACCGCTTTGCCGGCGAAGACGTCGCCAGGTTGGGCAGCGATGAACTGGCCTGGCTGCGCCGCGAAGCGTTCGGCTTCGTGTTCCAGGGCTATCACCTGATCCCGTCCGGCACGGCCCAGGAAAACGTCGAGATGCCGGCCATCTATGCCGGCACCTCGGCCGCCGAGCGCCACGCCCGGGCCAGCGCCCTGCTCGAACGCCTCGGCCTGGCGAGCCGCACCGGCAACCGCCCCCATCAACTCTCCGGCGGGCAGCAGCAACGGGTGTCGATTGCCCGGGCCTTGATGAACGGCGGCCACATCATCCTCGCCGACGAGCCCACCGGCGCCCTCGACAGCCAGAGTGGCATCGAGGTCATGGCCTTGCTCGACGAACTGGCAAGCCAGGGCCACGTGGTGATCCTGATCACCCACGACCGCGAAGTCGCGGCCCGGGCCAAGCGCATTATTGAAATCCGCGACGGGTCGATCATCAGCGACAGCGCCACCGCCGCACCACAGGCCAATGCCAAGGCGTTGCAAGCCGTGGACCTGCGCCAGCGCCTGAGCGCCGGCAGCGAACACAACGGCGCCTGGAAAGGCGAACTGGTAGACGCGGTGCAAGCGGCCTGGCGGGTGATGTGGATCAATCGCTTTCGCACTGCCCTGACCCTGCTCGGCATCGTCATCGGCGTGGCTTCGGTGGTGGTCATGCTGGCCGTTGGCGAAGGCAGCAAGCGCCAGGTCATGGCCCAGATGGGCGCCTTTGGCTCGAACATCATTTACCTCAACGGCACAGCCCCCAACCCGCGCGCGACCAAGGGCATCATCAGCGAACAGGACATCGCCGCCCTCGCTGCCCTGCCCGAAGTGCAACGCATCATGCCGGTCAACGGCAAGAACGCCAGCGTGCGTTTCGCCAATCTCGACCACACCAGCTACGTGGGCGGCAACGACACGAATTTCCCGATCATCTTCAATTGGCCGGTGGCCCAGGGCACCTATTTTAGCGACGCCGATGAACGCAGCGCCGCGGCGGTGGCAGTGATCGGGCACAAGGTCCGGCAAAAGCTGCTCAAGGACGTCGCCGACCCGATCGGCCGCTACATCCTGATCGAAAACGTGCCGTTCCAGGTCGTTGGCGTACTGGCGGAAAAAGGCGCCAGCTCCGGTGATTCGGACGCCGACAACCGCATCGCCGTGCCCTACTCCGCCGCCAGCGTGCGGCTGTTCGGCACGCGCCATCCCGAATACGTGGTGATCGCCGCTCGCGACGCGGGCAAGGTCAACGAGACCGAACAGGCCGTCTCCCGCACCTTGCTGCGGCTGCACAACGGCAAGCAGGATTTCGAGCTGACCAACAATGCCGCGATGATCCAGGCCGAGGCCCGCACCCAGGGCACGCTGTCGTTGATGCTCGGCGCCATTGCGGCGATTTCGCTGCTGGTGGGCGGCATCGGCGTGATGAACATCATGCTCATGACCGTACGCGAGCGGACCCGGGAGATCGGTATCCGCATGGCCACCGGCGCCCGCCAGCGCGACATCCTGCGCCAGTTTCTCACCGAAGCGGTGATGCTCTCGGTGGTTGGTGGATTGGCCGGTATCGGCCTGGCGCTGTTGGTGGGCGGTGCGTTGCTGCTGGGCAAGATCGCCGTGGCCTTCGAATGGCTGGCGGTGTTCGGCGCCTTCGGTTGCGCGTTGGTCACCGGCGTCGTCTTCGGTTTCATGCCCGCCCGCAAGGCCGCCCGCCTCGACCCGGTCACGGCCCTCACCAGTGAATGAACCCCATCTTATGAAAGCGCACCTGACCCTCCTGGCCGCCAGCCTGTTGCTGGTTGCGTGTGGCACGCCTTTGTCGACGCCCGACAGCGGTATTCAACCGCCCGAGGCGTGGCAGAACCTGGACAAGCCAAGCGCTGCGGTTGATAACCAGCAATGGTGGACGCAGTTCGGCAGCCCGCAACTCGATCGGTTGATCGAACAAGCACGCCAGGGCAGCTTCGACCTCGCTGCCGCCATGGCCCGGGTTCGCCAGGCCCAGGCCAGCGCGGTGATCGCCGGCGCGCCGTTGCTGCCGGAAATCAGCGCCGGGCTCAACGGCAATCGCCAGGAACTGCTGCGGGGCAAGGGCTACAGCCAGTTGGACGTGGATCGGAACAACCGCACCATCGACTACTACGACGCTCATCTCAGCGCCAGTTATGAGTTGGATTTCTGGGGCGGAAAACGGGCGGCCCGTGACAGTGCGCTGAGCACTTTGTCGGCCACGCAGTTTGATCGGGCGACTGTGGAACTGACTCTGCTCAGCGCCGTCGCCAACAGCTATAGCCAAGCCTTGTCACTGCGCGAGCAACAGCGCATTGCCGAACTGAACCTGGCCAACGCCCGGCATGTGCTCGACCTGGTGCAAACCCGCTACGACGCTGGCAGCGCCACGGCACTGGAACTGTCTCAACAAAAGAGCCTGGTGGCGGCCCAGGAACGCCGGCTGCCGCAAGTGCAGCAACAGGCCCGTGAGGCATTGATCACCCTCGCGGCACTGTTGGGCGTACCGGTGCAGTCGCTCAAGCTCGACAATGAATCCTTCGACGCATTGCGCTGGCCCGCCATCGACGCCGGGGTGCCCAGCGACCTGCTGCTGCGCCGTCCCGACATCGCCGCCGCCGAAGCCCGCCTCGCCGCCGCCCAGGCCGACATCACCGTCGCCCGCGCGGCCTTGCTGCCCTCGGCCACCCTGGGCCTGAGCCTGGCCACCGGCGCCGACATCGCCGACCAGTTGCTGCGCAACAACGTCTACAACCTCAGCGCCGGGCTCGCCGCACCGATCTTCAACAACGGTCGCCTCAAGGCCGAACGAGACAGGACAACAGCACGCCAGGAGGAACTGCTGGAGCTCTATCGTGCTGCGATCATCAACGGCTTCGCCGACGTCGAAAAAGCCCTGAACGGCATCCGCGGCCTGGACCAGCAACGGCAATGGCAACGCGAAGAACTGGACCAGGCCCAGACCGCCTTCGACATCGCCCAGCGCCGCTACCAGGCCGGCGCCGAAGACCTGCTCACCGTGCTCGAAACCCAACGCACGCTGTACGCCGCCCAGGACATGAACGTGCAATTGCGACTGGCGCGGGTGCAGGCGAGCGTGGCGTTGTACAAGGCGTTGGGTGGGGGTTGGCGAACGACGCAAATCTGAAGAGGAGCACCATCGTGGCGAGGGAGCTTGCTCCCGCTGGGCCGGTCCGACGCCTCGGGCACAGCAGCCCCAATGGCAAGCACCTCGGTGTGTCAGTTGTTTTGGGGTGACTGGTTTTGGGGGCCGCTGCGCAGCCCAGCGGGAGCAAGCTCCCTCGCCACGGGTTATTTGCCCGGTCACAAATTGTGTTCGGCTTCGGTTCTGTTTATCCGGCCATATAGGACTCCCGAGTAAGGCTACGTTGCCTTGCGTCATTGCCTACAACTACGCCAGAATCCGCCGGCTTGTGCGCTTGGCCCCCTGTCGATAACTTGTTTCCCGTCACTGCTCATCAGTGAGCGGGTCTGCAAGCCCGACGAAATACCAGGCGCATAGCCCAAGCCAATCGACAGATCCGTGTCGCTCAATGGCGGCTGTGTGCGGGAGACCTTCGGGTCTGCCGGGTTCCTGGTTTCCCGGTCTTGCAGACCCGCGCATAGCTGCCACCCATCATCTGCAAGTGATGTCTGGCAGCGCCTTGTAAATAACCAGGAGCTGCACAATGTTCAAAATCACCCCGAATCCCCCCGACGACGACGCCAAGAAACTCAACGAAGCCGCCGACCGCGCCCTCGCCTTTTACCTCGATCCAAAACCTGAAAAACCAAAGCTACCGCCGGGCCAGTTGTTCACCGTGGCCCAAGGCGCGGACATGGAGTGCCTGTTGGCCAACCTCAGCGAAACCCTCGCATCGGTCAATGTCATGGCCAACGAACTGGCCTTTGATTTGGAGGGGGCGCCACGGAGTTTTGCCCTGGGCATCCAGCAGATGATCGAGCTGAGTGAGTTATTGGCAAACCGCGCCCTGGACATCGCCGCACCGCGCTAGAACCTCTCAATGTAAAACGATATCCGTGGCGAGGGAGCTTGCTCCCGCTGGGCTGCGCAGCGACCGCAAAATCTGGGTCTGCTGCGCCCGAGACGTCGGCCCAGCGGGAGCAAGCTCCC
>NZ_JAESPG010000032.1:0-81494 GCF_016756915.1 Pseudomonas sp. HB05
AATGCGGTGTGTCAGACATATAAATGCTGACTGACACACCGCATTCGCGAGCAAGCCCGCTCCCACATTTAGACTGTGTTTACAGTTGTTGAAAGCGGGCGCGATTGTAGAGGTTTCGCGCCGCCTTTCGTTAACGCACTGTCTTCAGCTTGAAGATGAAGCGACTTCAGGCTGGCGATTCAAGCGGGTAACAAGCCGATCCAGCGCCCACACCACCACCAGCGAAGCCCCCACCAGCGGGAACACCACCGCCAGGGCCAGCATGATGAACACGCCAGTCTTCCACGTCGGCAAATCGTGGCGCAGCGGCGGCACGCCGAACTTGCCCTGGGGCCGGCGCTTCCACCAGATCACCAGGCCACTCACGGCGCTGAGCAGGATCATCAGGCAAACCAGCAGCACGATGATCTGGTTCAGCGGGCCGAACATCTTGCCTTCGTGCAGCATCACGCCGGTTTCGGTGGCGCGGGCCACGACGCTGTAATGCTCCCAACGCACATCGGCCAGGACCTTGCCGGTGTATTGGTCTACGTGCAGGGTCGCGTCGTTGCGCGGGTCATCGGCGAACACGGCGATGGTGAACACGCCGGAAGCGGTCGTAGGGAACGTGATGCTGTAGCCGGGTTCGACCTTGCGCTCGGTGGCGATATCCTGCACCGCTTGCAGGCTGGCGGTCGGCGCCGCGGGGCCTTCGTGCATGCCGCCGTGGGCCATGTGCTCGGCGTGGTCACCGGACATCGGCATCGGCGTATTCTCCACGGCCCATGGCACGGTCTGGCGGTGGGCGTTGTTGAGGCTGCCGGCCTCGACGTCGGACTTCGGCACGTCATTCCACATTGCCGCCGGGAAGCGGTTCCACAGGTCCGCGTATTGCTTGCCCCAGAAGCCGGTCCAGGTCATGCCGCTGAGCAGCATCACCAGCAGGAACGCGGCGCCCCAGAAGCCGAGGACCACGTGAAAGTCGCGCCAGAACAGCCGACCGCGCGCGCTCCAGCGCGGCCACAGCACGCCGGCCGATGATTGCCCGCGCGGCCACCACAAGTACAGGCCGGAAACCACCAGCACCACGCCCCAGCCGGCGGCCATTTCCACCAATCGGTCGCCCACCGTCCCGATCAACAACTCGCCGTGGATCGCCCGGGCCATGGCTTGCAGGTTGTTCTTCGCATCCTGCTCGCCAAGGATGTCGCCGTGGTACGGGTCGATGAACACATTCAGTTCCCGGCCCTGGTCGATCACCACGAATTGCGCGCTGCGTTCGGCATTGACCGGTGGCAGGTACTGCTTGACCTGGCCTTCGGGGTAGGCCTGGCGGACCTGCTTGAGCAGATCGTCCGCCGCCAGGGCGTGATGGCTGGGCGGCACGTTCAGTAAGTCGCCGTACATCAGTGGATCGAGTTGCGGCTTGAACAGGTAAATGATCCCGGTCAGGGCCAGCATCACCATGAACGGCGCCACGAACAGCCCGGCATAGAAATGCCAACGCCAGGCCAGGTTGTAGAAATTCGGTTTCGGTTGGCTCATTGCAAAGCGCTCCGCAGGGCAAATTGGGTTGTTATGTTGTGCGGTCAGTCAAGGTGGAAACGAACCACTGTGGGAGCGAGCTTGCTCGCGATAGCGGTGGTTCAGCTTGCATCGATGTTGAATGTGCCTTCGCCATCGCGAGCAAGCTCGCTCCCACAGTTTGTGTCCTTGCTGACAGATATCCGGTGCCGGTTAGAAACTCATATCCACCTTCGTCCAGAGCGTGCGCCCCGGTTCGTTGATGGCCTGTGGGTCGCTCGCCGGGTAGCCGAACCCGGCGTTGCCGGCCAGGTTCAAGTGCTCGGCGTAGGCTTTGCCGAACAGGTTGTCGACGCCGCTGCTGACCTTCCAGTTCGAATTGATGCGATAGGCGCCGTTGAGCGAGAAGACCCCGAACCCCGAGCTTTTGCCGTAGTCCTTGCCGACCACGTTGCCTTTGTTTTCATCGACCCGGTGCTGCGCCGCCACCACCCGCCACAAGGCGCCGGCGCTCCAGCGGTCTTCGCTGTAGGTCAGGCCCAGGCGCGCGTCCAGCGGTGGCATCTGCGCCAGGGCGCTGCCGTCGCTGCTGTTCTTGCCCCAGGCATAGGCCAGGGTGGCGTCGGCTTTCCAGCGCTCGGTGAGCTGGTAGGCCGCACCCAGTTCACCGCCCATGATCCGCGCATCGATGTTCTCGGCCCGGGAAGTGGTGCCCATCATCCCGGGCGTGTAGTCGAACAGGATGTAGTCGCGAACCTGCCCGACATAACCCGATGCCCAGGCTTCGAGGGTTTCGGTCTTGTACTGCAGGCCGAAATCGAGCTGGGTGGTTTTCTCCGGCTTGATCGCGTCGAAGGCGTTCAGCGAACCGCTGGGGCCGGCGTTTGGCGAGAACAGCTCCCAATAATCCGGAAAGCGTTGCGCGTGGCCGATACCTGCGTAGAGGGTGGTGGGGCTGTCAGCCAAATCATGTTCGTAGCGTACGAATCCGCTGGGCAGCGTGTCGGCGCGGGTGTCATCGGCGGTGGGATTGGGCTGGGCCGACATGCCGGAACCGATGCTCTGGCGATAGTCCTTGGCCGAGGCGCGGTCGAGCCGGGCGCCGGTGATAACCCGGTCGCGGTCGGCGGCGTACCAGGTCAGTTCGCCGAACACCCCGTAATTGTGGAAGTCGGCGTCCTTGGTGTAAGGCAGGTCCTTGTAGGTATCCACGCCCATGCTGCTGCGTTGGCGATGCTCGTTGGTCTGCGCGTCGAGGCCGCTGATCAATTGCACATCGGCCCAACGCCAGGTGGCCTTGATGCGGGCACCGAGCGTGCGGCGGTCGACATTGGACGCCATGGGGCCGGCCATCATCCCGGTGCCGGACGGCGTGCGCAGGCTGTAGTTGTCCATCACATGGTCGGCATAGTTGTAGTAGACCTGCGCTTCGACTTTATCCAGCACCTCGCCGATGTTCGAGCGCTCGAAACGCAGCCCGAGGCTTTCGCGCTTGAACTGCGAACCGTCCATGCCGCGCCCGGCGTAGCGTGCCTCACCGTCGCCCTTGCCGGCGGTCAGCTCCAGCAAGGTATCGGCGTCCGGGGTCCAGCCGAGGGTGACATCGCCATTCCACTTGTCGTAGCGCGACGGCACGGTGTCGTTGTTGCCGTCGCGGTAATCGTCCGAATGGGCAGTGTTGCCGATCACCCGTACATAACCCCGCGGCCCGCCAGCGGCGGCGTCCACCACTTTGTCGAAACGGCCGTTGGAGCCGGCCAGCACACTGGCGTTGACCCGGGTGCCGAGCTCGCCGAACTGCTCCGGCTCGCGCTCGAACAGCACGGTCCCGGCCGAGGCGCCGGGGCCCCAAAGTACGGTTTGCGGGCCCTTGATCACGGTGAGCTTGTCGTAGGTTTCCGGCGAGATGTAGGACGTTGGCGCGTCCATCCGGCCCGGACAAGCGCCCAAGAGCATGCTGCCGTTGGTGAGGATGTTCAGCCGCGAGCCGAACATGCCGCGCAGCACCGGATCACCGTTGGTGCCGCCGTTGCGCACCAGGGCGAAGCCGGGAATGGTCTTGAGGTAGTCGCCGCCATCGCTGGCCGGCACCGGTTGGCGCGGGTCCTTGGGGTTGGTGACGACGGTCAGCGGCGAGCTGGGGGCGATGGCGGTGATGACCGTCGGGCTCAGCTCTTCGACCGGATGGTCGTGATGCTCGTGCTCATCAGCCAGCGCGAGCGGGGTGAGCAGCAGGCCGCACAGTGCGGCGATGGTGTGGCGTGAACGAGCCGGTGGCGCGTTCAGGAGGCAGCGAACCTGGGCAGAACCCAACGCGATGCCAGCAGGAAACCTGGACATGATGATTCCATCGAACAAACGTAGACGACACGGTCGGGCAGCCTGGGGCTGTCTTGTACGACCGGGTGAGTAAGTGTCGGGAGCTACGCTGCGAAGGGCGGTGCGCGGGTGCGGGCACCCGGGAAGAACGCGGGCCGGGCATGGCCCAGGCGTGGGGAGGGGCTGGTGAAGGTGTTGGTGTGCGGCGTGTCGAAGGCGGCGAAGGTATGACCGCCGGGCAGCGCGGGGCAGTTGAACAGCAGGCTGCAATAGCCGCACTTTTCCCACAACGCATGATGCTCGCCCTGGGGCGGGCAATGTTCGGCTGCCGGCGCTTCGTGCACCGCCATTTCCATGCTCATATCCATGTCCATCGGCATGGACATGGACATGCGTTGATCCATCGGCATCGACTGGGAAACCAGCGGACCGATGAAGATCATCAGCATGGCGAACAGGCTGATCCAGCTACCGCGGGTCAGGCTCATGGGCTGACGACGGCGGGTGGGCAGGCTGGCGCGACGAGGTTGCATGGGGCGGTTACGTCTTACTGTTCGTGTTTATGCGTCTTGGTGCCGTCGGGTGCTTTTTTCTGCACCGCGACGTCCACCGTGACATCCCCGGCCTTTTCGAAGTGCAAGGTCATGGGGAAACGTTTGCCGTCGCTGAGCAGGCTGCGGTCCTTCAGGTCCAGCAGCATCACGTGATACGCCATTGGTGCGAAGGTGACGGTCGCACCGGGGGCGATATTCACGACGGGCACCTGTTGCATTTTCATCAAGTCGTTTTGCATCACGTGCTCATGGAGTTCGGCCTTGCCGGCAATCGGCGAGTCGACGCTGAGCAGCTTGTCGGCGGTCGTGCCGCCGTTGTGGATCACGAAATACGCGGCCACGGTCGGCGCGTTGGGTGGCAACTCCTGGGACCACGGATGGGCGATCTCAAGCTCGCCTGCCTTGTACTGGTGAGCTTGGGCGAAGCCGACGGGAAGCAATAGGGCAGCCAGCAGGATAAGTCTGTTCAACATGGCAATTCTCCGGAACGATTCAGGGCGCAATTTGGTGCGGGGAGAGTCAGGCCAGAGGCGAGGCGCGGGGATTGAGGCTGGGCCATTGCTGGCGCGGGGTGGGGCTGTCGAGCTGTGAATGGACGGCATTGCGATGGGCCCGTTGTGCATCCAGATACAACTGCGGAGCATGCCCGGCGAGCGCCACTAACGGTGCCGGGCCTGAGCAGCACCAGCAATGCTGCATGGTCGAGTGAGTGTCTTTTTGTGGCGTGCCTTGTTCGAATTTACCCAGCGAAACCGCCACCATCTTCGTGCCGCTGGAGGAGCAGAAACTGCCCCAGAGTATTTGTTCGCCTGGCGAATTGGCGGTCGCGCTCCCGCTGTTGGAAAGCGGCATGGCAAGCATGTTGAACAGCACTGCGAAGCAGGCGATCCAGGCAAATGCAAGCCGTTGTCGGGACATGGGGCAATCCGCTCGGTTGGGCGATCAGGTGGCGGTATTTAGCCTGATCGGGGGTGAGAAGTAAAAAAGCCATGTGCGGTGTAGGGTCGCAGGGCTGGTGTTAACAGTAGCAACAGATCTTCGAGTGAGTGCTTTTGTGGCGAGGGA
Organism: Pseudomonas sp. HB05; assembly: GCF_016756915.1. NCBI lineage: Bacteria > Pseudomonadati > Pseudomonadota > Gammaproteobacteria > Pseudomonadales > Pseudomonadaceae > Pseudomonas > Pseudomonas sp. HB05. Next base: position 5,442 of record NZ_JAESPG010000032.1, read on the forward strand.
GCTTGCTCCCGCTGGGCCGGGCTGGCGCTCCAGCGCGAAGCGGCCCTAAAACCGGACATTGCGGTGTGTCAGGAATATCGCGTCCGCTTTTTTGGGGCTGCTGCGCAGCCCAGCGGGAGCAAGCTCCCTCGCCACAGGGCGGCTGCTGTGCGCAGGTTAGTCGACCGGAGAGTCCAGCATTACCGGCGCGCCCGAAGGCGCCCTGCGCACAACCACCATCAAGTGCAGGGATGAAATACCTGACTGACGAAGCTTGTGAACCCGCTGAAAACCTCGGGCGACTAAACCCGATCACTGAAGGGCAGTGACGGGAAGCAAGTTACCGACGGCCTCCAAGGCGCACAAGCCGGCGGATTCTGGTGTAGTTGTAGGCAGCGACGCAAGGTGATGTAGCCTGCTGACGTAGTTCTGACAGGACAGGCTTGTAGGACGGTGCAGATTTCTGTCAGACCAACTGCCGCAGCCCCTGCAACACCTCATTCACCGTCCCAAACTCCCGGTCCACCCCGGCTAACACCGGCCGCTTCAACACCAGCACCGGCACCCCCCGTTCCCGCGCCACCTCCAGCTTCGGTTCAGTAGCAGTGCTGCCGCTGTTCTTGCTCACCAGCACATCGATCCGCCGCCGTTCGAACAGCTCACGCTCGCTCTCGATATGAAAAGGACCACGAGCCCCGATCACTTCGCAGCGCTCATTACCGGGGTAAACCTCCAGCGCCCGCAAGGTCCAGAATTGCTCTGGCGGGATTTCATCCAGGTGTTGCAGCGGCTCGCGCCCGAGGGTGAACAAGGGGCGCTGGAAGGGTTGCAGGGCCTGGATCAATTCGCTCCAGTCGGCCACTTCGCGCCAGTCATCGCCGGCTTGGGGTTGCCAGGCCGGGCGGCGCAGGGCCCAGCAGGGGATGGCGCAGGCGCGGGCCGCGTGGGCGGCGTTGTGGCTGATTTGCGCGGCGTAGGGGTGGGTTGCATCCAATAGCAGGTCGATGCCCTCGGCGCGGATGAATTGCGCTAGCCCTTCGGCGCCGCCGTAGCCGCCGACGCGCACCTGGCAGGTCAGGTCGGTGGGGATGCGGCCGATGCCGGCCAGGCTGTAGATGTGCTGGGGCCCGAGGGTGCGGGCGATGGCCAGGGCTTCGGTGACGCCACCGAGCAGCAGGAAACGTTTCATGACAAGGCTCCGGCGTGGCCGACGATCCCGCCCTGGCGGTCGATGGCGAAGACTTCGACCTGGACCTGGGCCGGCACCACGCTGCGGGCGAAGGCCAGGGCGTGCTCGCACACCACGTCGCCCAAGGCGATGCCGGCGGCGCTGGCCATCGCCAGGGCTTGTTGGCTGGTATTGGCTCCTCGGATGCCGTTCTGCAGAATCTCATCGGCACCGATCGCGGCGGCCCATTCGGCCAATTGCGGCAGGTCGATGCTCGAGTGGCGGCTGTGCAGGTCCATGTGGCCGGCGGCGAGTTTGCTGATCTTGCCAAAGCCGCCGCAGAGGCTGAGTTTTTCCACCGGCACCTTGCGCACATGCTTGAGCACGGCGCCGACGAAGTCGCCCATTTCAATCAGGGCGATTTCCGGCAGGTTGTAGACCCGGCGCATGGTGTCTTCGCTGGCGTTGCCGGTGCAGGCGGCGATGTGCAGGTACCCATTGGTTTTCGCCACGTCGATGCCTTGGTGGATCGAGGCGATGTAGGCCGCGCAGGAAAACGGCCGGACAATGCCGCTGGTGCCAAGGATCGAGAGGCCGCCGAGGATGCCCAGTCGCGGATTCATGGTTTTCAACGCCAGGGCTTCGCCGCCCTCGACATTGACCGTGACTTCGAAACCTCCGGCGTAGCCGCTTTCTTCGGCCAAGCGGCCGAGGTGATCGTTGATCATCTGGCGCGGCACCGGGTTGATTGCCGGCTCACCGACGCCCAGCACCAATCCCGGCCGTGTCACTGTGCCCACGCCGCGCCCGGCGACGAAGCGCACGCCGGGTTCGGCGATCAAGCGCACCTGGGAAAACAACAGGGCGCCGTGGGTCACGTCCGGGTCATCGCCGGCGTCCTTGATCGTCCCTGCCTCGGCGCCTTGCTCGGTCAAACGGCAGAACTCCAGGCGCATCTGCACGTGCTTGCCCTTGGGCAAGACGATTTCAACGGCATCGGCCTCGGTGCCGCGCAGCAGCAAGCGGGCCGCTGCCAGGCTGGTGGCGGTGGCGCAACTGCCGGTGGTCAGGCCGCTGCGCAGGGGCGCGGGTTGTTCGGCGGTTTCGTCACGCATCGAGAGGCTTGACCAGGTCGAGCAAGGTGATCGGCAAGGCCTGGCGCCAGGTGTCGAACTCGCCCAAGGGCTGGGCCTGGGCGATGTGGATGCGGGTCAGTTCACCGCCGTGACGTTCGCGCCAGTGCATCAGGGTCGTTTCGCTTTGCAGGGTCACGGCGTTGGCGACGAGTCGGCCACCGGGCTTGAGTTGGGTCCAGCAGGCGTCGAGCACGCCTTCGCGGGTGACGCCACCGCCGATGAACACCGCGTCCGGCCGCTCCAGGTTCTCCAGCGCCTGCGGGGCGCTGCCGCGAATCAGTTGCAGGCCCGGCACGCCGAGGGTGTCGCGGTTGCGTTCGATCAAGGCTTGTCGGCCTTCGTCGGTTTCGATGGCCAGGGCCCGGCAGCTAGGATGGGCGCGCATCCATTCGATGCCGATGGAGCCGCTGCCCGCGCCGACATCCCACAGCAGCTCGCCGGGTGTGGGGGCGAGGCGGGCCAGGGTGATGGCGCGCACGTCGCGTTTGGTCAACTGGCCGTCATGCTCGAACGCGGTGTCCGGCAGGCCGGCCAGGCGTGAAAGGGCGCGCTTCGATGGTTCGGCGCGGCATTCGATGGCGATCAGGTTCAGGTCGGCGACGGGTTCATCGGACCACTGTGTCGCGGTGTTTTCGATCCGTCGTTCGGCAGCACCACCCAGATGCTCCAGGACAGTCATGACACTCGAGCCGAATCCCCGCTCACGCAGCAACGCCGCCACTGCGGCAGGGGTCTGGCGATCATTGCTCAGCAACAACAGCCTGACGCCTGTGGATAAATGCACATTGAGCGCCGTCATGGGGCGCGCCACCAATGACAGCGTGACCACGTCCTGCAGCGGCCAGCCCATGCGCGCCGCGGCCAGCGAACAGGAGGATGGCGCGGGGATGATCAACATTTGATCGCTGGGCACCTGCCTGGCCAGGCTCGCGCCGACGCCATAGAACATCGGATCGCCGCTGGCCAGCACGCACACCGGTTCGCCCTGGCGAGCCAGCAACGGTTCCAGGGAGAACGGGCTGGGCCACGATTCTCTTTCACCACGGATGCACAGCGGCAGCAATTCCAACTGGCGAGCGCTGCCCAGGATCCGCGATGCCTGCAGCAAGGCATGGCGGGCCGTTCGGCCCAGGCCCTTGAAGCCGTCTTCACCGATGCCCACTACGGTCAGCCAGGGGGTCATCTCTGTTCCTCGAATGAATGGGTTGGATCGGCGCACTGGTAGCGTCCGCGAACGGGCCGCCATCATACCGCGCTCCGGTGGATCAGGCGTGACCCATCCCCTGTGGGAGCGAGCTTGCTCGCGATGACGGCGTTACACTCGACATCACTTTTTCAGGCAGACCGCTATCGCGAGCAAGCTCGCTCCCACAGGGGGATTTGTGATGGATACAGGATTTGTGTGTCCACCATCAGCAATCCGACCAGCAAGCTTTTCATGACCCCCGGCAAAGCAGGCATAATGACGGCCCCTCGCCGTCGTGGCGTTTCTTATCTGCCGGTCCTGCCTTGAACCAACATCCATCCTCAAACGTCATTCGCCCCTCCGGTTGCCCGGGGTTGCTACGTGTCGTCCAGGCGCTGGACGGGGGAATCTGTCGGATCAAGCTCGATGGCGGTTCCATCCTGGCGGATCAGGCCGATGCCGTGGCCTCGGCAGCCGAGCGGTTCGCGGGCGGGGTGATCGAGGCGACCAACCGGGCCAACCTGCAAATCCGTGGGATTGGCCCTGGACATGACGCGCTGATCGATACATTGCTGGCTGCCGGGCTTGGTCCCCGCAAACCGTCCGGCGATGACGTGCGCAACCTGATGCTCAGCCCTTCGGCAGGAATTGATCGGCAGATGCTGTTCGACACCCGCCCATTGGCCGGACAGATCCTCGTCACCCTGCAAACCCACGAACGTTTCCATGAGTTGTCGGCCAAGTTCGCCGTGCAACTGGACGGTGGGGAAGCGCTGGCGATGCTCGAACATCACCACGACCTGTGGCTGTCGGCCCTGGTCCGCGACGGCGAGCCCTGGCTGGCCTTCGGCTTGGCCGGCACCCCGCTGGACAAACCGGCGGGCCGGGTGCCCCTGGCCCAAGGGCACGCCTTGGTGGTGGCGGTACTTGAGGTGTTTCTGGACTTGGCGCGTCCGGACCAGATTCGCATGCGTGACTTGCTGGCTGAACTTCCCGCGGACGAATTCATGATCTGCGTGGCCCGCCGCGTCCCCCTGCAATTTTGCCCGGACTGGCAGCGGGATGTATCCATCGATGGACTGCACCTCGGCGTCCATTCCCAGCACGACGACCGTGTCTATGTCGGCGCGGCGGCGGCTCTTGGCCGGCTCGACGCCGGAATGCTGCGAGGAGCGGCGCAGTTGGCACGGGAGAAGGGCGACGGCAGCTTTCGTTTCACGCCCTGGCAGAGCCTGTTGCTGCCCAACGTGCATCGCGAATATACCGATGAAGTGTTGGCGCGGCTTGAAGAACTGGGATTTTTAGGTTCGAGTGATCAGCCCCTTGCACAACTCATCGCCTGCACCGGTTCCAGTGGCTGTGGCAAAGCCCTCGCCGACACCAAGGCCGACGCCCGCCGACTGGCCGAGGGACTGCAACGCCGAGGCCAGGCATTGAAGATCCATTTTTCCGGCTGCCCGCGCTCTTGCGCGGCGGCCCATGTCGCACCCGTCACCTTGCTGGCGGTCGCCCCCGGTCGTTATGACCTGTATTTTCGCGATGCCACGCTGCCGGGTTTCGGCGCGTTGCAGGCACACAATCTGACTATCGAAGCGCTCGACCACTGGCTCGACGCTCATCCCCGGAGCCCCCTTGATGCTTGATTACATCCGCGACGGTCAGGAGATCTATCGCAACTCCTTCGCGATCATCCGCGCCGAAGCCAACCTGGCGCGCATTCCGGCCGACCTGGAGAAGCTCGCGGTGCGGGTGATCCACGCCTGCGGCATGGTCGAGGCTATCGACGGCCTGCAGTTTTCCGAAGGCGCGGGCACGGCTGGACGCCAGGCGCTGGCGGCCGGTGCGCCGATCCTGTGCGACGCGCGGATGGTGTCCGAGGGTGTGACCCGGGCCCGTTTGCCGGCCAATAATGAGGTGATCTGCACCCTGCGCGACGACAGTGTGCCGGCGTTGGCCCGCGAGCTGGGCAACACCCGCTCGGCGGCGGCGCTGGAACTGTGGCGTCCGCATCTGGAAGGCAGCGTCGTGGTTATCGGCAACGCGCCGACGGCGCTGTTCTACCTGTTGGAAATGCTCGATGCAGGTGCGCCAAAACCGGCCCTGATCCTCGGCTTTCCGGTGGGCTTTGTCGGCGCCGCCGAATCCAAGGCCGCGCTGGCGGCCGACAGCCGTGGCGTACCGTTCGTGATCATGCAAGGCCGCCTGGGCGGTAGCGCCATGGCTGCCGCCGCCGTCAACGCCCTCGCCACGGAGATTGAATGATGCAGCAGCCTGGACGTCTGATCGGCCTCGGCGTTGGCCCCGGTGATCCGGAACTGATTACGGTCAAGGCCCTGCGCCTGCTGCGCGAGTCGCCTGTCGTGGCGTACTTCGTCGCCAAGGGCAAGAAGGGCAACGCCTTCGGCATCATCGAAGCCCATTTGCAGGACGCGCAGACGTTGCTGCCGCTGGTCTATCCGGTCACCACCGAGGTGCTGCCAGCGCCATTGTCCTATGAGCAAGTAATCGCCGATTTCTACGACACCGCCGCCGAGCAATTGGCCGTGCACCTGGACGCAGGGCGTGACGTGGCGGTGATTTGCGAAGGCGATCCGTTCTTCTACGGCTCCTACATGTACCTGCACGATCGTTTGGCCGAGCGCTACGATGCCGAAGTCATCCCGGGTGTTTGCTCGATGCTCGGTGGTGCCTCGGTGCTGGGTGCGCCGCTGGTCTATCGCAACCAGAGCCTGTCGGTGCTTTCGGGCGTGTTGCCCCACGAAGAACTCAAGCGTCGCCTGGCCGACGCCGATGCTGCCGTCATCATGAAGCTGGGGCGAAACTTTCCCAAGGTTCGCCAAGTGCTCCAGGAGCTGGGCATGGACGGACGGGCGCTGTACGTCGAACGAGCGACCATGGCCAATCAAAAGATCGTGCCGTTGGATGAAGTCGAGCCGATGTCTTCGCCGTATTTCTCGCTGATCATTGTCCCTGGCGAACGGTGGCAGGGATGACTTCAACGGTTCCGGCAATTGTCATTCTCGGCCAGGGCAGCCTGGCGACGGCCCGGCGAATCCAGCAGCGTTATCCCGAAGCCTTGATCCACGGCCTGGCCGGTCGGGTCGAGGGCAGTGACCGGCCATACACGGAATTCGGCGCGACATTGCGCGAGCTCTATCAGCAAGACACGCCGATCATCGCCCTGTGCGCGGCGGGCATTGTCATTCGCAGCTTGGCGCCGCTGTTGTTGGAAAAAGGCGCCGAGCCGCCAGTGCTGGTGGTGGCCGAGGATGGCAGCGCCGTGGTGCCGTTGCTGGGCGGGCTCGGCGGCGTGAACGTCATGGCCCGTGAAATCGCGGCAGCGCTGCAAGTCGCGCCGGCAATCACCACCAGCGGCGAGTTGCGTTTCGGCACGTGCCTGCTCAATCCGCCAAGCGGCTACCGCCTCGGCGACCTGGAGCAGGGCAAGCGCTTCGTGTCTGATCTGCTGGCCGGTGAGCCGGTGCGCATCGAAGGCGCCGCGCCGTGGCTGGACCAGGCGCAGTTGCCGCAAGATGCACAGGCTCGGTTGGCGATCCGAATCGACAGTGCTGCGGGAGTGCCTGCGGCGAACGAGTTGCGCATTTATCCGCGCAGTGTCGTGGTCGCAGTGAGCGCTGGCGCGACGGATGTGTTGGCCTCCATTGAGCAAGCGCTGGCCCAGGCCGGACTCGCGATGCAATCAGTGGCGTGCCTGTTGACGGCGGACAGCGACATGGTGCGCTCCGAGTTGCAGCAAGCTGCGTCGGTCCTGGGCGTGCCGCTGCGCTTCGTTACGGCCAACGGCAGTGTGGCGCAGTGGCTGGGTGACGCCATCGGCCATCGGGCATCCCCTCGGGTCTCGGGCGACGTTGCCATTGCTGTGGCCGCACAGCCCCTCGATCCGCAACGGATCGGCCGCCCGCGCGGGCGTCTGGCGGTGATCGGTCTGGGCCCTGGCGCGGCTGAGCTCATGGTTCCGGCCGTGCGCGCGGAACTTGACCGTGCAACCGACGTGCTGGGTTATGAAACCTATGTGCGCATGGCCGGGCCTTTCCGTGCCGATCAGATACAACACTGCACCGACAATCGTGAAGAGATGCAGCGCGCCCGGCACGCCTTCGAACTGGCGGCCCAGGGGCGGTCGGTGGTGGTGGTATCCTCGGGCGACCCTGGCGTGTTCGCCATGGCGGCGGCGGTGCTCGAAGCGCTGCATGATTCCAGCGATCCGGCCTGGCACCAGGTGGACCTGGAAATTCTGCCGGGCGTATCCGCTTCCCTGGCCACGGCCGCCCAGGCGGGCGCGCCGCTGGGGCATGACTTCTGCGTGATGTCGCTGTCGGACAATCTCAAGCCGTGGTCGATCATCGAGAAGCGCCTGGACCTGGCGGCCGAAGCCGACCTGGCCCTGGCGTTCTACAACCCCATCTCCCGCTCTCGTCCTTGGCAGTTGGGACGGGCGCTGGAAATCGTCGCGCAACATCGCACTCCAGGCACTCCCGTCGTCTTGGGGCGGGATATCGGTCGACCGGGCCAGACGTTGCGCGTCACGACGCTGGGGCAATTGACCCCGGATCAGGTGGACATGCGCACGATGGTGCTGGTGGGCTCTTCCACGACGTGCGTGTTCCCCCGTGCCAAGGGTGGCGATTGGGTGTATACACCGCGGTGGTATGGCGACAAGCCCCTCTGATGAAACATTGCGGCCCGTTCGGGCCGCCGTCATTACTTTGTATTTCCTGCCATATCGCGTCACTTCGTCAGTGAATTGAACGGCGTTTTATTGAGCGTTCAATAGACTGGTTTGTAATGTTGTCGTTTGTAAGTTGGACGGTCGTTCTAATTAATGTTTGAAGTTTGTTTTATTTGGATATTTATTGGTCGTGCCTGGGTGTTGTGCTTCCGCAAACCGATAGAGTACTTTCCTTTTCGTTGATGTCGTCGATATTGATCGGGCGACGGACAAACTAGCTATTGTAATGTCCGCTTCAATGCGTGGGCGTTGATAAGCTTTTTACTTGGTTGAATCTTGGGTGTCAGTTTGTTGGTCAGTGCTTGTTGCTCTGGCTTTGCTCGGCTGCACGCCTGCAATAAAAGGAAGTATTGTAAGTGAGCGAGACTCAGTCGTTGTCAGTAGATAATTATGTCGATTTTATTGATTTGTTGAAGTTGAAGGAGATCGATCAGCTGTTAGTTCCATATCAGGGCACTCCCGAATATGAAGCGGTGCATCGCTATTATGCCAGCTGTGTCGCCTTGAGGGATTCTGCGCAATTGCTCGAGCCCCTGGGCCTGCTAAAGCAGGCGTTGGGCGACCTGCAAGGGCGTAGCCGAGTACGCCGTACGCCAACGGAGCCCGATAGTTCCGGGGCTGCTGGCTTGACAGAGATTTACAATAAGCTGGAGGGATTTGAAGTACGGTTATACAACAATATCGAACGGCTCCCCGCCACCGCGGTGCCAAAGAAATTGAACTTCGTTTGGCTAGGAGGAGGATTGGGTGACATTCAACTCGATTACCTACGTATCTGGAAGAGCGTCATGCCGGACGACTACGCCATAAATGTCTGGTATGACAAAGACGGTTTATTGGCTCACGAAACCACGCGGATTATTGTCGAGGCGGCAAAGGCAGATACTTGGTTAAATGAAGCGGGCGCCATCAGTTCGCCTGACAGTTTGGCTGACCATTATGAGGCACGAATCACCGCGCTTAAACGCCAGATGTACATGCACGTCAATCGAGCGTTGAAGCAGAACAAAAGTGCGGATGAGGCACGCATCGATCTACTGGTACGCGGGTATGGTTGTGATGGAGATGTTCTGCGTGCGCTGAAAGATAAAAACGCGCACATCATGCGCAGCCTTGATCGCGAAGGGCTGCGATTGCGCAATATCAATGAACTCCAGACGTATTCTCGATTGGAAGAGTTTTACAATCGTGAAATGTCCTTGCGCGGAAATCTCGCGACAGCCTCGGACATTGTGCGGCTGCTGGTGGAGCACGATGAGGGGGGCGTCTACAGCGATGTGGATTTCTTGCCGTCGTTTGTTCAGGAAATCGCGGGCATCAATGCCAACCAACTGGCGAAGGGCGCTCGGTTGGGTGTATTGCAGTTGTTGTTGAACAATAACCCCCAGTGGATGCCGGGCCGTCAGGCACTGGTCGGTCGCTACACAGATTTCACCTCACAAATTCCCGTGGAGCATCGCGAGATGTTGGAGCGGTTCGCAAAAGGTAGCCCATCCCTGGATCAGGTATTTGCTCCGTTCCAGGAAACCAGCGTTCCGACGGACAGTTTGCGATTGGCATTTATCGAGGGGGGCGAGTCCAATGCGCTAATTGTCAGCCACCCCCACTCGGCTCCGCTCGAAACCATCCTCCAGCGCATCGAGACCCACTATCAGGCCTTGCTAGCCGTGGAGCGCGAAGCCGCGAGGGCCAATGACGTATTTCATGGGGTCGACCTCATGAAGATACTAAAGGACGAGTTCGGTATCGTTGATCTAAAAGCCGGTAATGAAGACTACCGGGCCATGAGTTTGTATAAGGGGATTGCCGACTATTTCAGCGATGGCATCCGTCCCGGGACTGAGGGATCGATATTTCTGACAGGACCGGGCGCGCTGCGAGCGGGGCTGCTGGAGTATGAAAGCAGGGTCTACACACCAAGCGGTGCTAACGCGGTGCGGAATTCCATCAGGTTGGAAACCGGTTTTAGCAACGTCACGGAAGAGGAGCAAGATCATTCCTGGAAAGAAAACGCGAGTCCTGAACAGTGGCTCGAAAAAGAAAAAGGCAATTGGCTAGGCGGTCGATTCCAAGCCCGCTATGCGAAAGATATTGAGCCGTTGCTTAAATACAACAGCCTGGAATTCGATAGCGGCTGGCCGGTGATCGAGGGCCGCCACGTGTTGTCCACCGACCTGCTGCAACACCTGGCCGATGAGTTGGGTGAGCCCTTCAAGCAGGCGATGAGCCGCGGCCACAGCGGTTCGATGGTCTTCGACAAGCCCATTCCCCTGGGCTTTGATGAGCGTCAGTCGATCCTCGCCCCAAGGATTCCTGTCACGCCCCCTGGGTCATTGAGCGATTCACAGACGCAACAGTTGTCTACCGCTGAGCTCTTGAACCGGCTCGCCGAAGATAGTTTTCACGTCGATCACTTGAGTCCCTTGCAACGTCTGCAGCTGGCTGCGTTGATCGGTGCCGAGGCGGTGGACAACCGCACTTTCGATGCGGCTCGTCCGAGGCTGGAGAACCTGATCAACACGTTCAGGAAACCCGGCACCGCCGGGGGTTACGCGTCAATCGAGCGCGCGTTATATCAGCAGCAGGCGCCTGCATTCCTGGCCGGACTCGCCAGTGCGGCCGATTATTCATCGAAGCGTGACGAAACAGCACTGGCATTAAAGAAAGTCGCACTGCGAGAGCCGCTGACACTGCGCCAGTGGGGCGAATATGTGGCGCGGATCAAGCAGGCGGCGAAATTGGAACATCGTGTTCAGATCATCGAGCGCATCGGTGTCGTCCTGGACGGTTTTGAAGCCATTCCGCTCAAGCTCGTGCCGCAGGATCTGTTGCTTCATGGCGAGGGTGACCGGGTGGGCGGCCGGTGTTATCCCCTCGCCCTGGCAATGGCGGCAGCCCTGTCGGAGGACAAGGCTGCGGTCAATACTTTGCGGGAGCGATTTTTCCTCGGGGTTATCGAGCCAGAGGCAAGCGATTCGGTGTCTTTCCTGAACCTGATGGAGTCGTTGCGTGACGTGCAGGTGGCTGATGTTGGCCACGCGCTGCCACGTTCGGACTTGCACGAAGTGGCGCGGATGCTGGAGACCAGGACCACCACCGCTACGCTGATGCTCAACTCGGACAATCACACCATGTTGGTGGCCAAGACGTTTGACGGCGAGCGGGGTACCTATCACTTCTACGATCCGAATTTTGGCGTATTCGAATTCGAGGACCCGACCGCGTTCAAGCAGACGCTGGAACGGTTCTTCCTTGAGCGGGACATGGCTCGTTATTACGCTGCGTATGGCGATGCGGCGCGCCCCACTTTCGACCTGATCGAATTGGATGGCGCGCGGGTGTCGAACCTGTCATTGCCCGGCGAAATGAAGGTCTCGCGACTGCTGAAGCAGGGCGCATTGCCTGGGCAGCCGACACGCCCAATCAGGCAGCGAATCGCCAGCGCTCGGGGGCAATCACTCCAGAGCAATCCTCGACTCGGCAGTAGCCTGTTGGCCCTGGATAGCCATTGGTGGGCGCAACAGATCAGTGAGACGACCAATGACCTCCACCAAGCGAACAATCTGGGGGCTCAACTCGTGCCCTTGTTCGATACCTTGGAGGACGTTCCTGGCGGGGGGTACCGGATCACCTTGATAGACCCTGCCAATCCGGCGCAGTTGATGCGGATCAGCACTGACGACCACAGGTTCTTGCGTATAAAAAACTACCTTTCCGAACGTTTCTCGACCTTGGCCAATCACGATGTCATTTCGAGAGACCCCACGGCGGTAGGCGCTGTCCACACGCTGAACGCCGGTTTCGCCATACAGGCGTTGATGAGCGCACTGAGAGCGCGCGAAGGAGACGGTCGGTCCCTTACCCTGGCGGTGCGGCTGCATGCTTATGTCAATTACACCCAGATGGCTCACGGCGTCATCACTGATATCGCGGCGCTGGTCGGTCTGGTCCGGCAAGCCCTGGCAGAAGAAAAACTGATTGCCCAAGCCGTCGCGCCAGTGGTCAAGGCCTCGGTGGGTGGCCGGATAGGCGAGGGGGTTGGGGCGTTGTTGCAGTTGGCGAACGTCGGGTTCGACATCTACCAATTGTCGACTGCGCGAAATGATGTCGAACGTGCCGAATTCGGTACTCAATTGGCTTTCGACTCGGCGAGCCTGGCGGTAGCGGTTGCAGCTTATGCCGCCGGTGCCACCGCCGGGGCGATACTGGGCGGGGCTGCGGTGATATTGGGAGGGCTTGCGGTGGGGGTGGCCGCGGTGGTCAGGGGGTTTGCGACCATTGCCGAGGAAGCTGAGCAAGTCGGGCTGTTTTTCCTTGACGTCGAAAAGGCGCATCTTGACGCTTATCGCTTTGATCCCGCCCATAATGCCTGGACACCTGGTCCTTCCTTGATCATCGAGACGGTAGATCTGGCGAACGGCGCACTCGGATTGGGTAGTCCAAAGCTATATCCGCTGCACGACCACTTTGGGGTGCCTACGTTCGAGGCGGATTACGCCCGTGCAATCAACATTCGCCAGCAACTGGAATTGCCCAGTCGAATAAAATTCGCGCCGGCTTCTGGCCAGGCTATTGTCCTGCCTTGCACGCCGCAGACCTGTTACGGCTATGCATACAAGGCCTTGCCGTTTTCCAGTTGGCACCTTCCTCCCGGTTTCGACACGGCACGACGCCTGGAGAAGATCAAGCCGGACGGTGGGTGGCTGTTTTTGTGTTCCTTCTATTCGTTTCCCTGCGACCACATTCTCCACCGCCTTCACAGCCCGGACTATCGGCCCACGACAATCGACGTGCTGCTGGACAGTATCGATCGTTCATTGGTGGTGCCCGCTCTACTGCCGAGTTGGCACGGAAAAATCAACTATCGGATCCGGGGAGCCGGCAAGCGATGCGCGGTGCTGATTAATACCGGCGTGAGCCTGAGCCTTGAAGCGCCCGCTCAACTGACTTCAAGCTGGGTATTGGATGCCCCGTGGGCAAAGGAAAGCGACGTGCGGTTTGAAGGTGTCGCCAAGCTGTTTATTCGCGACGTTGCCGTATCACTCACCGGAGCGGGGCATCATGGGACCTTACTACGGCTTTGTGACGACCAAATATTCAAGGTCGAGGCAGGCCAACTGTCCGCTGTCGAGTTGACCGAGGCGCCAGGCATGGATCACCAAGCGTTGCACGAACACATGAAGAGCTTGGCTCGGCAACATCGCCTGGCGATGCCGTATACGGCGATACATGACTACCTGGTTCCGTTCGAGAACCCGGATGAGCCCCGACACGTCACGGCATGGTACGACGGGATGAATGATCGTTTCCTCTACATTCGTGACGAGATACCGGGCGCCGATGAAACGATTCTGGGCGCGGTAACCGGCGGTTACGCCTGGTTCTATGACCCGGGAAATATGCTGGTCTGGCAGGTCGATGCCACTACCGGCGTGTTGGTTCGGCGTTACTGGTTGTGGAGGTCGTTCAGCGAACTCGGCGTGATCAAAAGCCTGGAGGCGGATGAGCAAGGTGTGATTCATATCGTGCAGCAGATCAGTCGCCAAGGCCGCACTTATCAAGAGCTGGGTTATGTGATCCACGCAGGAGAATTGCTGCTCATTTCAGCGACTCGAGACGTGGACACTGCGCTGGAGCCTACCATCAGTTCCAGCGAGAAACTGAGGGCCTGGCCCGATGTGCTGGGAGATTATTATGACTATCCACCGTCGTTCGCCGATCAATATCCCTATGAAAACGTCGACTGGAAGCCTGCGCCTTTTGTCTCGGTTTGCTGGAAAAATAATGATCTGAATCGAAACATGGCTTGGATTCGTCGCAGTGACCGGTTGATCATCCGTCCTACGCCTGAACCCGAATATTCTCGAGGCTGGCCCGATTCGATCAAGAACCTGACTGATTTGGTGCTGATCACCCCGACGGACGGAAGCGATTCGTTTGTCATTTACAACAGGCTCATACAACGGCTGTGTCATCTGCAGCGCACCCTGGTAGCGGGTAAAGGACAATGGACCGTTCGATGGTTACCGTCGGACAACCTCAAGGATGTCATCGCTGTTGAGGGTGGTTATGTAGCGATGCGTACCGACGGGTTGTTTTTCACTCTGGCGCCCCAGGGCGAACTGCAATTCGCAGGCCTGAACGAAACGTGGCTCAAGGGCCGGAATCATTGGCTGTCTGAGTTGGCACCGTTGACCAGCCAATACAAAACGAAGCGCTTCGCCATTGTTGGTTTGCTCAATACCAGGGGCGACGGAAATCTATGTGCCTGGTACGTCGATGACAAGTTGTTGCTGAGTGACCTGGGCCAAGGAAAGGAAGTCCGCTTGCTCAACGTGACGCCAGATGGCGAGGCCGCCTGGTTGTTCGATGTTTCAAATGGTGGAGTCTATCGCCAGGCGTTTGTCGACCCGCAGAAATGGGCGGGCGCGTTCGGGCAAGGTGTGCGGTTGCTTCAGGCTGACGCGATACCCGCCGCAGAGCGTGAATGGGCCTCGTATCAATTTGCCGAGTTGACGGTCGAAGGGCCGGGCCTGAAAGGCATCACCCACGAGGGCTTGGTGGTTATTCTGCGGGACCACGAACCCGCGATGATTACAGGCGTTACTCATGAGTGGGTTGTCGCCCAGGGCGACCAGGTGCTTGAAGCGCTTGGGCAGTTGGCGAGGCATCCGTTCCATAGCGCGTTGTTGACGGTCGAAGAGCCCGATAGCCTGACATGGTTCATCGCTGGAGCAGGGCAGATGATCCGGGTCCCGAAAACGGCTATCCCGCCGTCCTTCGAAATACTCGGGACCCAGCGACAGACCAACGTGCTGCTTCACGAAGGCGAGCAGCAAAAGCTGTTGACCCTGCCACAGGCGCAGCAGGTTTCGACACTCAGCTATGCCAGGCGTGAGGGGGAAGTGTTGGTTGTCGAGGGGAATGAGACGAGAGTTCTGGATCTTCTGTCGCTGATACCCGACGGTGTCACGACTCTGGTCCTGCACATTGGCCAAGGGGCGGTCAGTTACAGGTTGTCCAAGGCGGCCTGGTTGCGAATCAACTCAGTCATTCTTGACTGCCGACATTCGTTGGCCGGTGTGCCGGTGACTGCTGGGAAATTGAGTTGGGAACTCGATGAGCCGGATGAGCTGCTGCTGAGTCGCGTCGATAAGCATCTGGTGATCATTGATCCGAACAGTGGACACAGTTTGATCTGTCGTGACGCCTATGCAACAGACAGCGACTTTCATGGTGAGGTTTTGCTCAACTTTGGCAGGAAGGGACGTTATAAGGTCTCGACGCTGGTCGCGTGGTTGGGCACGTCGCCGAAAGCCCTGGGCGGTACCACGCTCAAGGCGTTATTGGAGGTGTCGTCGGAGTCGGAAACCAACGGGGTGAGCTGATCGCTTCGTGAGGCAGAAAAAGGTTGCAGGTTATCCACCTGCAACCTTGGAGCAAGTTGTTCAAGAGCGGTCATTTCGCAAGGAAAATCGCATCATTAGACTTTCATCCAGTTTCTTTCGCATCAACGCCCTGTTTCTGTCCAGCTCGCTTCTGTCCAGTCTCAGGTATGCCTTGCGCTGAATTATTCTGGCGGAGCTTTTTTCCCATTCCCAGAACAAGAAGCTGTGCTTTCTCGTTTGGACGCTCAGCTCGATCTTATAAAGAGCCATGACAAGATTGCCCTGCAAGTCGTAGCGCGCCGGGACTACCTGAAAAGATTCACCCTCTCGGGTTTCTATATCTAGCGACAGCATGGCCGGGTTATTGGTTTTCAAACTGTCCAGCGTGTCGATCATCGCGTTGGCTTGCCGAGAGTCGCGTATCGCGTGGGCACTTTCCACCAGGAAGTCCGCCACGGAGCCCGAGACGATGTGTCTCGTGGTGGTATAGATCGAATCGCCATGCAGTGACCACCCAGGTAATTCAGCGTGCGCGCATATTCTTCAAACCAGCCCTCGGCATTGCCGTAGCGGTGATAGCCAAGGTCGGCCGATCGAGTGGCAATGTTATTGCAATCGGCAATGTCGTTGTAATCTTGCAGGGAAAGTGTGTCGATGTAAGAAAGCAAGTTGGGACCTGTGACGAGGCCGGTTAATGATTGAAGTTCCATTTTCAAGTTTCTCGTCCGTTTGGGTTGTTTGGTTTTCTAGGAATACAATAATTGAAGGCTTTTTCAAGGGTTTCGGTTGTTTGGTTGGGTCTGGATGTTTGTTAGGGTTGCGGGGGCGCTACATATATTGTATCTGGTTAGGGTTGTTGTTCTTTTTTAATGTGTTCTAGATTGTCGTTTGTCCGCAGGAGCGGTCATTTAATTAACTAAGGAAGTACCATGGAAATGTTTGAGAGTGAAATCAACACTGCGCAAAGTATCGAGCTCATCGGCGCGCGTATCAGCAGGCGCAGGGCGCAGGTCTCCGCAAATCGGCGTATGCGCAGGTCCGCCGTACAGGTGCTACAGGACAACCCCACCAAGGAAATGGATGCGGTCATGCTGGGCGATGCGTTGGTAGGCTATGGCAATAACATGTCGCTCAATAACATGGCGATCATGGAGAACGTCATGACCATGGCAATCATGGAGGCCAACTATCTGATGCCTGGCGGGAAAAACACCCATGCGTGGTACATGGAGTTTATCAAGTGCCTGCAAGAGCTCGGATGTTTCGTGGCGGATGACGGTTATTCCCGTTACACCGAGAGCTCCCTGCAAGTGGATATGGACTTGGTGATCAGCGATATCGTCAAAGGCATCATCGACGGCGTGAAGGCCAGCATTCCGGCGGCGATGGTACTGGGTAGCGTGGTCAATACCACGATTGATGGCTTGAAGCAGGACAAGCAAACACTCGATCTGTTTGGCACCCAGGCGAAGTCGGCCGATGGCGCACGCTTGTCCGTCATTCCCTGTGAGCAATTGTCCAACGGTGTTCTGATTGCCTCTTCCAGTTCGATAAAACAGACCGGTACTTCGAATAACGGTGGTGTTCTATTTGTGAATTGGCGCTGTTCGGCGCGAGAAATTTTTCGAGGCAAGTCGTTCGTGACTTTTAACCCGGCGCGTTATGAAGACTTCAGGCAGGACATCGAAGAGTACCTGGGCGAACATCGCCGGGAAGTGTTGAGCAAGCGCTTCAGCCGTCGCAAGCTTGCCTGAGTCATTGCACCAAGTAGCCTCTTACCCCGGTGAAGATGATCTGCGCTGCCAGGGCACAGACAAATAGCCCCATCAAGCGGCTGACGATCTGCAAGCCCTGGTCGCCGAGAATTCGCTCGATGCGGCTGGACAGGTATAGCACGACGCCAACGGTGAAGCTGGCCAGGGCGATACTGACGATCGCCATGAGTTTGTCGTCCCAGTGCGGTTGGCTCACGCCCATCACCAGCAGGGCGCCGATGGTGCCGGGGCCGACAGTCAGCGGAATGGTCAGCGGGACGATGGTCACGTCCTGCTGGACATTGTCGGTCTGTACCGCCGACTTGCCTTGGGCCATGCCCAGCGCCGAGATGAACAATACGCTGCCGGCGCCGATCCGGAACGCATCCACGGTGATGCCGAACACGCTGAAAATCACCCGCCCGAACAGATACAGCAGCACGCTGGAGACCAGCGTCGCCGTCGCGACCTTCCAGGCGAGGCGACGTTGTTCTTTGCGTGAATAGCCACGCGTCAGGCCGATAAAACACGACAGGACGAAGAAGGGGCTGTAGAGCACCAACATTTTCAGGTAAACGCTGAACAGCACGTGAAGCATGGTCGAGGGCTCGGGACGGAGGAAGACGACCGGAGTCTATCAGGCGTTTTGGCGTCTGTCGGCTCAGGACGTATGCGCTGTACGGTTCTGCTGGTCGCGCTGGGCCACCCAATGCTCGATCAACTCGCGCAGTTGCGACAATTCGACCGGCTTGGCCATATGCCCGTCCATTCCTGCCTGGCGTGCGCGCTCCTTGTGTTCGGCCAGGATGTGCGCCGTGAGCGCCACCACAGGCGTGCGGGTCCGCTGGTTGCCAACCTCCCAGGCGCGTAACTGCTGGGTAGCGGAGAAGCCATCGAGAACCGGCATTTCGCAATCCATCAGGACCAGGTCGTAGCGTTGTTCCTTCATGGCCTTGAGGGCTTCTTCGCCATTGCTGGCAGTGTCGGGCTGCAGGTTGAGCTTGCCGAGCATGCCGCGGATGACCTTGGTGGAAATGGTGTTGTCCTCAGCCACCAGGATGCGGAAGTCACTGGGCACTTTCGCCGGTATGGGCGGGCCTGGATTGGCCGGGACGTTTGGCGCCTGGCCTTTGTTGCGCTGGTTCAGCTCATCCGCCAGGGTGGTCTTGAGCGTATAGCCGGCCACCGGTTTGGCGAGGATGCGCTTGACGCCACTGTTGCGCGCCACGATCTTGCTCGGCGCGTTGCTGATGCCGGTCAGCATGATCAACAGGATGTCGTGGTTCAGGCTCGGGTCTTCCTTGATCTTGGCGGCCAATTGCGTGCCGGTCATGCCGGGCATGTTCTGGTCCAGCAGCACTACATCGAAATAGTCGCGCAGGTGGGCCTTGGTGCGCAGCAACGCCAGTGCCTCCTTGCCCGATGGTACGGCGCTGACGTTCAAGCCCCAGGCGCTGCATTGCTGGACCAGCACCTTGCGGCAGGTATCGTTGTCGTCAACGACCAGCACTCGTGCCCCTTGCAGCGGGCCATCGAGGTCGGAAGTCGGGTGTTCAAGACGATCTGGGTCCAGCGGCAAGGTCAGCCACAATGTACTGCCCTGGCTGCTGCCGCTCTTGATGCCGAATTCGCCGTGCATCAGCATGATCAGCTGGCGGGCGATGACCAGGCCCAGGTTGCCACCCAGGCGCGTGGCCGAAAGGAAATTCTTGCTGTGCAGTTCCGCATGCATCAGCGTATCGCGCTCCTCGGCGTCCATGGGCGACCCGCTGTCCTGCACGGCGATGCGCAGACGAGGCTGGTTGCTGCGTTCATCGAGGGCCACGACGATCAGCACTTCGCCTTCGTCGGTTTTTTTCAGGGCATGTTCCAGCAGACTCAGCAGTGCCTGGCGCAGCCTTGTCGGATCACCGCTGATCACCCGCGGCACCTGGGGCTGGATGAAACTTATCAGCTCGACGTTCTGCTGTTCGGCCTTGGCGCGGAAGATACTCAGGCAATCCTCGATCAATGCGTTGAGGTCGAACTGCACGTCATCCAGTTCGATCTGGCCGGATTCGAGGCGGGAAATGTCGAGGATTTCGTTGATCAGGGTCAGCAATTCGTTGCCGGCGCTGTGGATCGTCTGTACGTAGTCGCGCTGCTTGACCGACAACGGCGTGCCCAGCAGCAGTTCGGTCATGCCCAGCACACCGTTCATCGGGGTGCGAATCTCATGGCTGATCTTCGCCAGGAATTCGGCTTTGGCGTTGATTTCCGCGTTGCTTGCCGCGAGATCTCGGCTGAGACTGAAGCGGTTTTCGTTGATTGACCGCTGTCGTTCACCCAAGGCGACGCTCATCAGCAGACCACTGACGCAGATGAATACCAGCAATGTAACGATCAACCCTTGGGGCGCGACCTCCGTCAGCCCTTGCAGGGCGGGGAGAATGATCAACGTGCCCAGGTTGAACACCACCATGGCGGCGACAAACAGCCGTGCCGGGCGGTAGCCCTTCTGCCAATGCCAGGCGCTGACGAACAGCATGCTCAGGCCGGCCAAGGCCACCAATGCGTAGGTCATGATGTTGAGGGGCAGCGTGTTGACGAACAGGAGCAACAGGCTGCAGAGCATGATGAAGACGATTTCGCCCAGCAGCAGCCGGTTCAGCGGGTGCGGCCCCAGCGGCGCGAAATAGCGATAGGCGAACATCAAGCCGCAGGGCGCTGTCAGCAACAGGGCCAGGTAGGCACCCGGTGTCTGGATCGCCGGCCAGTCCGGCAGCCAGGCGCCTGCCAGGTTCAGCAGCAGTATCAGGCTGAGCATCAGCAGCCCTTCGCAGGCTGCCAGCCACAGGCAACTGCGTGAGCGGGTGTAGGCGTAGCGGGTGAGGTTGTGCAGGATCAGCATTGCGATACAGCCGAACAGCAGCCCATAAACCAGGGTCTGGTTCTGGTTGGCGGCTGCCATCACGGCCGGTTGCAATGAGACGAACGGGCGCAACTCATATCGCGAGGCCAAACGCAGGTAGACGTCGAGTGGTTTATCGCTGCGGGGCAGCGCCAGCATGAAATCGCTGCTGGGCACGGACTGTTCGGTGCCTGCCGTGGCGTTGCCGCTGATCTGCTGGTCGACCAGGGTATCGCCGTCCAGCACATAGAGATTCAGGCGTGAGAGGTCCGGCGCGAAGATGCGCAGTATCTGTTCATGCTTGTCGGGTGCCAGCCGGAAGCGCAGCCACAATGCGCCGCCAGGTTCGGCGGCCTTGAGGTGGTCAAGGTCGATGGGGCTGAATTGATTGGTGTAGCGAGCAGAGCGAATGTCGCTCAGTTTCAGATCGCCCTGTTCGTCGAGCAATACCGCCCAGGCACTGCCCGGCGCGGCCTGGGCCGGGAGCACGCAGAGCAGCGTCAGCAGCGTAACGGTCAAGCCTATGGCAATCCTGAGCCAGCGCACGGCGAAATCCCTTCGTAGGTTGATGCCAGATTATAACTATGCGCGGCGCCTGAGCCGACAGGCAAGGGCCATGGACCCTTGCCCGGCTGAATGGCCAGGTTATTACAGGTTTTCGCCACGCTCGCGGGCAATGGCGCGGTAGCCAATGTCCTTGCGATAGAAACAGCCTTCCCAGTCAATCTGCGCGGCCAGCTTGTAGGCCTGCTCTTGAGCGGCACCGACACTCTCGCCCATGGCTGTGGCGCACAACACGCGCCCGCCCGCAGTAACCACTTGGCCATCCTTCAATGCCGTACCCGCGTGGAACACCTTGCCTTCCAATTGTGCCGAGGCATCCAGGCCCTTGATCGCATTGCCCTTGGCATAGTCGCCCGGGTAACCACCGGCGGCCAGGACAACGCCGACGCTCGGACGCGGATCCCATTGGGCTTCAACCTTATCCAGCGCCTGGGCCAGGGCGGCTTCCACCAGCAGCACCAGGCTCGATTGCAGGCGCAACATGACCGGTTGGGTCTCAGGATCGCCGAAACGGCAGTTGAATTCGATGACTTTTGGGTTACCAGCCTTGTCGATCATCAGGCCAGCATAGAGGAAGCCAGTGTAGACGTTGCCTTCCTCGGCCATGCCACGCACGGTTGGCCAGATGACCTGGTCCATGACGCGCTGGTGCACGTCGGCGGTGACCACTGGCGCTGGGGAGTAGGCGCCCATGCCGCCAGTGTTCGGACCGCTGTCGCCATCGCCGACGCGTTTGTGGTCCTGGCTGGTGGCCATCGGCAAGACGTTCTTGCCATCGACCATGACGATGAAGCTGGCTTCTTCGCCATCGAGGAACTCTTCGATCACGACGCGCGAACCCGCGTCACCGAAGGCATTGCCGGCCAACATGTCGCGCACGGCGTCCTCGGCCTCGGCCAGGGTCATGGCTACGATCACGCCTTTACCGGCGGCCAGGCCGTCGGCCTTGATCACGATCGGTGCGCCTTTTTCGCGCAGGTAAGCCAGGGCTGGTTCGATTTCGGTGAAGTTCTGGTAGTCGGCGGTCGGGATCTTGTGGCGTGCCAGGAAATCCTTGGTGAAGGCCTTGGAACCTTCCAACTGCGCTGCGCCGGCGGTCGGGCCGAAGCAGTCCAGGCCGCGGGAGCGGAACAGGTCGACGACGCCGGCAACCAGCGGTACTTCCGGACCGACGATGGTCAGCGAGACGTTTTTCTCGGCGAAATCAGCCAGCTGTTCCAGGGCCAATACGTCGATGGCTACGTTCTCGCACTTGGCTTCGATGGCGGTGCCGGCATTGCCCGGTGCGACAAACACTTTTTGCACACGCGGATCCTGAGCCACTTTCCAGGCCAGGGCGTGTTCGCGGCCACCGCTGCCAATGATCAAAACATTCATTTCAAAAACCTCGGATGACGCTGATTCGGTTTGGAGCCTAAGGCGTTCTACGCCGTAGGAGGCTGCAATGAAGTCGGTAGATGCAAGGCGGGGTCGACCTCGATGAGCGGAGTTGCCTTTTGGCAATGAGCATCATCGAGGTCGGCTCCAACGCAGCAGATGCCGGCTTCAGTGCGGCCGTTGTCTTGTTAGTGACGGAAGTGGCGCATGCCGGTGAAGACCATCGCGATGCCAGCCTCGTCAGCAGCCGCAATCACTTCATTGTCACGCATCGAACCACCTGGCTGGATCACTGCGGTGATGCCAACCTTGGCCGCATTGTCGATGCCATCACGGAACGGGAAGAACGCATCCGAAGCCATGACCGCACCCTGTACCTGCAAGCCGGCATGTTCAGCCTTGATCGCGGCGATGCGGGCCGAGTTCACGCGGCTCATCTGGCCGGCGCCGACGCCGATGGTCTGGCGGTTCTTGGCGTAGACGATGGCGTTGGACTTGACGTACTTGGCGACTTTCCAGGCGAAGATCAGGTCGTTGATTTCCTGCTCGCTCGGAGCGCGCTGGGTCACGACCTTGAGGTCTGCGCTGCCAATCATGCCGATGTCGCGGCTCTGGACCAGCAGGCCGCCGTTGACGCGCTTGTAGTCCCACGCCGGTGCGCGATCAGCCGACCATTGGCCGCAGGCCAGCAGGCGCACGTTGGCCTTGGCGGCGACGATGGCGCGGGCCTCTTCGCTGACGGAAGGGGCGATGATCACTTCGACGAACTGGCGCTCGACGATGGCCTTGGCGGTCTCGGCGTCCAGTTCACGGTTGAAGGCGATGATGCCGCCGAAGGCCGACTCGGTGTCCGTGGCGTAGGCCAGTTCGTAGGCCTGGCGGATACCGCCCTCGGCGTCCGGGCTCACGGCCACGCCGCACGGGTTGGCGTGCTTGACGATCACGCAGGCCGGCTTGACGAAGCTCTTCACGCATTCCAGCGCGGCATCGGTGTCGGCCACGTTGTTGAACGACAGTTCCTTGCCTTGCAATTGCGTGGCGGTGGCGATGCCGACTTCGGCAGGCTTGGCTTCCACGTAGAACGCCGCGCTCTGGTGCGGGTTCTCGCCGTAGCGCATTTCCTGGGCCTTGACGAATTGGGTGTTGAAGGTGCGCGGGAATTCGCTGCGACCTTCGGTGCTCAGGGTGTCGGCCGCCTGGTTCACGGTGCCCATGTAGTTGGCGATCATGCCGTCGTAGGCGGCGGTGTGTTCGAAGGCCTTGAGCATCAGGTCGAAACGCTGGGCGTAGGTCAGGCCACCGGCCTTGAGGTTTTCCAGGACGCTGGCGTAGTCGCTGGCGTTGACCACGATCGCCACGTCCTTGTGGTTCTTGGCTGCCGAGCGGACCATGGTTGGACCGCCGATGTCGATGTTCTCGATGGCGGTCGGCAGGTCGCAGCCAGGCTTGTTGATGGTGGCTTCGAACGGGTAGAGGTTGACCGCCACCAGGTCGATCGGCTTGATGCCGTGCTCGTTCATGATGGCGTCGTCGATGCCGCGACGGCCGAGGATGCCGCCGTGGATTTTCGGGTGCAGGGTCTTGACGCGACCGTCCATCATTTCCGCAAAACCGGTGTAGTCCGCGACTTCCACTGCGGCAACGCCGTTGTCCTGCAGCAACTTGAAGGTCCCGCCGGTAGAGAGGATCTCGACGCCCAGCTGTTGCAGCTCGCGGGCGAATTCAAGGATCCCGGTCTTGTCGGAGACGCTGATCAAGGCGCGGCGGATCGGCAGGCGGGTGGTCTGGTCGGTCATTTCAAGTTCCATCAAAAGCAAGGGAAGTCAGCAAAAAAGGCGACCGTTTTTTACGCGGGCGCCTTTCTGGTTTGATTGAATGCTTACAGCAGATCGTACTGCTTGAGTTTCTTGCGCAGGGTGCCGCGGTTCAGGCCCAGCAGCTCACTGGCCTTGGTCTGGTTGCCCTTGACGTAGTTCATCACGCTTTCGAGCAGAGGCGCCTCGACTTCGGAAAGCACCAGGTTGTACACATCCGTGACGGCAGCGCCCTCAAGGTGGGCGAAATAATTGTGCAGCGCTTTCTCGACACTCCCGCGAAGGGTCTGGCCTTCTTCGCTGGGCGTGTTGAGGTGCTGTTTCAAATTCACGTTGTCGCTCACGGGTGTTATTCCACTCACTAAAGTCTCGGTCATCATCGTCATGCGGCCACCCCTTCGTCCCCTGTCAGGCTCTTGTAACGTTCGGCGAAGAACGCCTGAACGTCGGCGCATTGTGCTTGCGTACCATCCAAACGATTGAAACGGGCGCGAAACTCCCTGGCGCCCGGCAGGGTTGCGAGATACCAGCCCACATGCTTGCGAGCGATGCGTACGCCCATGACTTCTCCATAGAAGGCATGCAGCGCGGCCAGATGCTCTAGCAGAATACGTTCCACCTCGGACAACAACGGCGCGGCGAGCTTTTCGCCGGTGCGCAGATAGTGTTCGATTTCACGAAAAATCCATGGCCGCCCCTGGGCGGCCCGGCCGATCAACAGGCCATCGGCACCGGTCGCGTCCAGCACGAACCGGGCCTTCTCGGGCGAGTCGACATCGCCATTGGCAAAGACCGGGATCGACACCGCCTGCTTGATCGCGGCAATGGTGTCGTACTCGGCCTCGCCGGTGTACAGGTCGGCACGGGTGCGGCCATGGACCGCCAGCGCCGTGATGCCTGCCTGTTCGGCGATCTTCGCCACCGTCAGGCCGTTCTTGTTCTCCCGGTCCCACCCGGTGCGGATCTTCAGGGTCACCGGCACATCAACTGCGGCGACAACCGCCTGCAGGATCTCGGTGACCAGCGCTTCGTCCTTCAACAGTGCCGAGCCTGCGGCTTTGTTACAGACCTTTTTTGCCGGGCAGCCCATGTTGATGTCGATAATCTGCGCCCCCAGCTCTACGTTGGCCCGGGCCGCTTCCGCGAGCATCTGCGCATCACCCCCGGCGATCTGTACCGAGCGCGGCTCGGGATCACCTTCATGGATCATGCGCAGGCGCGACTTGCGGGTGTTCCACAAACTCATGTCGCTGGTCACCATTTCCGACACCACGAGCCCGGCACCCAATCGTTTGCATAACTGACGAAAGGGCTGGTCGGTGACGCCCGCCATGGGGGCGAGGACCAGACCGTTCTGCAATGTATAAGGGCCGATGCGTACCGCCGACATAGGACTTCCCTGAAGTGGGGCCGGATCATGAGACTTCGAAAAAGGGTTGGCATGATACCCGCTCTCGATGACTGGATAAAGGTCGAATTGGATAAAATCTGAACAGCTATTTTGTTATCGCCAGCGGTTTGGTCCGGGCGGGGTGAGTCAGAAAGCTGCCGTCAACGGACCGACCCTGGCGCGTCTCATTCAGGCGAATGGAAGCTCAGGCTGTAGTTCACCGCTTTCGGGCCAGGGTCCAGGATGTCCAGCGCGATATGGATCGGCGTCTGCGGTGGCATTTCCCCCAGGCCTTCAAGGTCGCCGCCCAGGTATTCGCCGGGCTTGAAGCGCCGGCTGGCGATCAGGTGGCCGTTGAGGTCGGCGAAGCGCAGTTCCAGCAGCGGGAAGGGCTGGGAGAAGGGCGCGCGGTTGTAGATGATCGCATCGACAATCAGCGCGCCGCTGAATTCCGGATGGCTGCGCACCACCAGGTTGCTGCTCTTGATCTTGGCGATGTCGACCTTGGACGGTACGTCGCAGCCAATGGCCGGACAGACTTGCAGGAACCATGGACGATACTGGTCCTGGCGGGCCAGTTCCTCGAAGTGGTAGGCAATGTACTGGCCGGCCAGGGCTGCGGCCCCCAGCAGTATCAATAGGCTCCAGAGCAGGCGTCGGCCCCAGGGCGAACGGCGCTTGCGCCAATCCAGTTGTAGCGGGTCATCGTCCAGGTCCTGAAGGGCTTCGGCGCGTATGCCTGGCTCCTGGCGCTCGCGTTTCCTGGATGACGCTGCCAGTGGCTCCGGTTCGTCGTCCAGGTCGTCAGTGGCTGAAAGGCGTTCGAGATGTTCGTGAGGCTCGTCATCCAGCGCGAGGCTTAGCACGGCGACAGGCGTATCGTCCGGCTCCAGCGGTTCAAGGGCAAGCGACAAGGACGGCTCGGTGCGCGGCGGCCGCGCGGGTTCGTGGGGCTCGAACGGCTCGACAGGCTGCTGGATCGCGGCTTCTGCGCGTTCGATGGGGGATTCGCTGTACAGGCCGTCGACCCATGGCTCCTGCTCGTTTGAGGGATGCTCGCGCTGGGCACTCAGGTTGTCTTCCCGGCGCCGTCCGAACGTGTCCGGAGCACGCTTGTCACGCCTTTCCAGGCGAGCCAGTTCCTTGTCCAGGTCATCGAGGTCCAGCTCGGCGGCGGTCCATTGTTTCTGGCTGATGGCGCGGGGCGGTGCGTCGACGGCAGGCTTGGGGGGCGGAGCCAGGGGGGGCGCGCCGTTATTGCCCGTGCGTTGCTCCAGCAGTTGCCGCGCGGCATTGAACACTTGCAGGCACGAGCCACAGCGAACCACCCCGCGGGCCACGCTCAATTGAGCATGGCTGACGCGAAAACTGGTGTGGCAATGCGGGCACTGGGTGACGAAGCTGTCGGTCATGCGGCAATCCGGTTGATACAGGCGGCCATTCTAGCGCCGACGTCCGGTGATGCGCACCCAGCCATCACGATTGGCGATCGGGTCCAGGTCAAAGTCCGCAGCATAAGCGGCGGCGACTTCTTCGCCCTGTTCGGCGAGGATGCCCGACAACGCCAAGCGTCCGCCGGGCTTGACCAGGCCCGACAATTGCGGCGCCAGCGACACCAGCGGGCCAGCGAGAATGTTGGCCACCAGTACGTCGGCCTGCACGTTCGGCAGATCCTGCGGCAGGTACAGCGGGAACAGATCTTCGGCAATGTTGTTGCGCCCGGCGTTGTCGCGGGATGCTTCCAAGGCCTGGACATCGATGTCGGTGCCGACCGCTTCCTTGGCGCCCAGCAGCAGCGCGGCGATGGCCAGGATTCCCGAGCCGCAGCCGAAGTCCAGCACATCGCAGCCCATGAGGTCCTGGCCGTCGAGCCATTCCAGGCACAGCGCGGTGGTGGGGTGGGTGCCGGTGCCGAACGCCAGGCCCGGGTCCAGCAGCAGGTTCACCGCGTCAGGTTCCGGCGCGGCATGCCAGCTCGGCACGATCCACAGGCGCTGGCCGAAACGCATCGGCTGGAAGTTATCCATCCAACTGCGTTCCCAATCCTGGTCTTCGATCACTTCGCTGTGATGCTCGGGCAACGGGCTGCCGGTCAGCAGCTCCAGGTGGGCGAGCACGCTGGCCGCCTCGGTGCCGCCTTCGAACAACGCCAGCAAGTGGGTGTGGGACCACAGTGGGGTGGTATTGAGCTCAGGCTCGAAGATCGGCTGGTCTTCGGCGTCCATGAAAGTCACCGACACGGCACCGACTTCAAGGAACGCATCTTCGTAGGTTTCGGCTTGTTCCGGGCTGATGGCCAGGCGTACTTGCAGCCAAGGCATGGCGGGCACCTTTGAAAAAATCGACAGGGGGGCAGCACGGAGCTGCAAAGGCGCGCAGTGTACGCCAGGTCGTCATCAAAGTGGATAAGCGAGTCTGGCGCGATAGGCCGTGGTGTTTCCCTATATATATGTACGGCATCGCGGTGTCGCGACGTGGATAAGGTGTCGGTCCACACAACAAGGAGCGATGTGTATGGACACCATCACCGAATCCAATCGAAACAAGGACGGCGGCGCAGCGGCATCGTCCACGCCCCAGGCAATCCTGGATAAGCTGACGCGTTGGCAGTCTGCAATCGACTCGCGATTGCAGACCCAGATGACCCTGCTGGAAACGCTGGAGCAGTATTTGCTGGTCGAGCTGCGCACGCACCATCACGAGGGCAATGTCGATCCCTATTTCATCGGCACGCTGCTGGATACGGTGCTGCAGCGCATGATCGATCAACGTCCCGTGACCTATGAAGAGCAGCAGGATGCGCCTTATCGCTGGCCCGGCGGGGCCGACCGGGGCTTTGCGGCCGAGCGTCGGGATGCTCTTGTCCAAGCGGTGGAAGGTACCGCCTCGAATTTAATCCGCCATTACACCGATTACCTGCGGCGGCATTGGGAAACAGCAGGGTTCGACGCCTCGCTTGAAAACATCATCCAGCAAAAACTGGATGGGCATCTGGCGGCTATCGAAAGGCTTTTCCAGCCCGAGCAACAAGCCGGGCGGGATATCGAGACGCTGCGTGAGGCAATCCATAGCCTCCAGGATAACTGGCGTCGGATGGGGCAACCGACCGAGTTGGCCACCGCGCAAGAGCGCCAGGCGCTGGACGCATTGGCGCGTTCGCAGTTGCCGGACTGGCTGCGGTGGCTGAGCGATGCAGACCGTGAGCGGCTGGAAGCTCTTCAGGAGCGAGTTTCCGAAGCGCAGGCCCGGGTAGACGAGTTGCTCGATGGGCTGGGTTCGCTGACAGACTTCGCCCGATACTTGGTCAAGGACCGCGTCAGGCGTGAACTGGACATGGAGGTTGAGCCTGATAGTGTCCGGGTGCAGGTGCAGTGGCAAACCGTAGTGGGCCGACCGGTGGAAACCCGCACCTTGACCGAGCTGGTAGCGGCGGGTCCCACCCGGCCTGATGCCCTATCTGTTCGCCTGGTTGAAAACGGCGGCATGTTGCGTAACCAGCCGCTTGCACCCGAGTTCATCACAAGATTGCTATCGGACCTGGACGCCTCGGCTGAATATTGGCCTGCGCTTTCGACCCAATACGACCGCCTGGACTTGAAGATGGCCATGCTCGATTGGTGCGTCTTGCGATTGCAGCACAGTGTGTTCGTTGCGCGTTGCGCCGGCCATCTGACCGGGGCCGATTACGATGAGATCCGCGCGACGTCATCGCAAGCCGACGGCGGCCGGCGAGTCTGCAATGTCGTGCTGCCGAATGCGGTGCGCTGTGCTGACCTCTTGTTGTTCTATCGCGAAGATAGACCGGGTGAGGCCAGCGAATTACTTCTGTATGCCCCTGGCAAGCCGGATGGTCAGGAGTGGATCAAGTTGGCTTCGCTTCGGGCTGTGAGTGCCGAGATAGGGCTGTGGACCGAAAACGAAGCCGGTCGCGAATATTTGTTGCAGCAGCTCTCTCCGGCTGATCGTGCCGTTGCTCGGGAGTATTTCATCGGCGTCATGCACAAGCCGACTCATTGGGACCTTGATCAGGATCCCAGGGGGACGGTACACGGTTTCAGGGCCTGTCTTGAGGCCGCTGTGTTGGCAGGATTGGCAAACAACCTGTTGCAGGTGGCGTTGAGTGATTCGCCTGCGTGGTATCGCGTTTTGCCGCTTGCCAGTCGGCAAATCATCCGCGGGCTGAACCAGGAGTTCCTGGTCCATCAAAAAACTTTCGATGAGCAGTTCAAGGATTACGAAGTCTTCATGGACTTTGCCAAGCGTACCGTCACGCAAGCAATTGCACCTTACATGCGCAGCAAGGGCGTGGAGGGGTCGGTAGACCCGGAAACGGTGCTTATCGATTACCGCCCAGGGCTGGGAAATGAAAAGAAGGTAGCCAATCTGCTGGACTTGACCCTCTACGGCTATGACGACAACTCGGGTATCGACCATCCGGCCAAAGGTGTGCGTTCCTCGGTTGGGCAGGATCTGCGGCAGGTCCGTAGCGTCGATCTGGGACAATACATTCGACGGGCCTACCTGGGCGAGCAGTACGCCAGGGAAATCCGCAGCAAGTTCCTGGATAGCCGGGCTCCGGAATATGCGAAGCGCCGCGATGCCTTGCGTTACATGTTGCTGACGAGAATGGACCGTGATTTGCGAATCGTCTATGGCCAGTCTGTATTGAGCGACGATGAATACCAATGGCTTGCCCGGCAAGTCACGCTGCTGAGCCAGTGGGTACCTGGGCAAAGGCGTGTGCATTCCACAGCTTTGGTGACGAGCGAAGGCGTGATGAACTTCACTGTCGGCGGCCATGTTGCGTTGGGCGTATACGTTTTTGCTTATTTTGCCCCCAGGAGCGCCTATTGGTTGTACACGCCCGATGCGCCTGACGGTATCGTCTTTCGCCGATACGTTGAGTTCGCCGGGAGCGTTGCTGCACAGCTGCATGATTACGTATTGGAGCGAGTCGCCTTGGTCGCGCGTGACGCCGTACGCACATCGCTACGGGCTCTGGCGGCCGGCACCACTCGTGTGGATGGGGTACGTGAATTCAATCGGGTCGTTGATATCAGCGCGCAATTCGATATGTACATCGAGCGTGCCATCACCGACGTGCAAGACATCACCACCAGTCGTGCGGAGGTGATCAAGCATCAGATCGTCAAAGGGCTGCTTTTCGCGGCGGCTCCTGTTTGCATGATCTATCCCCCTTTTGCCTTGCTGTTGGACGTCGTTTTTATCGGCATCACCTCCAAGCAGGCAATCGACGCGCACAGGCAAGGTGATACGCAGGGGGCGCTTGGCCACTGGATGGCCGCATCGTGGGGTGTGCTGTTTGCCACGCTGGGGCCATGGATGGTCGCCAAGTTGATAGGGTGGGCCGTCAAGGGGCTGAATCTGCTCGCCAGGCCAATGTCGTTGGCTGCCCAGCGCTTGAGAAGCGTGACCACCGTCGCCGCCAAGGAAAGCGGGCCGGTAATCAGAACCCTGCATTTCAAGCCGAAACAGGCAGTCAGGAAAACGCCTGACAACCTGCAGCTCGTGACTGACGACAGTATTTTTTACGGCACCTACCGCAGTCCTTCCAGCGCAGCGCAACCGCAAGGCACCTACTACATAAAAAGCGCGGGCAAGTATTACCAAGTCAGGAAGGATGCTTATTTCGACGGTTTGTGCCTGGTGGACGCTCGCCGTCCCGGTGCGCTCTACAAGCTTCCCATACGCAGGGTGGCGGATGGCAAATGGGTGCACAACTCAGTCGGCTTGAGAGGGGGCAACGATAATTTGCGCAACCTGGGGCGAGTGAGGGATTTGCGTGAGGCATTTCCCGGGCATGTTTCGCCGGACGTGACGAGGGGAGCGCTCCAGGGTGAAGCCGTGGTGGCAAGGTTCAGCGAGGCCGTGACGGACAACTACTTGTTTTCGCTTAATGCGCAGGCATGCGTAGTCGCTTCGTTGTACAACCCGGCCACTCGGGTGGGGGCGGTGATTCATTTTGATCACAACATCCGGGCGCTGATCGAGCGTTGTATTCGCGAGGTCAAACAGCGCCTGGGCGGCACCGCCAGAAATATTCGCGCTACCTTGGTGGGTGGCGACTGGCTGACGACGGCGGACGACATTGGCGGGCCGGTCAGGTTGATGATGCGGCGCCAGGGATTGCAGCCTACCTGGGACCACTGGTCGTATTCGTCCTGCTTCGGGAACACCTATGGTGTTGCACTGGACCTGCGCACGGGTGTCACTTCCGTATTCAAGACCTCGCAGAGTCAGCCTGAACGCTACTACAGGCCCTTGTTGGCGAGAGCAAGGCATGGCACCGATCCGGTGTCGCTGCGGGCGCGCGGATTCATGGCGCGCTTCAGCGCCGAGCCGTTGAAGGCAGATGCCAGCGGTGCCGTTCGCACCACTCAAGGCCGGTCGGCGACACCTGCGCAACTTGCGTTGAACGAGTTCTCCATGGTGGTGTTGAGCTGATTTCGAGACAAAAAAAGACCCCGGGCCAAAAACGGACCGGGGTCTTTTTACATCCGCTGAAACATCAGTGCTGGTTGCCCAGCTTGTGTTCCAGGTAATGGATGTTGACGCCGCCTTTGCAGAAGCCTTCGTCGCGGACGAGGTCGCGGTGCAGCGGGATGTTGGTCTTGATCCCGTCTACCACGATTTCGTCCAGCGCATTGCGCATGCGCGCCATGGCTTCGTCACGGGTCGCCCCGTAGGTGATCAGCTTGCCGATCAACGAGTCGTAGTTCGGCGGAACCGCATAACCGCTGTACAGGTGCGAATCGACGCGAACGCCGTTGCCGCCTGGGGCATGGAAATGCTTGACCGTGCCTGGGCTTGGCATGAAGGTCTTCGGGTCTTCGGCGTTGATCCGGCACTCCAGCGAGTGACCGCGGATGACCACGTCATCCTGGGTGAACGACAGCTTGTTGCCGGCGGCGATGCTGAGCATCTCCTTGACGATGTCGATACCGGTGACCATTTCCGAAACCGGGTGCTCCACCTGAACACGGGTGTTCATTTCGATGAAATAGAAACGACCGTTTTCGTAGAGGAACTCGAAGGTGCCGGCGCCACGGTAGCCGATGTCGATACAGGCCTTGACGCAGCGAGCCAGGACTTCCTGGCGAGCCTGCTCGTCGATGCCCGGTGCCGGTGCTTCTTCGAGGACCTTCTGGTGACGACGTTGCAGCGAGCAATCGCGGTCGCCCAGGTGGATGGCATGGCCTTGACCGTCGGACAGTACCTGGACTTCGACGTGACGTGGGTTGGTCAGGAATTTTTCCAGATAAACCATCGGGTTGCCGAACGCCGCGCCTGCTTCGGAGCGGGTCAGTTTGGCCGAGGAAATCAGGTCTTCTTCCTTGTGCACCACACGCATGCCGCGACCACCACCGCCGCCAGCGGCCTTGATGATCACCGGATAACCGACTTCGCGACCAATGCGCAAAGCAGTTTCTTCGTCTTCAGGCAGCGGACCGTCGGAACCCGGAACGGTCGGTACGCCGGCAGCGATCATGGCGTGCTTGGCCGAAACCTTGTCGCCCATCAGGCGGATGGTGTCGGCTTTCGGACCAATGAAGGCGAAGCCGGAGTTTTCCACCTGTTCGGCGAAGTCGGCGTTTTCCGCCAGGAAACCGTAGCCAGGGTGAATGGCGGTGGCACCGGTCACTTCGGCGGCGGCGATGATCGCCGGGATGTGCAGGTAGGAATGCGCAGCCGACGCCGGACCGATGCAGACGGATTCGTCCGCCAGGCCCAGGTGCATCAGTTCTTTGTCGGCCTTGGAGTAAACGGCGACGGTCTTGATGCCCATCTCTTTGCAGGCACGCAGAATCCGCAGGGCGATCTCACCGCGGTTAGCGATCAGAACTTTTTCCAACTTCGCAGTCATCAAAGGCTCTCCGCGGTTCAAACGATGGTGAACAGCGGTTGGTCGTACTCAACCGGCTGGCCGTCTTCAACGAGGATGGATTCGATCACACCGCTGGTTTCAGCTTCGATGTGGTTCATCATCTTCATGGCTTCGACGATGCACAAGGTGTCGCCTTTCTTCACGGTCTGGCCGACTTCAACGAACGACGGCGAGGATGGCGAAGACTTGCGATAGAACGTACCCACCATTGGTGAACGAGCGACGGTGCCGTTCAGCGCTGGCGCCGCAGGTGCGGCTGGTGCGGCAGCGGCTACTGGCGCGACGGCCGGAGCCGGTGCGGCAGCCGGGGCTTGCATCGGGGCCGGTGCATAGAACTGCTGGGCCGGGGTCTTGCTGTGGCGGCTGATGCGTACGGACTCTTCGCCTTCCTTGATCTCGAGCTCGTCGATGCCGGACTCTTCCAGCAATTCGATCAATTTCTTAACTTTACGGATATCCATGAATCATCAACTCCCAAGGGTCGGTCAGGGGCGTTTAACGCTTGTTGTTCAAGCTGTTGCCTGTTTTTCAAGCTGCTCTAGAGCGGCCTCCAGGGCCAGTCGGTAACCGCTGGCGCCAAGGCCGCAGATCACTCCCACCGCTACATCCGAGAAGTAAGAGTGATGGCGGAAAGGTTCGCGTTTGTGCACGTTGGACAAATGCACTTCGATGAATGGGATGCTCACCGCCAGCAGCGCGTCACGTAATGCGACACTTGTGTGTGTAAAAGCTGCTGGATTGATCAAAATGAAATCCACGCCTTCGCCACGCGCGGCATGGATGCGGTCGATCAGCTCATATTCGGCGTTGCTTTGCAGATAGAGCAAATGGTGGCCGGCATTGCGGGCCCGCTGCTCCAGGTCCTGGTTGATCTGGGCCAGTGTCACCGCGCCGTAGACGCCCGGTTCGCGGGTGCCCAGCAGGTTCAGGTTGGGTCCGTGCAGGACCAAGAGGGTCGCCATCTGCTGTTCCTTGTTATCTGTGAGCAGGTGTCAGAACCCGGAGACTATGCCGCAAAGCCTTAATGACTGTCCAGTTCTCGGCAATAGCCAGCACGTTGACCGATGTTTGCGCGAAATTTATGACCGGGGTCTCTGATCCGGTCATACGGTTGGAAGCCGAACCCTGTAGGAGCGGGCTTGCTCGCGAAGACGGCTGCACAGTTAAAATCGTGGCTAACTGACCCACCGCTTTCGCGAGCAGGCTCGCTCCCACAATGGATGTGTGGTGTTTATTGAAGTCACACCCGAAACGCCTGCACCGCGGTATGCAGCCGTCCGCCGAGCACCAGCAAGTTGTCGCCCTGTTCTCGCCCTTGGCCGATGCGCTGCAGATTGTCTCCACCCAATTGATGTATCCGCTCGCTGTGGTCGCGGATCTCGCTGACGGCGTCGCTTTGCTGGGCGGTGACATCGGCGATTCTCACGGCCGTATCGGCGATGGTCTGGATGGCGCCGACAATGGTGTCCAGCGCGCCGTCGGCCGCTTGTGCCTGGTTGGCGGTGGCTTCGGCGTGTTCGACCTGGGCACGCATGCCGTCCACCGACTGGCGCGCGGCCAGTTGCAAGCGGGCGATCAGCGCCTGGATTTCCGAGGTGGCGCCAGCCGTGCGCTGGGCCAGGGAGCGGACTTCCTCGGCCACCACCGCAAAGCCGCGGCCCATCTCCCCGGCGCGGGCGGCTTCGATGGCGGCGTTGAGGGCCAAGAGGTTGGTCTGGTCGGCAATCGAGCGAATGACCGTCAGCACGCCGCCAATGGTCGCCGATTCCTCGGCCAGTTGTTCGATCATCTGCGCGTTGCCTTGCACCTCGCCCACCAGCGCATGGAGGCCGGCGAGGCTCTGGCCGATGACTTTCTGCCCGTGCTCCACCGCATTCCCGGCGCTGCGACTGGCATCGGCGGCCTGGCTGGCGTCGCCGGCCACCTGTTGGATGGTTGCCTCGAGTTCGCTGAGGGAATCACGAATCATCGCGGTATCGCCCGCCTGGTGTTCGGCGCCGCTGTGCAGCTCGCCGCTCAGTTCGGCCAAGGCCCGGCTGCTGCCGGCCACTTGCTCGGCGTTCTGGCGGATGGCGCCCACCAAGTCCACCAGATAAGCCCGCAGGCGGTTGAGAGAGGCTTCGATATCCTTCAGTTCACGGTTGCTGGCACCCACGTGGATATCGCCGCTGAAATCTCCTTCTGCCCAAGTCGACAAGGCTGGAGCGAGGCGGGTCAACGTCCGGGCCAGGCGCCGCTGCAGGGTATCGATCAGCAGTGCGATCAGCAGGATCAGGCCGATCATCACGCCTTGGATCATGCGCACCTCGCCCTGGATTCGTCCGTGCTGGGCGCGCACCGCGGGCTCCATGGCATCAATCGCTTGTTGTACATTGGTGGTTTTCAGGTGCGAAGCATCGCTCAGTTCGGTGCGTTTCTGAATCAATTCGCGGGTGCGGGCCAGTTCCGCCGGGTAACGTCCGAGCAGGCTGTTGAGCTCACGCTTGAGCGCGATACCGGCGTCTTCGGTAGCGACCTTTTCCTGGGACTCCAAACCCATCATGGCGGCGAAATCATCACTGCCCGATTCGCTGCTGGCGGTGACGCCGAGCAATGGCAGGCTATCGAGCTGTTGGGCCTGGGCGCGGATACTGGCAAGTTCCCTTTCGACGTCGGCGGCCAATTCGCTACGGCCACTGCTGACGAGTTTGTCTCGGGTGAGGGACAACCGGCCCAGATGCTGCGACGCGGCGAACAGCGGCGGCAGATAAGCGGGCGCGCCGTTGGCGTACTGGGCCAACTGATCGAGGCTGGCGCTCAGTTCCCGTTCGGCTTGCAACAACAGGGCCTGGGGGTCGCCGGCCAATTTGCCGGCGCCCAGCAGGTCGGTCTTGCTGAAGCTGTCGAGGTTCGCCAGGCTCGGGCGCAGGGTCTTGGCCAGGTCCGGGGGGAACTGGTCCAGTTCGTTTTGCAAGCTTTCCAGCGCTTGGGTGGCCGCGCTGAGGCGCAGGGCGTCGCCGCTGGCCAGGTAATCCTCGATGTTGCGTGCCACTTCGCCCTGGAACTGCCGCGACAGGCCCAGGTAGCGTTCCATGAGTAGATACGGACGTTCCAAGGCGATCTGCGACCACCAAAGGGTGGCGCCAAGGCCAAGGCACACGGCAACTAAAAGAAGGGTGTTGAGATTGGTCAGCAGCTTCAGGCGCATCAAGGGTCTACCGGGGGCAGAATCGTAAGTGCCTGAAGTTATTGCGTTTACGTTACACGTTTATGACCGAATCGGTGGATTCCGATGAAAAGGTGGCACTTTGCTTTGATTGCCTGGCGCTCTGTACCCGGTTGCGCCCTGCGTGCTTGGCGCGGTACAGCGCTTCGTCCGCCTGGCTGGCCATCATCAGGCTGTCGGACTCCTCGCTCATCTCCACCACCCCGGCGCTGAAAGTGCACCACAGGTCTTGCGGTTGGGCTGGGTAATGGATTTCGGCAAAACGCTGGCGGATTTCGTCCAGTACCTTGCAGGCCGCATCGATGTCGGTATCGGGCATGACGATGGCGAATTCTTCGCCGCCATAGCGTCCGATGAAATCGGTCTTGCGCAGCCGCTGTTTGAGAAACAGCGCCAGGCTCTTGATCACCCGGTCGCCCATGGGGTGGCCGTGGCTGTCATTGACTCGCTTGAAATGATCGATGTCCAGCATCGCGAAGCTCAGCGGCTTGCCCTCGCGGCGGGCGCGGAAGCTGCAGTCTTCGAGCAATTGCAGGATGTGGGTGTGGTTGTAGAGGCCGGTGAGGCTGTCGCGGACCATCCGCGCCTTGAGATTGCGCGCCCGGGCTGCGCGGTTGCGCACTGTGGTGATCAGGTGCCGGGGCTTGATCGGTTTGGTCAGGAAGTCATCGCCGCCTTCGCTCATGGCGTCGAGCTGCTTGTCCAGATCGTCTTCGGCGGACAGGTAGATGATCGGCACGCTGACATAGCGGTCGTTGTGGCGAATCACCTTGGCCAGTTCCGTGCCGGTGCAGGCGGGCATGTACATGTCGAGAATGATCAGGTCGGGCTGGAAATCCGCCAGTTCGGCCATGGCCTGGATCGGCTCGATGAGTGTGCGGGTGACGATGCCTGCGCTGTTAAGCAGGCGCTCGGTGTGCAAGGCCTGGGCGCGGGAGTCATCGATGATCAGCACTTTATAAGGTTCGTACTGGGCGACGCAGGTCAGCACTTCGATCTTTTCCAACAGGCTCGAGGCTTCGAGCGTGCCGGTGAGAAATTCCTGGCCACCGGCGCGCACCGCTGCCAGGCGGGTGGGTGTGTCGGTTTCGAGCAGGCTGAAGAAAAGCAATGGAATGGCCTGGTCGAGTCCTTCCTGGGCTTGGGCCGCTAAGGTCAGGCCCGCGCCGGGGCCGCTGAAATCCACATCCATGACGATCGCCGCGGGCAGGCGCTCGATCATCGAGGCCCGGAACGCCGCGACACTGTCCAGCGCCTGGGCACTGAGGCCGAAGAATTCCAGTTGCTTGGCCAGCCGTTCGGCGCGGTCGTGGTCTTGCAGCATCACGTAGATCGGCTTGCGCAGCGGCGGCAAGAAGGTCTGCTCGAGCTGGTCGCCGTGGCGCAGGCCGGTGCGGGACAGGCGTTGCATCAAGCGATTGATCTCGGTGATCAAATGGCTGCTGAGGCGCCCACGATTGGCGTCCACCGCCTGCAGCGACTGGCTGATGCCTTGGGCGAGCTGGCAATGCTCGGGCTGTTCGAAACGCTCGGCAAAGCGCAGCAGGCGCAAATTGGCTTCGCTGAGCTCGGACAGGTCGTTACTCGACCACTCGCTGCGTTGCAGGCGCTGCCATATCTCGAGGATCTGGCGAGCCTGGTGAATTACCCGCTGGGCAAAGTGGTGCTTGAGGCGCTCACGGCTGGGGTCTTCTGACTCGGTCATATCCTGACTACTAGTTAGGGGGCATGCTGAGATCGACTGGTGGCTCTATGCTAGCACCTCTTTTCCCTTACATGAGTGTCGTACGTCAATAAACTGCCAAGAGATGCCATTCAGTTTCTGACCGAGCGGTTTTCAATCGGCTGGCCTCTGTCCTTCAATGCCCTGAAATCAACAGGTGCAGCGGTTTTTTGGATCCTATTTGCATGCCTGCTCCGCTGTGTAAAAAGAACCGATCTGCCCGCACGCAGGCGTATGTGGAGATGACCGCCCTGAATTTTCGGCCGGCAGAGTTAAGGGAAACCCTTAGGAGTCACTTGGCTTCCTGGTGGTAATTCTCCGATAAGCCCAACGACGGATGCCGGCCAAGGCACGTTGATGTAAGGTTGTGGTCGAACCGTGAACTCAAGTGATTGAAGGGACATCGCCATGCTGGACTGGAAAAACCGCGCGGGCAGCGCGCCTGAACGCGCCGCCGAGCCGAAATCGGACACCCGCAGCTACCTGGGCGGGCTGTTTTTCAGCCGGGCACTGGCCACGCTCATCGGTCTCTATTTGCTGGTGACCATTGCGGTGGGTTGGTATTGGAGCCAGGAGCCTGCGCTGTTTCCGGTGCAGCAGAATGCCCAGGCAGCGGCCGAGAAGGATGGCAAACAAATGGTGGTCGGCTACACCACCGTCGAAACCCTCAAGACCGTGGCCGGAACTTTGCTGACCAAGCAGGGCGGCTACATCTCCAACGACCGTTTCCCCCCAGGCCTGTGGATGGACAACATGCCGAGTTGGGAATACGGCGTCCTGGTCCAGGTTCGCGACTTGAGTCGCGCCCTGCGCAAGGATTTCGCCCGTTCCCAATCGCAGTCCGCAGAGGACGCCGACCTTGCCAAGGCCGAGCCGCGCTTCAACTTCGACAACCGCAGTTGGGTGCTGCCCTCCAGTGAGTCGGAATACCAGGAAGGCATCAATTCCCTGAGCCGTTATCAGGCGCGTCTCTCCGATCCGGCCCAAAAGAGCGCTTTGTTCTATGCCCGCGCCGACAACCTGAACAACTGGCTGGGCGATGTCGGCACTCGCCTGGGCTCGCTGTCCCAGCGGTTGTCTGCCAGCGTGGGCCGGGTGAAGCTCAACACTTCGCTGAAAACCGAGGTCCCGGCTCCAGGCCAGGTACCGCAGGTGGATGAAGAAGTGGTCGAGACGCCATGGCTGCAAATCGATAACGTGTTCTATGAAGCACGTGGCCAGGCTTGGGCGCTGTCCCATTTGCTGCGCGCCATTGAAGTGGATTTCGCCGATGTATTGGCGAAGAAAAACGCCACGGTCAGTGTGCGGCAGATCATTCGCGAGCTTGAGGCTTCCCAGGAACCGGTCTGGAGCCCGATGATCCTCAACGGCAGCGGTTTCGGTGTGTTGGCAAACCATTCGCTGGTCATGGCCAATTACATCTCCCGCGCCAACGCAGCGGTAATCGACTTGCGGCAATTGCTGAACCAGGGCTGACCGATGGACGAAAGCACCCGGGAGGTCGCTCACCGAGCGGCCTCGGATGCCGAGCTGATCGCTTGGGTCGATGAGCATGACAACCTGCTCGGCAGCCTGGTGCGTTCGGACTTGCGCGAGCGCGGCCTGATCGGACGTGGCACCTACATCATGCTGTTCAATTCGGCCGGTGACTTGTGCGTTCATCGCAGGACGTTGAGCAAAGCCATCTATCCCGGCTATTGGGACGTCGCGGCCGGTGGCATGGTGCAGGCGCACGAGACCTACGCCGAGTCGGCAGCCCGTGAGCTTGAGGAGGAGCTGGGTGTAAGCGGGGTGGATCTGGTTGCCCATGACCATTTCTATTTCGAGGACACCGGCAGTCGCTTGTGGTGCTCGGCGTTTTCGGCCGTGTGGGACGGTCCGTTGATCCTGCAGCCGGAAGAAGTGCTGGAGGCGCGTTTTTTGCCCGTCGAACAGGTGCTGGAGGAAATCCGCCACAAGCCTTATTGCCCGGACTCCCTGGCGGCGCTCGGACGTTATTTGCGAGCCCGGGAGGGCGGTGTCGCAAAGAAGCTGTAAATTGGCGCCGATTGGCCCTTAGCAAGTCGCCTTTTTGTCGTTACACTGCGCGACTTTTCAAGCTTGGCCGACATCGTTCGGCCCAGTTGCGCTGCCCCTGCCTGAGTGGGGCTTCGCGGTCGAGGCACTTTCGCCCCTCGACCAGTCTTTGTCCTCCCAAGAGGATTGCCGGTGGCCAAAAAAGCCGCATCCTTCGCCGCCCTGGGCGGCCTGGTATTTTCTACCGACGCCGGTCGTCATTGCCCTGATTGCCGCCAGCCGGTGGATGCCTGCATCTGCAAACAGACCGCCATTCCCGCCGGCGACGGTATCGCGCGCGTGCGCCGCGAAAGCAAAGGTCGCGGTGGCAAGACAGTGACTACGATTACTGGCGTGCCGCTGGCCGAAGACGCCCTCAAGGAACTGGCGACGACGTTGAAGAAACGTTGCGGTACGGGTGGCGCGTTGAAGGACGGCGTCATCGAGATCCAGGGCGATCACGTCGAGCTGCTGTTGGCGGAACTCACCAAACACGGCTTCAAGGCAAGGAAATCCGGCGGCTAGCAGCCTCTGTGAAAACCACCCCGGCTTGATCCGAACCCCGGTTCGCCAGTCGCCCGCATGGTTTTCACAGAGCCTGTTCTGAACGGGTTTTAAACTCAGCGCTGCGGGCAGGGTCTACCTTGCTTACAGGCAAATCGTCATTTCCATTCTCTAGACTGCGCCAGCCTCCGACCGGATGGTGCATTTTGACTTCTTTATAGGGGACTTCGATGTCCGTACGACGCACACGCAAAGACGATGGCAGCCAATGGACAGTTGCGGACAGCCGCAGTGTTTACGGGATTCGCCATTGGGGGGCCGGGTATTTCGCGATCAATGAAGCCGGTCGCGTCGAAGTCCGTCCGAATGGCCCCGACAGCTCGCCCATCGATTTGTACGAGCAAGTCGACCAGCTGCGCCAGAGCGGCCTTTCGCTGCCCTTGCTGGTGCGCTTCCCCGACATCCTGCAAGACCGAGTGCGTCAGCTCACCGGCGCGTTCGACAGCAACATCGCGCGCCTGGAATACCAGAGCCAGTACACCGCGCTCTATCCGATCAAGGTGAACCAGCAGGAAGCGGTGATCGAGAACATCATCGCGACCCAGAACGTCTCCATCGGCCTTGAGGCTGGCTCCAAGCCCGAGCTGCTGGCGGTGCTGGCCCTGGCGCCGAAGGGCGGGACCATCGTCTGCAACGGCTACAAGGACCGTGAGTTCATCCGCCTCGCGCTGATGGGCCAGAAGCTCGGCCACAATGTCTTCATCGTGATTGAAAAAGAATCCGAAGTCGGCCTGGTGATCGAAGAAGCCGCCTCGCTCAAGGTCAAGCCACAGGTGGGCCTGCGGGTGCGCCTGTCGTCCCTGGCGTCGAGCAAATGGGCTGATACCGGTGGTGAAAAATCCAAGTTCGGCTTGTCGGCCGCGCAATTGCTCTCGGTGGTTGAGCGTTTCCGCGACGCCGGCCTGGACCAGGGTATTCGCCTGCTGCATTTCCACATGGGTTCGCAGATCGCCAACCTGGCGGACTACCAGCATGGCTTCAAGGAAGCGATCCGTTACTACGGCGAGCTGCGCAACCTTGGCCTGCCGGTGGATCACATCGACGTCGGCGGTGGCCTGGGCGTGGACTACGACGGTACGCACTCGCGCAACGCCAGCTCGATCAACTACGACATGGACGATTACGCCGGTGTCGTGGTGGGCATGCTCAAGGAGTTCTGCGATGCCCAGAGCCTGCCGCATCCGCACATCTTCTCCGAAAGTGGCCGCTCGCTGACCGCCCACCACGCCATGCTGGTGGTGCAGGTGACCGACGTCGAGAAACATCACGATGACGTGCCGGTGATCGAAAACAAGGAAAGCCTGCCGGAAACCGTGCAATGGCTGGTGGACCTGTTAGGGCCGACCGACATCGAGATGGTCA
Organism: Pseudomonas sp. HB05; assembly: GCF_016756915.1. Taxonomy (NCBI): domain Bacteria; kingdom Pseudomonadati; phylum Pseudomonadota; class Gammaproteobacteria; order Pseudomonadales; family Pseudomonadaceae; genus Pseudomonas; species Pseudomonas sp. HB05. The sequence goes on from NZ_JAESPG010000032.1 coordinate 47,653, forward strand.
CCGAGACCTACTGGCGCGCCACCCACTACATGAGCGATGTGGCTGCCCAGTACGCCGACGGCAAGCTGACCCTGGCAGAAAAAGCCCTGGCCGAGCAGTGCTACTTCGCTGTGTGCCGCCGCCTGCACAACTCGCTGAAGGCCCGTCAGCGCTCGCACCGCCAGGTGCTGGACGAGCTCAATGACAAGCTGGCCGACAAGTACATCTGCAACTTCTCGGTGTTCCAGAGCCTGCCGGATACTTGGGCCATCGGCCAGGTGTTGCCGATCCTGCCGCTGCATCGCCTTGACGAAGAGCCATTGCGCCGTGCCGTGCTGCAAGACCTGACCTGCGACTCCGACGGCAAGATCAAGCAGTACGTCGACGAACAGAGCATCGAGACCAGCTTGCCGGTCCACTCGCTCAATCCGGGTGAAGACTATCTGCTGGGTATTTTCCTGGTGGGTGCCTACCAGGAAATTCTCGGCGACATGCACAACCTGTTCGGCGACACCGACTCGGTGAACATCTACCAGAACGCCGACGGTAGCGTGTATCACGCCGGTATCGAAACCCACGACACCATCGAAGACATGCTGCGCTACGTGCACCTGTCGCCGGAGGAGCTGATGACGCATTACCGCGACAAGTGCGCCAGTGCCCGTATCACCGCCGCCGAGCGCACGCAATTCCTGGATGCGCTGCGCCTGGGGCTGACGCGTTCGTCCTATCTGTCTTCCTGACAGGGTCGCGCAGCGGTTGCGTTAATGAATATGGCGAGGGAGCGTGCTCCCTCGCCATATTGTTTGCGTGGAAGGATTTTTCTCGCATTCGGCTACGTACTTTGCTGCGTTTGACCGGGCGAGGTCCTTATTTCATGTAGTCCCTTTCCTAATCTGTCCTTGAGCTCTCTACTCGACCAAGGCTCTCAGCGAGAATGCCCGGTCGCCCCTCCTGTAGAGAAACGCCGATGTCCGATCCAGCCTGCGAGCTGTCATTTCGTCTGGAGATAGCCGGTCTGCCTGAACCCTTCGTCGTCGTGGCCTTCACGGGTAGTGAAGCCATCAGCGAGCCGTTCGTTTTTGAGGCGCAGGTGCTGACCGGCGACCCGGCCCTGGATTTGGCGGGTCTGTTGTACCGAAGCGCCTGGTTGAGTTTTGGCGCCCCCGGTCGAGGCATTCACGGGCAGCTTCATGAGCTCGTGCAAGACCGACATGGCATCGGTTGCCGCGTGCGTATCGGGCCGAAGCTGGCATGCCTTGCACTGCGCTTCAGCCAGCGCGTGTTCAGCGCACGCTCGGTACCGCAGATCATCCGCCAGGTGCTCAAGGAGCACGGCATCAACGGCCGCGACGTTTGCCTGGACCTGAGTCGCGACTATCCCGTGCAGGATTTCTGTACCCAATATCGTGAATCCGACCTGCAGTTTCTCCAGCGGGTGTGCGCCCAAGCGGGCATTCATTTTCATTTCGAGCAGGGCCGAGACGGACACGGCGTGGTGTTCGCCGATACCGTGGGCAGCGCTTCTCCTGCTGGCAAGGCTGTTTACAGCAGTGGAATACAGGCTTCGGCAGTGCATGCGTTCAGGGTCGACATCGACGCTTCGAGAGGGCTCGTCGCTCGTGGGAGCAGCGATCTGACACATCTGTACGGCGGCCAGATCCTGTCGTTGACGGCGCATCCCTATAAAGAGTGGAATCAGCGTTGGTTATTGACCGAGGTTGAACATCGTGGACAGGGTGGGGCGTACACCAATCAGTTTCGAGGCGTCCCGTGGGGGTTGCCGTTCGTGGCGGGCAGGGTTCCCGAAAAACCTGTCATGGTGAGTCGGCAACGTGGATGGGTGGTGGAAGTCGAGGCTCCGGCAGAACAGGTGGCCGGGCGGCTGGCGGTGCAGTTCGACTGGGTTTATCAGGGAGAAGGTGCCAGCCCCAGCCATTGCTGGTTGCCCTTGGCGCCGGAGCTGGCAGGGTGTGCGGTGGAGGGCATCCGCGAGGGCACCGAGGTGTTGGTGAGCTTCATCGAGGGTGATCCGGATCGTCCTCTGATCAGTGCTTTCCTCGGTTCCCCCGCCAGCGCGGAGATTGCCTGCGACCCGCTTCCGAGCGAAACGCTGGAGGACATGCGCTTGCCGCCCGGCGTCGATTCGCCGTTGCTCTCCGCGATCCAGAAGGGTGAGCCGCTGGTCCTGCTCTGCCTGCTGCCCGGAGGGGGGCGCTTCAGTCACTGTACCCAGTCGATATGCACCTGCCGCATGGTCACGGACGCGGCGCCATGAATGCCGCCGTCATGCCTGGCCCCGCGCCTCAATGGTTACTGCTCGACGTGTCGGACGCCCCCGACGCCGCGCCGCGTCTGCAGGCGCAATTTGCCGAAGCCCGGCGCTTAGCCCTGTTCGAAGATACCGAATTCCATGGACTGCGGGCACACGGTCCGCTGCTGGTGGATCTGCGGCAGTCGCCTGCGCTGGCCAGCCTGTGTCATCTGGATGCGCGGTCCTGGCCGGGTTTGCTGTTGTTCACCGCCACGCCCGCCGAGCATCTCCTGGTACACCTTCGAAGAATGTTGACGGTGACGCTGGGCCTGCACCACAAAGCCTTGCTGAGTTACTACAACCCCCATACCGCCAGTTATTTCTTCGATGGTTGCGATCCTCGGGAACTCAGTCGCTGGCTGGGGCCGATCAACCAGTTGCGCTGGTTCGGCGGTACCTGGGCTGATCGGTCGACGGGGTGTCAGGGCTGGCAACAACTCTCCAACCCCGGGCTGCCGGTGCCGGCACTGGACAATGAACAGGGTCTCAGCGACAGGCAGCAGGGCAAGTTGCAGGCCTGTCTGCTGGAGCGCCACGTCTGGCGATGGTCGCGCTCCACGGGGCGCGACTATTGGTTGCTCTGGGGGTATTTGCAGCAGGGCTTGGCCCTTGGCTTCAGCGAACAGGCTGTACTCGACGGCTGGCTGTGGCTGCGCTTGCAATACCCTGACGCCCGGCCAGTGTCGAGCTTGCCAGGAGAGTCGCAGCGCGAACGCCTCGATCATCTGCGACGGCTATGGCAGGGCAAGCATCGCTGAACGTCATGTGCTGCGGGGTTCGAGCCAGCCGTCATTGCGTTGCAAACGCCAGGCGACGGTACCCAGGGTCAGGCTGCGCAATGACATGAACAGCAGGAAGGTGATCCACAAGCCGTGATTGCCCAAACCTTGCAAAATCCAGGCGAACGGCAGCGTGAGCAACAACGTCAGGAGCATGCCGTTGCGCATTTCCCGAGCGCGGGTGGCGCCGATGAACAGGCCGTCGAGCAAATAGCTCCAGACCGCAATCAGCGGCAGGGCCGCAAGGTAAGGCAGGTAACGGTAGGCGGTGTCGCGCACGTCGGCGATGTCGGTTTGCAGGTCGATGAACAGGTGGCCTGCGAGCAGGAACAGCAGGGCAAACCCCACACTGGCGATCAAGGACCAACCGCAAGCGACCACCAGCGAACGGCGCAAGGCCAGACGATCGCGGGCGCCGATAGCGTGGCCGCACAGCGCTTCGACAGCATGGGCCAGGCCGTCCAGTGCATGGGCGGTCAGCAGCAGGCCGTTCAGCAACAAGGCGTTGGCCGCCACGGTTGCATCCCCCAGGCGCGCGCCCTGCACCGTGATCAGGAAAAACACCGATTGCAGCACCAGGCTGCGAATGAAGATGTCCCGGTTAACCGCCAGCAGCGGCTGCCAGCTTTTCCATAAGCCCAAGGCTGCCCAGGCTATTTGCCCCGGCCAGGCGCGCAGTGTGTTGCGCGCCAGGGCCAGGCCGACCACCGCACCGGTCCACTCGGCGATTGCCGACGCCCGGGCCGAACCGACCACGTCCCAGTCCAGGCCAATCACGAACCAGAGGTTGAGGGCGATGTTCACCAGGTTGGTCACCAGCAGGATCGTCAGCGGCGCCCGGGCGTTCTGGGTGCCGAGGAACCATCCGACCAGTGCGTAACTGGCCAGGGCCGCGGGCAAACCGAAGAGGCGGGTGTGAAAGAAGTCCCGGGTCAGTTGATTGAGTTCTGCCGACGGCTGCATGAAATGCAGCGCCACATCGCTCAAGGGCACCCCGACAGCCCCGAGTATCACCGCCAGCCCCATCGCCAGCAGCAATCCTTGCAGCAAGACCTGTCGCAACGCCGCGCCGTCACCCCGACCGGCGGCCTGGGCGGCGAACCCGGTGGAGCCCATGCGCAAGAAGCCCATGGCCCACGCCAGGACCGTATACAGACTTGCTCCGACTGCCACCGCGCCCAGTTGATGGGCATGAGGCAAGTGGCCGATGACGGTGCTGTCGACCAACGCCACCAACGGCACGGAAATGTTGGAGAGAATCATCGGTGCGGCGAGCGCCCAGACCCGGCGATGGGTGAAGCGGTCGCGCCAGTCGGCGATCAGGTTGGACATGCGGGCTCCTTGATGGAGCGCGATTGTAGCGGGTTATTGTTTGGTCGTTCCCTGCGGAACTTGGATTCATTGTGGCGAGGGAGCAATTTCCTCGCCACGCTTGTATTCAGTGAATGATCCAACTCAACAACCACAACCCGAGCACCAGCCAGATAATGCCCATGACGATCGACGCCCGCATGAAGGCGCGGATCGCCGAGTACAACAGCATCAGCCCGAGGATCAGCGCGACGATGCTGATGATCGAGGTGTCCATGCCCAGCGTGCGGGACAATCCGTCGACAAAGTTGCCGCCCGCATTGGCCAAGGTGTTGAACAGGCCGCTGAGCAGGTCGACGATGAAACGGATCACCGAACCGAGCGCCTGGCCGAGCCATTCGAAAAAGCTTTCTGCCTGCATGTGTGCATCCTGATGAAGAGGAATCGAAATCGAGCCGTTGGCTTCTGATTGTAGGAGCTGCGACGGCTGCGATCGTTCGATTATGAGGCAATTCGCCGCTTCGTACCGAGACGCTTGCCTTCCCCCGTCATCCCCCCGAAGCTATGTGCATTCAGGAGAGCCCGATGAACCTTGTTGAACTGACCGAACGCCTGCATGCCATTCGTGACCGTAACGACTGGCGGCAATTCCACAGCCCGAAGAACCTCGCCATGGCCGCCAGCGTGGAGATGGCCGAGTTGGTCGAGATTTTCCAATGGTTGACCGAGGACCAATCGCGGCAGTTGTCGGCGGATAAACTGGCCCACGCGGGTCAGGAGGTGGGTGACATCGTGTTGTACCTGTTGCTGCTGTGCAGTGAGTTGGGCCTGGACATGGACGCCGTGGTGCGCAGCAAATTAGCCGACAGTGAACGGCGGTTCGCCCATGAGTGACCGCCATTTCGATCAGCTCGCCACGCGCTTCGCGGAAAAGATCTATGGCGGGGCCAAGGGGGCGATCCGCCTGGCCGTGCTCCAGGCCGATTTGCTGGAAAGCCTGCCGGAGCGGCCGCTGCGCGTACTGGACATCGGTGCGGGCCTGGGCCATATGTCGCTGTGGCTGGCCGAGCGCGGTCATCAGGTCACCTTGGCCGAGCCGGCCGAACCCATGCTCGAAGGCGCCCGTCAACGCTTCGCCGAGGCCGGCCGGCACGCAACGTTCATCCAGGCGCCTTGGCAGGATCTGCTTGGCCAGCTCACCGAACCTTACGACCTGGTGCTGTGCCACGCGGTGCTCGAATGGCTGGCCGAGCCCCACGCGATCCTGCCGGTGCTGCATCAGCTCACGAAGCCTGGCGGCTGGTTGTCGCTGGCGTTCTACAACCGCGACGCGCTGGTCTATCGCAACCTGCTCAAAGGGCATTTCCGCAAGCTGCGCAAAAATGACATGGCCGGCGAGAAACAAAGCCTGACGCCGCAACAACCCCTTGATCCGCGGGAATTGGCGGCGCAACTTGAAGACCTGTGGCAGGTCGAAAGCCAGAGTGGCGTGCGGGTTTTTCACGACTACATGCCAGTGGAATTCCAAGGCCGCGTAGAACTTGCGCAGCTGTTGGAAATGGAACTGGCCCACCGTCGCCATCCGGCCTTTGCCGGTTTGGGACGTTATCTACACTGGGTGTGTCGGCCGCTCTGACCTGAAGAGCCATCGGAGAGCGAAATGAAAGGTCGTTCAGGATTATTGGCGTTATGCCTCGGGCTCGCAGCCTGCCAGGGCAGCAACCCGTACGTCGCCACGTCCAATCCGTTGCCGCCGGCACCGCCCGAAGCCGCCACGGTGTTCGATCGCAGCGCCTACCCGGCGCCGCCCCGTGACTATGGACGCTATCGCAGTTGGGCCTGGCTCAACGGCCGGCTGCCACCGGGCACCGCCTGGGCGGATTCGGCCCAGGTCGCCGAAGCGGTGAGCGAGGCCTTGGACCAGCGTGGGTTGCGTCCACTGCATGACAACCGCGCCGCGGACCTCTTCGTCACTGCCGAACTGCGCCTGGAGACTCGCATCCGCCAGGTCCGGGACGATTACGACTCGGGATACTACGGCGGCTACAACCGCTACGGACCGGGTTACGGGATGTACAACAGCGTTCCGGTGGTACGGACTTACCAGGAGCAAGTGGTGGTGGTTCGAGTGGATCTGTTCGACGCCCGCAACGGCCAGCCGGTGTGGAGCGCCAGTGCCGAGACCAGTCAGCGGGGCCATCAGAGCGAGCGCACCGATGCCATTCGTGAGGCAGTGGAAAAGGCCATGTCGGCTTATCCTCCCAGTTGATCACGCAACGGAGAAAAACCATGTCCCGCCGTCTTGTTCCGTTTGCCCTTGTCCTGCTGCTCGGCGCTTGCGCCAATAACCAGGTCAACCATGACTTCGACACCAGTCGGGATTTCGCGGCCTACCGCAGTTGGAGCTGGAAAGAACCGGCCCTGCAATATCGCCCCGATGACCCGCGTATCAAGAGCGACCTGACCGAGCAGCGGATCCGCCAGGCGGTCGCCGATCAGCTTGACCAGCGCGGCTTGCGCCCGGCGCAGGCGGGGGCTCGGGGCGACATGCAGGTCCAGGCCTATCTGATCGTCGAAGACCGCCAGCAGCAAGTGACGACAAACTATGGCGGCGGTTGGGGTGGCCCGTGGAATGGCTATTGGGGCGGGCCGATGTACAACGAGACCCGCAACGTCAGCTACAAGGTCGCCACGGTGCAGATCGACCTGCTCGATGGCAAGGACGGCAAACTGGTATGGCGTGGCAGCGACGAGCAGTTACTCAGCGATTCGCCCAACCCGGCGGAACGCAGCACGAAGGTGCGTGAGACGGTGGGGCGGATCCTGTCCAATTATCCTCCCCGCTGAACGAAGGAGCCGTGTGGGAGCGAGCTTGCTCGCGATGGCGAAGGATCAGTTTGCACATGTGTTGAATGTGCCGCCGTCATCGCGAGCAAGCTCGCTCCCACAGGATGGGTGCAACTCTCTCAGGCAACCGGCTGCCAACTTCCCTGCATATGCTCCAGCGCTCCAGCCCCATCCAGTCGAAAATGCCCACTGGACCCCGCCGCACTTGCCAGCAACGTCACCTCGCTGGGCAGGCGTACCGGTTTCTTGAAGGTTACGTTGATTTCGATGTTGGCCTCGGGCAAATGGTCATCCAGCGCCGCCAGGGCCCGGGCCTTGTTCCACAGCCCGTGGGCGATGGCGGTGGGAAAGCCGAACAAGCGGGCGCTGGCGCCGCTCAGGTGGATCGGGTTGTAGTCGCCGGAAACCTTGGCGTATTGCCGGCCAATGTCCGCGGGCGCAGTCCAGCGCGCCACCTCGGTCAGATCGAGGGGCGACGACGGCGGCTCCTCGACCAGCGCACCATCGAGTTGGACACCTTTGCAGAGCATCTGGCTTTCGGCTTCCCACAGCGGCCCCAATTGATCTTCGATACGGGTCACCAGATCGAACACTGCACCCTTGGCGTGCGGTTGCAGGTTCTCGACGTTGACGCTGGCTTGCACTTGGCTGACTCCGCCCATGGGCCGCAGCACACGGATGCGGTTGCTCAGGTGAACCAGTCCCAGCAAGGGGAACGGGAACTCCCGGGCGGTCAGCAACTGCATTTGCAGGGCGAACGCCAGGACATGGGGATAGGTCGGTGGCAGCAACCCGCTTTCGGCGAAGCCACAGACCTTGCGATACGCCGCGAGGCGTTGCGGGTCGACCTGGATCATCTGGCGCAGCCCGATGTCGGGCAAGGTCGCGCCGGTTATCTTGCGGCGTGTCGCCGCCTTGGCGTACAGCCCGGACATCGACGGCGCAGTGTTTATCTCATGCCATTGGATCGTCATGCTCACGCCCCCAACAGGCTTTGCCCGCAGACCCGCAGCGCCTGCCCGGTCACGGCGCCCGTACCCGGTTGCGCAAGCCAGGCCACGGCTTCGGCGACGTCCTGGGGCAAGCCGCCCTGGCCCAGCGAACTCATGCGCCGCCCGGCTTCGCGCAGGGCGAAGGGGATGTCGGCGGTCATGCGCGTTTCAATGAAACCTGGCGCCACGGCATTGATGCTGATTCCCCGGGGCTGCAAGGCCGGTGCCCAGGCCTGCGCGAGGCCGATCAGCCCGGCCTTGCTCGCGGCATAGTTGGTCTGCCCGCGATTGCCGGCGATGCCGCTGATGGAGGCCAGCAAGATAACGCGGCCATTGTCCCGCAGGGTGCCGCTGTCGAGCAGCGCCTTGGTCAGCACTTGTGGTGCGTTGAGGTTGACCGCCAGCACGGCGTCCCAGAATTCCGGAGTCATGTTGGCCAAGGTCTTGTCCCGGGTGATGCCCGCGTTATGCACCACGATATCGACACCCTCGGGCAGGTGTTCGATCAATTGCGCAGCGGCGTCTTCGGCACAGATATCCAGCGTCACGCTGCGCCCGCTCAAGCGTGCGGCCAGCGCGTCCAGGTCGGCCTTGGCCTGTGGAACGTCCAGCAGGATCACGTCGGCGCCGTCCCGGGCGAGGGTTTCGGCAATCGAAGCGCCGATGCCGCGTGCGGCGCCGGTCACCAGTGCCTTGAGCCCGGTGAGCGGTCGCGTCCAATCCTGGACCTGGGTCTCACAGGCCTTGAGGCGAATCACCTGTCCGGAAACGTAGGCGCTCTTGGGCGACAGGAAAAACCGCAGTGCCCCCTCCAGCTGCGTTTCGGCGCCCTCACCGACGTACAGCAACTGCAGCGTGCCACCGTGGCGAAGTTCCTTGGCCAGGGAACGGCTGAAGCCTTCGAGGGCGCGTTGGGCACTGGCGGCGAAGGGATCATCGAAGCTTTCCGGGGCACGGCCGAGAATGACGACATGGGCGCTGTGGTCGAGGTTTTTCATCAGTGGCTGGAAAAATTCGCGCAACTGCTTGAGTTGATCAACCTGCACCAGATGGCTGGCGTCGTACACCACTGCCTTGATTTTCGGGCCATGGCCGGGAATCCATTCGGTCGCCAGCGTCGGTTCGCCGCCGTAGATGAAGATCGCATCGGTCAGGCGCTTGGCAAACGTGCCGACCTGTTCGGTCAGCGGTCCACCGCCCAGTAGCAGGGCACCCTCGATTGGCCGTAACCGCCCGGCTTGCCAGCGCTCCAGGCGCACCGGCGATGGCAAGCCCAGAGCGCCAACCAGACGCAGGCCAATGGGCGAATTGGCAAAGTCTATGTAACGGTCTGACATGGAACACACTCCGGCTGATGAGGTTCCAAGTGTGGACCATGTTTGGCAATCAGTCGTTCGATCGCCGGGATAAAGCCTAAGCTTGTGGCTGGGGTACGTTACAGCAGGCTTATTTCGCATCTTTCGCGCATACAGGGGAGTTCTTCATGGCACAGCTACGCCGCGTTGCGATCATCGGTGGTAACCGCATTCCTTTCGCCCGCTCCAACGGGCCTTATGCCACCGCCAGCAACCAGGCGATGCTGACGGCCGCGCTTGAAGGATTGATCGAGCGCTACAACCTGCACGGTGCACACATCGGCGAAATGGCCGCTGGTGCGGTGCTCAAGTTTTCCCGGGACATGAACCTGACGCGTGAATGCGTGCTGGGCTCGCGCTTGTCGCCAAGCACGCCGGCGTATGACGTACAACAGGCCTGCGGCACGGGTCTGGAAACCGTGCTGCTGGTGGCCAATAAAATCGCCCTGGGGCAAATCGACAGCGCCATCGCCGGCGGCGTCGACACCACCTCCGACGCGCCTATCGCGGTCAACGAAGGGCTGCGCAAGATCCTGCTGCAAGCCAATCGGGCCAGGACCACCGGCGACAAGATCAAGACGTTCCTGCAATTGCGCCCTCGGCACCTGATCCCCGATCTGCCGCGCATCAACGAACCGCGCACGGGCCTGAACATGGGCCAACACTGTGAATTGATGGCGCAGACCTGGCAGATTCCCAGGGAAGAACAGGATCAATTGGCCTTGGAAAGTCATCAGAAAATGGCCGCTTCCTACGCCGAGGGCTGGCATAACGATTTGATGACGCCGTTTCTCGGCCTGACCCGCGATAACAATCTGCGTCCGGACCTGACCCTGGAAAAGCTCGCCTCCCTAAAGCCAGCCTTCGAGAAAAGCGCCAAGGGGACGATGACCGCAGGCAACTCCACGCCGCTGACCGATGGCGCGTCGCTGGTGCTGTTAGGCAGTGAAGAATGGGCCAAGGCTCGCGGGCTGCCGATCCTGGCTTACCTGCGTGACGGTGAAACCGCAGCGGTGGATTTCGTCAACGGTGCCGAAGGTCTGCTGATGGCGCCGGTCTACGCCGTGCCGCGGTTGTTGGCGCGCAACGGCCTGACATTGCAGGACTTCGATTATTACGAGATCCACGAAGCGTTCGCCGCCCAAGTGTTGTGCACGTTGAAGGCGTGGGAGGACCCCGACTACTGCAAGACTCGCCTGGGCCTTGATGCGCCGCTGGGCGCCATCGACCGCAGCCGGTTGAATGTGAAGGGCAGTTCGCTGGCCGCCGGGCATCCATTTGCCGCCACCGGCGGGCGCATTGTCGCCAACCTGGCCAAATTGCTGGATGCGGCGGGGAAGGGCCGGGGGCTGGTTTCCATTTGCGCGGCCGCCGGCCAGGGCGTCACCGTCATTATCGAGCGCTGACGATTGCCTCGTTTTGTCGAGCAACCTGGGCGCGCTGGCGGCTGACGTAGCGTTCGGCAAGGATCGAACAGACGATCAGTTGCAGTGGGTGGTAGATCATGATCGGTAGCAGGATCAGCCCGAGCCCGGGATTGTTGCCGAAAATCAACGCCGCCATCGGCACCCCCGCAGCCAGGGATTTCTTGCTTGCGCAGAACACCGCGGCAATTTCATCGGCGTTGCTGAACCGCAACGCACGAGCGGTGCGGGTGGTCATCCAGAGAATGATCGCCAGTAACACCGCGCTGCCGAGCACGGCGCTGAACAATACGCCATTGCCTTGTTGCTGCCAGATCCCCGAGACCATGGAGTTGCAGAACGCCGCATAGACCAGCAGCAGGATGACCAGTTTGTCGATGACGCTGGTGTAGCGCTTGTACCGGGCGAAAAAGCCGGCCAGCCAGCGCCGCAGAAACTGCCCGAGCACCAGTGGCAGCAGCAACATCAGGCACAGGTCGAGCAGTGTCGAGCCCAGGTCGATGCCGCCGGCGCCGCTGCCCACCACGAAACTGACCAGCAGCGGTGTCAGGAAAATCCCTAGCACACTGGACAAGCTGGCGTTGAGAATCGCTGCCGGCACGTTGCCGCCCGCGCTGCCGGTCAGGGCTACCGATGAAGAAATGGTCGAAGGCAGGGCGCACAGGTAAAAGAACCCCAGCATCAACAACGACGGTACGTGGCTGCCCAGCAACCATTCGCTGATCAGCCAGATCAACGGAAACACCCCAAAGGTAAAACCTTGCACCATCAGGTGCAGCCGCGTGTTCCTCAAGCCGTGGCGGATCTGTTCGCCGGACAGGTTGACGCCATGGAGGAAAAACACCACGAAGATGCCGATGTTCACGACCCATTCCGCATGCATTGCGCCACCCGTGGCGCCGAAGCGGGGGAAGAAATACGCCAACAGCGTGGCGAGCAACATGCCGCACAGGAACCAGTCGGTCACCATGCGTTTGAGGTGTCTGAAAATCTGCATAGGGCACCGCAAGTTGTAAGAAAAGTCGACTTAGCCTAACGTCGCTCAACACAGTCGTCTTGCGATATAAGGCCAATCAATGCCGACTAACGGACACCTGCAGCTCGAGCGACGCATTCCCGACCTGACGGAACTGCCCCGGCCACTCTATGCCCGGGTCGAAAGCTTGAGCGCGGGTTCGTGGACCCAGGCTCATCGTCACGATTGGGTGCAATTCTCCTATGCCATCAGCGGTGTGCTGGGCGTCCACACCGCCGAGGGCAGTTTCTTTGCGCCGCCGCAACGGGGCATCTGGATTCCTGCCGATCTTGAGCATCAGGTCGTGACGTCTACCCGCGCGGAAATGCGCAGTCTTTACGTGCATCGCCAGGCTTGCCAGTGGGCCGAGGCACGCTGCCGGGTGCTGGAAGTGACGCCACTGGCGCGAGAGTTGATCAAGGTCTTCTGCCAATTTCCCGCCACCTATCCGCAGGGGGACACCGAGGAGGCGCGCCTGGTCCAGGTGCTGCTGGATCAACTGGCAGCACTGCCGGAAGTGGGCTTTTCCCTTCCATTACCCCGACACGCACGCTTGCTTGCGCTGTGCAACGAGTTGATCGCACAGCCCGAAGACAACGTGACGCTACACGCCTGGGCTGCCCGCTTGGGCACTTCGGAGAAAACCGTGATGCGTCTGTTCCAGCGGGAAACCGGCCTGAGTTTTCGCGCCTGGCGCCAGCGTATGCGGCTGCTGTCTTCCCTGGGGTCACTGGAAAAGGGCGACAGTGTGACCAGCGCGGCGTTGTCCTGTGGCTATGATTCGACGTCTGCCTTTATCGCGGCATTCAAGGGCCTGTTCGGTTTCACCCCGGGCGAGTTGTTCAAGCCCTGACCGGGGGCCTGCTCGCTTCGCCGAGGCCCGCCGGTTCTACGAGCAGCGTCACATCCAGTCTCGGTTATGATTTGGCTCCACTGAGCTGATCCGGCACATTGTGTGCATTCAGGGTTCATAGGTCGGACCCCCTCCCCGTGAAGGGTGGATTGCCGTATAACGACCTGTCATTCGCGTGTTTGGTAATAAAGGACCCAGAATAAAAGCTGATGAAGACTCCAAAACGCATTGAACCCCTGATCGAAGACGGTCTGGTCGACGAGGTGCTGCGCCCACTCATGAGTGGTAAAGAAGCAGCTGTTTATGTGGTGCGCTGCGGCAACGAGCTGCGTTGCGCCAAGGTCTACAAGGAGGCGAACAAGCGAAGTTTTCGCCAGGCGGCCGAATACCAGGAAGGCCGCAAGGTCCGGAACAGCCGCCAGGCCCGCGCGATGGCGAAAGGCTCGAAGTTCGGGCGCAAGGAAACCGAAGACGCCTGGCAGAACGCTGAAGTCGCTGCGCTGTTTCGGCTGGCTGGCGCTGGTGTTCGAGTGCCCAAGCCGTACGACTTCCTGGAAGGCGTGCTGCTGATGGAACTGGTGGCCGACGAATACGGCGATGCCGCGCCGCGCCTGAACGATGTGGTTCTTGAGCCGGATCAGGCTCGTGAGTACCACGCCTATCTGATTTCACAGATCGTCTTGATGCTGTGTACCGGTCTGGTGCATGGCGACCTGTCGGAGTTCAATGTCCTGCTCACACCGACGGGCCCGGTCATCATCGATTTGCCGCAAGCGGTGGACGCTGCGGGTAACAACCACGCCTTCAGCATGCTGGAGCGGGATGTTGGCAACATGGCGTCCTACTTCGGTCGGTTTGCGCCGGAGCTGAAACGCACCCGTTACGCCAAGGAGATGTGGGCGTTGTATGAAGCCGGCACCTTGCACCCAGGCAGTCTGTTGACCGGTGAGTTCGACGAGCCGGAAGAACTGGCGGATGTTGGCGGGATCATGCGCGAGATCGAGGCTGCGCGGCTGGACGAAGAACGACGCCAAGCTGTACGCGCCGCCGACGATGCGCCGCCAGGCAAGACCGAGGAGCCGCCTCCGCCTTGGATGCAATGATCGGTTCGACCCTGAAACCCGGCCCAGGCCGGGTTTTTCATGGCTGGATTCAGCCTGTGGGGAAGCTCAACCCTGTGGGAGCGAGCTTGCTCGCGATAGCGGTGGGCCAGCTTGTATCTGTGTCGAATGGGCCGCCGTCTTCGCGAGCAGGCTCGTTCCCACAGGGCATGAGTGCTAGCAGCATCCCGACGCCAACTCCTTGAGAATCGGGCAGTCGGGACGATGATCGCCCTGGCAATGTTCCACCAGGTCCTGGAGGGTATCGCGCAGTTCCGCCAGCTCGCGGATTTTCTGATTCAGCTCGTCGATATGTTGCCGAGCGAGCGCCTTGACGTCGGCGCTGGCGCGTTCGCGGTCCTGCCAGAGCGTCAGCAATTTACTGACCTCTTCCAGTGAAAACCCCAGGTCGCGGGAGCGCTTGATGAAGGCCAGCGTGTGCAGATCGTCCGTGCCGTAGATCCGGTAGCCGCTGTCGGTGCGATGGGCTGCCCTGAGCAGACCGATGGATTCGTAATACCGGATCATCTTCGCGCTAAGGCCGCTCTGGCGGGCCGCTTGGCCGATGTTCATCGCTTGTCCTCCAAGTGCTTGGGTGTCCAGAACTTCAACAATAATGCATTGCTCACCACGCTGACGCTGGACAGCGCCATCGCTGCGCCGGCCAGTACCGGATTGAGCCAGCCGAAGGCTGCCAGCGGGATGCCGATCAGGTTGTAGACGAAGGCCCAGAACAGATTCTGGCGGATCTTGGCGTAGGTCTTGCGGCTGATGTCCAATGCCGCTGGAACCAGGCGCGGATCACCGCGCATCAGGGTGATGCCGGCGGCGTGCATCGCCACGTCCGTGCCGCCGCCCATGGCAATGCCGATGTCGGCGGCGGCCAGCGCGGGGGCGTCATTGATGCCGTCGCCGACCATGGCCACCACCGCGTTCTTTTTCAATGCTTGAACAATGGCGGCCTTATCAGCCGGCAACACTTGCGCGTGGACATTGGCGATCCCCAGCGCTTGCGCGACCACCTGGGCACTGCCGCGGTTGTCCCCGGTGAGCAAGTGGCTTGTGATATCGCGTTGATTCAACGCTTGCACGGCGGCGCTGGCGCCGGGCTTCAGGGTATCGCCGAAGGCGAACAGGCCCAGGACCCGTGGGGCGGCACCTTGTTCGATCAGCCAGGAAAGGGTTCGACCTTCGGCTTCCCAGGCTTGGGCCGATTCCCCCAGCGAACCGGAAGTCAGGCCCAGCTCCTCCAGCAGGCGTTGATTGCCCAAGGCCAGGCGACGTCCGTCGAGGCTGCCGGCAATGCCGCGCCCGGTGAGAGACTGGCTTTCGCTGATGTCCGGTACGGTCAAGCCACGCTCGCTGCAGGCGTCCAGCACCGCTTTGGCCAAGGGATGCTCGCTGCCGCGTTGCAAGGCGCCGGCCAGGCTCAGCAGGGTGTCTTCGTTTCCATCAAGGGCGGCCAGGTGAGCGATGCGCGGCGTGCCGGACGTCAGGGTCCCGGTCTTGTCAAAGACCACCGTGCTGACTTCATGAGCGCGTTCCAGCGCCTCGGCATCCTTGATCAGAATTCCATGGCGGGCGGCCACGCCGGTACCGGCCATGATCGCCGTCGGTGTCGCCAGGCCCAGGGCACATGGGCAGGCAATCACCAGCACGGCGACGGCATTGATCAGCGCGGTTTCCAGCGGTGCCCCGTACAGCCACCAGCCGATCAACGTGGCGAGGGCCAGGATCAATACGACCGGCACGAACACTTGGCTGATTTTATCCACCAGTTTCTGGATAGGTGCCTTGGCTGCCTGGGCGTCTTCCACGAGCCGGATGATGCGCGCCAGGACCGTCTCGGCGCCCAGGGCCTGGGTGCGCACCAGCAAGCGGCCCTCACCGTTGATCGCGCCGCCGGTGATTTTATCGCCGGGCTGCTTGGGCACGGGCAGGCTTTCGCCGCTGATAAGCGCCTCGTCGGCATGGCTCTGGCCTTCGATCACCTCACCGTCCACCGGGAAACGTTCGCCGGGCTTGACCAACACCAGGTCATCCAAGCGCAGGGCGCTGATGGCCACGTCCCGTTCTTCGCCGTCAATCACTTGGGTTGCCCGCTCCGGCCGCAAGGCTTCGAGGGCGCGAATGGCGCTGGCGGTCTGTCGTTTGGCGCGGCTTTCCAGGTATTTGCCGAGCAATACCAGGGCGATCACTACGGCTGAGGCTTCGAAATACAAATGTGGCATGCTGCCGGGCTGGGCAATCGCCCATTCATAGAGGCTCAGCCCGTAACCGGCGCTGGTCCCCAGGGCGACCAGCAGGTCCATGTTCCCGGCTCCGGCGCGTACCGCTTTGAAAGCTGCGATGTAAAAACGCGCCCCGAAGATGAATTGCACCGGCGTTGCCAACGTGAATTGCACCCAGGCCGGAAGCATCCAGTGGACGCCGAACGGCTGCAATAGCATCGGCAAGACCAGCGGGACGGACAGCAGGATCGCCATCAGCAAGGCCAGGCGTTCGCGGTGCAGGTGATCGGTTTGGTTTTTTTGAGGTGTCTCGGCCTGCCACACGCTGGCATCGTAACCGGCGCGCTTGACCGCATCGATGAGCGTTTGCGGATCAACCTGCCCGAGCAACTCGAGGTGCGCCCGCTCGTTGGCGAGGTTGACGCTGACCCGGTTCACTCCGACGACTTTACCCAACGCTCGTTCGATGCGCCCGACGCAGGACGCGCACGTCATGCCTTCGATGCTCAATTCCAGGGTGTGGACAGGGACGCTGTAGCCGGCCTGTTCGACGGCTCGCATCAGCGCCGGCAAGCTGTCCGCCGGGGCCTGGATTCGCGCCTGCTCGGTCGCCAGGTTGACACTGACGGCACTGGCGCCGGCGACTTTGCTCAAGGCTCGCTCGACCCGCCCGGCACAGCTGGCGCAGGTCATGCCGGAGATCGGCAGATCGAAGGTAGTGGATTGGGACATGGGTCAGGCTCCCTGTAGTGGATGTCCACAGGATCAACCTTGCCATGTTGGCAAGGTCAAGCGCCATCGAGAAATCAGAAACAATCATGTGGGAGCGAGCTTGCTCGCGATAGCGGTGTACCCGTCAACAAATCTGTCGCCTGATCTATTGCTATCGCGAGCAAGCGCGCTCCCACAGGGGCAATCAGAAAATCAGTAACCGAGCCCGGCCTGCTTGAGATACATGCCTTGTTCATTCATGGCGATGCGGTATTTCAGAATGTCGCCGGCCTTGAGCGTAATCTCCTGCGACCCGGGGGCGAGCATGCCTGGATTACAACCCGGCGCCTGGCCTGGCAACAACTTGAGTCGCAAGGAGAACCGACCCGGCGGCAGATTGAAAGACGTGCTGGCCTCCTGGAACAGCCGGGCGGTGAGTTGGTCCTGGATATAGATGCCGATTTCGCAGGACGTCGCCACTTCCAGGCGCTCGCGGGAAATGATCAGCACGCCGTAATCTTCTCCGGCAGCCGATGCCTGGGGGGCCATTGCTGAAAGACCGAGCATGCAAAACAGGCTGAACGCTGACCAGCGCATGGCTGAACCTCCGGTGTGAGATCTTCAATAAGTGCAGCTTGGCCGAGCTCGGCGCCGATTGCCAGCCCGGCAGTTTTTGGCAAAACTTGACCTTGCCATGATGGCAAGCTTGAGACTGTGGGCAACCCAATCCCAAGGAGTCATTTCATGCAGATTTTCAAGGTTCAAGGGATGTCTTGCGGACATTGCGTCAAAGCCATCACCCAGGCGCTCCACGCCAAAGATTCGAAAGCGGAGGTAGAAATCGATCTCGGCAGCAAGACCGTCAAGGTCGAAAGTGCGGTGCCGGCCGATACCCTGATCGAGGCTATCAGGGAAGAGGGGTACGAGGTCAGTCCTGCCTGAAGTTTTTAATCGTTAGCGACCTATCGGAATGTTCAAGCGCGCGCAGCCCGGCTAGACTGTCGGGCTGCCGACTGACGCTTGAACTGGACGCCCGATGAACCTTCGTACCATTCTGATTCTTGGCGCCTTGAGCGCTTTCGGTCCCTTGGCGATCGATTTCTATTTGCCCGCCTTCCCGGCAATGGCCACGGCCTTCGGCACCGACGAAAAACATATCCAGTTGACCTTGGCGGCCTATTTTCTAGGGCTGTCCCTCGGACAATTGGCCTACGGGCCGGTGGCGGATCGCTTCGGACGGCGCATCCCGCTGCTGACGGGGGTCGGCTTGTTTACCGTGGCGTCCCTGGCCTGCGCCTATGCGCCGAGCCTCGAATGGCTGATCGGCGCCCGCTTCGTCCAGGCCCTGGGCGGTTGTGCCGGAATGGTGATCTCCCGGGCGGTGGTCAGCGACAAATGCGACGCAGTGGGTTCGGCCAAGGTGTTCTCGCAATTGATGTTGGTGATGGGGCTGGCGCCAATCCTCGCACCGATGCTGGGCGGCTTGCTGGTGAACCTGTACGGATGGCAGTCGATATTCGTGGGCCTGACGTTATTCAGCGCGCTGGCGGCGACCGCGGTTGCCTTGTGGTTGCCTGAAAGCCTGCCTGACCGCGTGCCCCGCCAACCGTTATCCGGCGCGTTGCGCCAATACGGGCGTCTTCTGACAGACTCGGTCTTCCTCGGTCATGCCCTGACGGGAGGCATCGCGATCGCCGGGATGTTCGCCTACATCGCGGGTTCACCGTTCGTCTTCATCAAGCTCTACGGCGTCCCCGCCGAGCATTTCGGCTGGCTGTTCGGCACGAACGCGGCGGGCTTCATATTGGTAGCGCAGGTCAATGCCCGGTTGCTGTCCAAACGCGGCCCGGCATTCCTGCTGGCTCGTGCGGTATGGGTGTATTGGCTTGCCGGGCTCGGTCTGTTGGCGGTCAGCGCCTTGCAGCCGGAGCGCTTGTGGCCGTTGTTGATTCCGTTGTTCATCTGCATCGCCAGCCTGGGTTGCATCATTCCCAATGCCTCGGCCTGCGCCATGAACGGGCAGGGCGCCCGGGCGGGGAGTGCTTCGGCCATGTTGGGTTGCCTGCAGTTTTCCGTCGCCGCGGGGGCCGCCGCGCTGGTGGCGGCATTGCATGACGGCACGGCGGTGCCGATGGCAATCGTCATCAGCCTGTGTGGGTTATTGGTGGTGAGCGCCGCGATGCTGACCCGCCGTCTGCAAAACGCCCGGGCGCTTGCTCAGGCGGGTCGGCAGGAATGATTCATCCAGCCGCGCGCTGCTGATATTCGGGGAAATGATGCGGTGCGTGAATACGCGCTTGCAGGGTGGTGGCGAAAGCCTGGGCTTCGGCCTCGGTGCGAAAAGTCACGACGTGCTGGTCAAGGCGCACTTGCCATTGCGATTTTGCCACTTCTTTTATCAGGATCTTCATTGCTGACCTCCTCACGTAAAAGACTGCGTTGCAAAGGCCTCGAGTGTAGACCGGAATGCAAGCGCAATTGTGACAACGGTCAATTGTCGGACTGACGGTGCAGCTTTTTTTGTGACGAGGGAGCAAATCCCTCGCCCCGGTCGACAAGCCAGGTTGATCAGAACCCTTCGAGCACGATCTTGCCCTTGGCCTTTCCACTTTCAAGCAAGGCGTGAGCCCGGCGCAGGTTGGTGGCATTGATGGTGCCGAAGTGCTCGCCAACCGTTGTCTTCAGCGTGCCTGCGTCGATCAGTTCGGCCACTCGATTGAGCAATTTGTGCTGTTCAAGCATGTCAGCCGTCTCGAACAGGGAACGGGTGTACATGAACTCCCAATGCAAAGACAGGCTCTTGCGCTTGAGCTTGGTCACGTCCAGCGACTGCGGATCATCGATCAGCGCCAGTTTGCCTTGCGGCGCCAGGGCCTCGACCAGTTGATCCAGATGCTGGTCGGTCTGGGTCAGGCTGGCCACATGGGTCACTTGGGGCTGTCCCGCTTTTTTGAGGGCCTCGCTCAGTGGCTGACTGTGGTCAATCACCAGGTCGGCACCGAGGCCGCGCACCCATTCCTGCGTCTGCGGCCGGGAGGCGGTGCCAACGACTTTCAAGCCGGTGAGCTGGCTGGCCAGTTGCGTCAGGATCGAACCCACGCCACCGGCGGCGCCGACGATCAGGAGGCTCTGGTCCTGGTTGCTATGGCCTTGCTTGACTTGCAGGCGATCGAAGAGCAATTCCCAAGCGGTGATGGCGGTCAACGGCAGCGCGGCCGCTTCGGCGAAACCGAGGGTCTTTGGCATGTGGCCCACGATGCGCTCATCCACCACATGCAATTCGCTGTTGCCGCCTGCCCGGGCGATCGAGCCTGCGTAGAACACCTTGTCACCCGCCTTGAACAAGGTGACTTCGCTGCCAACCGCCGTGACCACACCGGCCACGTCCCAGCCCAGCACCTTGGCGGCCCCGCCTTCGGGTTGTACGTTCTGGCGGACCTTGGTGTCGACGGGGTTGACGGAAATGGCTTTGACTTCCACCAGCAAATCCCGGGGGCCGGCGATGGGGGCGGGCAGGTCGATGTCCTGCAGCGATGTTGGATCGGTGATGGACAACGATTGGTAATACGCGATGGCTTTCATGGGGCGGCTCCGTGATTGAATTCGATGGCGCCCATGTTTAGCGATTAATGGCCTTGATAAAAGCGCCTGGAACAACAGGCTCTTTCAATGATTTTTTGATAATCAAGGCTGCTGTTTTCACTCAAGGAATGGTGCCGGGCAATAGTCGCTGGCAAATAGAGATTTTTCCCTCAGGAACTATCGCCTCCAAAGGTTTCCGGAGGACAGGAAACCGTGCGCCGCACGCTTATACTAGCGGCCGCACGTATCGGTGCGGTTTCAACGGTCTTGGATCCTGCCGACTGCGCTGATACATGGCTGCGGCACAAGCGGGCATGCCGTTCGTTCGGGCAGTACTTGAGGTCCGGAGTCACTATGCCCCAGAGCGGTAGACGAATGATTCAACAGGGAGTGAATACATGGAACATGCACCTTGCATCAGCCAGATCGCCACGCTGCTGGCTGACCCCAAGCGCAGCGCAATGATGTGGGCATTAATGGACGGTACGGCCCGACAGGCTGATGAGTTGGCATTGCTGGCCGGATTGTCGCCATCCTCGGCCAATGCCCATCTGGGGCGGCTGTGCTCCGGTGGGCTGTTGAAGGTCGAGACCCGGGGCCGCAAACGGTTTTTCCGCCTGGCGGCCCCCGAGATCGGTGCTGCCGTCGAGGCCTTGGCGAGCGCAACCCTGGCAAGTACACCGCGTCAGGTTCCAGAGGTTCTCAAACGCGGTCTCATGCCGACCAAAGCGCCGACGGCCCCCGCCTCGCTGATGCGGGCAAGGCTTTGCGATGACCATCTGGGTGGCCTGTTGGCGGCGGACTTGTATCAGCGACTGTTGGATTCCGGTTGGCTCGAGCAATGCGAGCAGCGCGTGATCGTTACCCACAAGGGCTCCAATGAGTTCGCCGGGCGCGGCTTGTTCATCCAGGCGCTGGCCCATCGCAACGCTCGCATCGCGTGCGCCTGCCCCGACTGGAGTGAGCGTCGCCCGCACTTGGGGGGAGCCTTGGGGGCCGGATTGCTGCAACTTTTCATGCAGTCGGGCTGGCTGAGCTTGCCTAATGATTCCAGGGCTTTGCAGGTGACGGCTCTAGGTCAGCAGGAAATTCATCGTTTCGCCAGGCAGGAAGACTTGGAAATGGCGCTCTAGAGCTAAGACAGGTCGCAATCAGCAATCGTCGCCAGCGTGGTTCGCGCACACTCGGTCCGGGGATCTATCGGATTGGGGGAAGGCAAATGGACACTCACGTCTACAGTGCGGCAGAGCGCCTGGAGCGGCTGCCCATCAGCGGCTATCACCGGCTCATTTTCATCATCATTGCCCTGGCGTTTTTCTTTGACTCCATGGACCTGGCCATGATGACGTTCCTGCTGGGCTCGATCAAAACCGAGTTCGGCTTGAGCACCGCCCAGGCCGGGTTGCTGGCCAGTTCCAGTTTCTTCGGCATGGTGCTGGGGGCGTCGCTGTCAGGCATGCTGGCCGATCGTTTCGGCCGCAAGCCGGTGTTCCAGTGGAGCATCGTGTTGTGGGGACTTGCCAGTTATCTCTGCTCCACCGCCCAGGACATCGAAGCACTGATACTGTTTCGCATACTGCTGGGCATCGGCATGGGCATGGAGTTCCCGATTGCCCAATCCATGCTTTCGGAGCTGATCCCGGCAAAGCGTCGCGGGCGCTACATTGCCTTGATGGACGGCTTCTGGCCCTTGGGTTTCGTGGCCGCGGGTGTGCTGTCTTACTTCTTGCTCCCGGTGATCGGCTGGCGTGACATCTTCCTGGTGCTGGCCGTGCCGGCCGTCTTCGTCCTGGTGATTCGCTTTTTCATTCCAGAGTCGCCGCGTTGGCTTGAACAGGCCGGTCGAGGCGATGAAGCGGATGCCGTGCTCCAACGGATCGAAGAGAAGGTCCGGGCCTCGCTGGGGCGTCGAGATCTGCCCGAGCCCGTACGCCTGCCGAGGCTGGCGACCCAACCGGGCAATTTCTTTTCCGCCCTGGCGCAGATCTGGTCTCCTCTATATCGCCAACGCACGGTGATGATCTGGAGCGTCTGGTTCTTTGCGTTGCTTGGGTTCTATGGCTTGACGTCCTGGCTCAGTGCATTGCTGCAGCAATCCGGGTTCGCGGTGACGCAGTCGGTCTACTACACCGTGCTGATTTCCCTGGGCGGGATTCCCGGTTTCCTGATGGCGGCCTGGCTGGTGGAGCGCTGGGGGCGCAAGCCGGTATGCGTCATCACTTTGCTCGGCGGTGGAGGCATGGCGTTTCTGTATGGCCAGAGCGCGGTATTTGGCGGCAACGTTGGCCTGCTGGTCGGCACCGGGCTACTGATGCAGTTTTTCCTGTTCGGCATGTGGGCAGTGCTCTACACCTATACGCCGGAGTTGTATCCCACCTCGGCGCGGGCCACGGGATCGGGCTTTGCCTCGGCGGTCGGTCGCATCGGTTCGCTGTTGGGGCCTCTGGTCACCGGGCTGGTTTTTCCCATCACCGGCCAGGGTGGCGTGTTCGCCCTGGGCGCCTTGTGCTTTGCCGTGGCGGCGGGCGTGGTCTGGCTGTTTGGAATGGAGACGCGGGGCAAGACGCTGGAGGAGTTGAGCGAAGGCGCAGTCGCTGATTGAACACGATCCCTTGTGGGAGCGAGCTTGCTCGCGATAGCGGTCTGACATTCACCATTGATGTCGACTGGTAGACCGCCATCGCGAGCAAGCTCGCTCCCACACGGGGGTAACACCGGGCTTAAGGTTTTACCAGTCGCGCATCCAGGCTGTTTTGTGCCAGCCGCTTGGCCTGGTCCTGGGTCATGCCCAGATGTGTGTGCAGTGCGTGGAAGTTCTCGGTGACGTAGCCGCCGAAATAAGCAGGATCATCGGAGTTCACCGTGACCTTCACGCCGCGTTCCAGCATGTCGAGGATGTTGTGCTGCGACATGTCGTCGAACACGCACAGCTTGGTGTTGGACAGCGGGCACACCGTCAGCGGGATCTGCTCGTCAATGATCCGTTGCATCAATCGCTCATCCTCGATGGCGCGCACGCCGTGGTCGATGCGTTGGATCTTCAGCAGGTCGAGGGCTTCCCAGATGTACTCGGGCGGGCCTTCCTCGCCCGCGTGGGCGACGGTCAGAAAGCCTTCGTTGCGAGCGCGGTCGAACACGCGCTGGAACTTGCTCGGGGGGTGGCCCATTTCGGAACTGTCCAGGCCGACGGCGACGAATGCGTCGCGGAACGGCAGCGCCTGGTCGAGGGTTTTTTCGGCTTGTTCTTCGCTCAGGTGACGCAGGAAACTCAGGATCAGGCCGCTGGTGATGCCCAGTTGCTGCTCACCGTCCTTGAGCGCGGCGGCGATGCCGTTGAGCACCACTTCGAATGGAATCCCGCGATCGGTGTGGGTCTGCGGATCGAAGAACGGCTCGGTGTGGATGACGTTCTGCGCCTTGCAGCGCAGCAAGTAAGCCCAGGTCAGGTCATAAAAATCCTGGGAAGTGCGCAGCACATCGGCACCCTGGTAATACAGGTCGAGAAATTCCTGCAGATTGTTGAAGGCGTAGGCCTGGCGCAGGGTGTCCACGTCATTCCACGGCAGGGCGATCTTGTTGCGTTCAGCCAGGGCGAACAGCAGTTCGGGCTCCAGCGAACCTTCCAGGTGCAGATGCAGTTCGGCCTTGGGCAAGGCGTTCAGCCAGTCGTACATGTTCTTTTCTCATCAGCGAATCGATGGCGGCATTCTACAGGGGCGGGCGCCGATGTCTGAGTAAAACCTGACCGGCTGATCCACTACCGCCTCGTCCCGGCAATAATCCTCGGACAACGGCTACGCCACATTCGGACGAAACGTTCCCGGTCCGTCACAGTCTAGTAGCTCATGACCCGTCCATGGTTATAGGCTCGCGATGCTCTCGTTGATCAAGCAAGAAAAACTGCTATTGCTGGCGCTGCTCGCTGCATTTGCCGCCTACCCACTTGAGCATTGGCTGCTGGGCAGCGGGCAGGTCGTTGCGCTGATGGGCGGGTTGGTGCTGATTGGTTTTATCGTCTCGGCCTCCATGCGTGTGGCCCATCACGCGGAATTGCTCGCGGAAAAAGTGGGCGATCCCTACGGCACCATGATCCTGACTTTGTCGGCGGTGCTGGTGGAAGTCGTGATCCTGGCGATCATGATGAGCAACGAGGCGTCGCCGACCCTGGTACGTGACACGATTTATTCGGCGGTCATGCTCGACATCAACGGTATTCTCGGGCTCGCGGCGCTGATGGGCGGGCTCAAGCATGGCGAGCAGGTTTACAACGACGATTCGGCGCGAACCTACAGTGTGATGATCCTCACGGCCATGGGGGTGTCGATGGTGGTGCCGGAGTTCATTCCGCGGGAAAGCTGGAAAACCTACTCGGCGTTTACCATCGGCGCGATGATGGTGCTGTACGCTTTGTTCCTGCGCATGCAGGTGGGCCCTCACAGTTATTTCTTCAGCTACAGCTACCCGGAAAAGCGCCGCAGGAAAGAGCCGGTGGAAACCGAGCCAAAACCCATCAGCCTGGCCTTTTCAATCGGTGCGCTGGTATTTGGTGTGATCGTGATCGGTGCACTCGCCGAGATCATGTCCAAGGCCATCGACTTGGGGCTGGAGGGTTCCGGCGCGCCGCCGGTCGTCACGGCGATCCTGGTGGCCGCCATCTCCGCTGCGCCGGAAATTCTCACTGCGCTGCGGGCAGCCCTGGCCAACCGCATGCAGTCGGTGGTCAACATCGCACTGGGTGCGTCGCTGTCCACGGTGATTCTGACCGTGCCGGTGATGGAAGCGATGGCGCTTTACACCGGCCAGCCATTCCAGATGGCAATGACGCCAGTCCAGACGGTGATGATCTTCATCACCTTGATCGTCAGCGCCATCAACCTCAACGATGGCGAAACCAACGCCATCGAGGGCATGACCCACTTCGTGTTGTTTTCGACGTTTGTGATGTTGTCGTTGCTGGGTCTTTAATTGTTCATAGTCCTTGTGGGAGCGAGCTTGCTCGCGATAGCGCCGGGTCAGTCAACATCGATGTTGAATGTTAGGCCGATATCGCGAGCAAGCTCGCTCCCACAGGGTGGTGGTTTGATCAGGAGGCTGCTATCAACTCCCGCGCCGCCTGGCTGTGATCGGCGATCAACCCTTTCAGGTCAAGGCCTTCGACCTGTCCGTCAATCACTCGCCACTCACCGGCGATCATCACCCGATCCGCCCGATCAGCGCCGCACAGCAGCAGGGCGGAGATCGGGTCATGGCTGCCGGAGAAGCGCAACTCATCAAGCTTGAACAGCGCCAGGTCGGCCTGTTTGCCCACCGCCAGTTCACCGATGTCGCTGCGTCCCAGCAGTTGCGCCGACCCTCGGGTTGCCCAGCCCAGCACCCGTTCCGGGGTGATCGCTTGGGCGCCGTAGCGCAGGCGTTGGATGTAGAGCGCCTGGCGGGTTTCGAGAATCATGTTCGAAGCGTCGTTGGACGCCGAGCCGTCCACGCCCAGGCCAAGCGGTGCGCCGGCGGCCGTCAATTCAAGCGTCGGGCAAATGCCCGAGGCCAGGCGCATGTTCGAACTCGGGCAGTGGCAGATGCCGGTACCGGCGGCGCCGAGGCGGCTGATTTCATCCGGGTTGAAGTGAATGCCGTGGGCCAACCAGGTGCGAGGGCCGAGCCAACCGACACTGTCCAGGTAGTCCACGGTGCGCAGGCCGAATCGTTGCAGGCAGAAATCTTCTTCATCGAGGGTTTCGGCGAGGTGTGTGTGCAGGCGCACATCGAGCTCTTCGGCGAGTTCGGCGCTGGCGCTCATGATTTCGGTCGTGACCGAAAACGGTGAACACGGCGCCAGGGCGATCTGGATTTGCGCGCCCGCACCGCGTTCGTGGTATCGAGCGATCAGCCGCTGGCTGTCATCGAGAATCACCTGCCCCTGCTGCACGGTCTGCTGCGGCGGCAAGCCTCCGTCGGCCTCGCCCAGGCTCATCGAGCCGCGGGTCAACATCGCGCGCATGCCCAGTTCGCGGACACTTTGCACTTGCACGTCGATGGCGTTTTCCAGTCCTTGCGGAAACAGGTAGTGGTGGTCGGCCGCCGTGGTGCAGCCCGACAGCAGCAGTTCGGCGAGTGCCACTTTGCTGGCCAGGGCGAGTTTTTCCGGTGTGAGTCGCGCCCATACCGGGTAAAGCGTCTTCAGCCATGGGAATAGCGGCTGGTTGACCACAGGCGCCCAGGCGCGGGTCAGGGTCTGATAGAAGTGATGATGGGTGTTGATCAGCCCAGGCAGGATGACGTGCTCGCGGGCATCGAAAATCTTGTCGCAGGGCCGGGCAGGTTGCTGGCCGGCTCCCAGCAGCTCGACGATCACGCCGTCCTGCAGCACGAGGCCACCACGGGCATCAAGCTCGTTGGCGGTAAAAATGGCGAGGGGGTTTTTCAACCAGGTACGGGTCGCAGGCATGATGGCCGGCTCCTCTGAAAATGGGTTCAGGTTAGCCAGCTCAGTGATGCCCTGTCTGCTGATCCAGGGGCGCCGTGGGAGGGCGCGGTTCGGAGTTTACTCAGGTTGCCGGACGCATTTCCAGTGCCCGCTGAGAATCCAGGTGTGGGAGCGAGCCTGCTCGCGAAAGCTCGCTTCCACAGGTATTGGTGTGCAGCACAGATCGGCGGGTTACCAGGGAATCGTCTCGCCTCTGTAATTGACGAAGTGATGTCCGCCCTTGCCGGCGAAGGCATTGACCTGATCGATCAGTCCGCGGGTGCTGGTCTCCACATCGATTTGCGCATCTTCCCCGCCCATATCGGTTTTCACCCAACCCGGATGCAGCGACAGTACGGTCAATGATTGCCCGTCCAGTTGGCTGACAAAACTGTTGGTCATCGAATTGAGCGCGGCTTTGCTT
The DNA here is from genome assembly GCF_016756915.1 of Pseudomonas sp. HB05. Lineage (NCBI taxonomy): Bacteria > Pseudomonadati > Pseudomonadota > Gammaproteobacteria > Pseudomonadales > Pseudomonadaceae > Pseudomonas > Pseudomonas sp. HB05. The sequence continues at coordinate 75,030 of NZ_JAESPG010000032.1, forward strand.
GCCTTATACAGCGCCAACTCCGGCGCGTCGGGCATGGTGACGCTGCCCAGCACGGAGCTCATGAAGGCCAGTACGCCGCTGCCTTCGCGGATTTGCCCGACGAAACGCTGAGCCAGGTTGATCGGGGCCACGGCATTGGTGAAAAACAATTGGCCGACCTCAGCCAGCGTTGCGCCGCCCGGGCTTTGGTTCGCGGGGCCCTTGACCCCTGCGTTGACGAAAAGCAGATCAAAGGTTTCGCCTTTGAGCTGCTGGCTCAAGGCGATGACGGCTTGCTGGTCGTCCATGTCGAGCTTCTCGACGTGTACCGGCCCCAGCGCTTTCAAGGACTCTGCACCCTGCGGGTTGCGCACGGTGGCGGTTACGTGCCAGCCATCACTCAGAAGCGTCTTCACCAAGCCAAGGCCCAGGCCCCGGGAGGCGCCGATGATCAATGCTTTTTTTACCGAATTCATGAGTGCTTCCTTGAGAAGAAAAAGTCACGGATTTAATGGACAGCGTTTCTTGAGCCGTTGTTTCAACGCGTGACGCCACGCGTCGGATTTGGCCATGCTGCCCCGTAACGCCTGGTTAAAAAATGAACAAGCGGCTGCGAGCCATGCTGCTCCTGGTGATGCTGGAGCCATGAACGGGTTATCCACAGGTTGCTCCACAGTAATTGTGCGCAAGCGTTATCGTCAGGCATAAGCCCTGTACGGCTGTCTCCTAAAGGTGATAAAGCGCTGCAACCGCTTGTTTTTGGTGTGGATTTGGACAATCTTGATTGCTCTGTACGAAAAATGAACAAACCTCTGGAAGCCGCATGACAGAAGGGTTACAGCGTGATGCGCCCAGGTTATCCACAAGCGGATGCACAGCGCATGTGGGCAAGTCTGGGACGTACATCATGGGGTTTCGCGCTCCAGGCGTATCTGCCCGCGGCTCAAGTCGGCCAGCCGCGCCTGCAATGTTTCGATGTGTTCTTCGCCCACCGCTAATTGAAGTTCCACACCATTGGCAGTGAAGCGCTCGGCATTCACCACGCCACCGCATTCGGCTGTGCGCAGTTTTACCAGGGCCAGCTCCGCGAACCCGCAAACACACTGCAGCGACACGCGGCTGATCAATTCAACTTTCTCAGCGTTTTGCAGGCATTTGTTTGCTCCGCCGCCGTAGGCCCGGGCCAACCCGCCGGTACCCAGTTGGATTCCGCCGTACCAGCGAATGACCAGCACCACGACCTGGTCGCAGGCCTGGGCCTGGATGGCTGCCAGGATCGGACGCCCGGCGGTGCCGCCAGGTTCGCCGTCGTCGCTGCTGCGATACTGCTCACCCAGTTTCCATGCCCAGCAATTGTGGGTGGCATCGTGGTCGCTGTGCTGCTCGATAAAGGCCAGGGCTTCGGCAGGGCTGGTGATGGGGGCGGCGAGGGTAATGAAACGGCTTTTGCGAATCTCTTCTCGGTATTCGCAAAAACCGACGAGGGTATAAGGCATGTAATCCTAGAGATCAGGTGTCAGGCCGCAGCCTTTGAGAATGATACGGATGAGGTTGTCGCCGGCGTCGATCATGTCTTGCTTGGTCAGCTTGCTGCGACCGGTCACGCGACAGATCTGGGTGGCGAAATCTGCGTAATGTTGAGTGCTGCCCCAGAGCAGGAAAATGAGGTGCACCGGATCGACCGGGTCCATTTTGCCCGCATCGATCCAGGCCTGGAAAACAGCCGCCCGGCCCTTGAACCAGGCGCGATAGTCCTGGTTGAAATACTCGCTCAGGCACTCGCCTCCGCTGATCACCTCCATGGCGAAGATCCGCGACGCCTGGGGTTGGCGGCGCGAGAACTCCATCTTGGCGCGAATATACCGGGTCAATGCCTCTGCCGGATCGTCTTCGGCGGTCAGGGAATTGAACGTGCTGTCCCATAGCTCGATGATATTGCTCAGCACCGCCACATAGAGCCCGAGCTTGTTGGTGAAGTAGTAATGCAAGTTCGCCTTGGGCAATCCGGCCTTCAGGGCGATGGTATTCATGCTGGTGCCCTTGAAACCGTGACGGGCGAACTCATCCTCGGCGGCCCTGAGGATGGTCTCTTCGTTCTGTTGACGAATGCGGCCGGTAGGCTTGCCACCATGGGCGGGAACTTCAAAGGTCATGGACATTTCCGGGCTGGGTCTGTGGGGGCGGGCAAATGCGTTCATAGCGCACCGGCGCGGATCCGACAAGTGTTGCGGCGATAAAAGCCATGCGAGGCGGAGAATCAGCGCGTTGCCGCCAGGCTTTCGAGAAAACTTTCCAGCACCAGATGAGGACGACGCCCCTTTCGCGTCACCGACGCCAGGCTCAGGTCGTAGAAACGCGCCAAGGGCTTGAGGGCTCGCAGCCGTCCTTGCTGGACCCAGAGATTGGCATAGTGGTCCGGCAGATAACCGATATAACGCCCGGTCAGGATCAAGAACGCCATGCCTTCGCGATCCGATGCGCTGGCGGTGCAGTTCAACGCCTGGTAATGGGCCTGGATGTCGGCCGGCAAACGGAACGTCGGCGCGATGGCGTCCTGGCTATTAAGGCGAGCGTCCTCGAGTTGCTGGTCATCCACATAAAACAGCGGGTGCCCCACGGCGCAATACAGCAACGAACGCTCACTGTAGAGCGGTTGGTACTCAAGCCCGGAAAGTACACTGGCCTGGGGAACCACACCGACATGCAGGCGACCATCCAGCACGCCTTGCTCGACTTCGTTGGGGGCGATCATGCGAATCTGGATCTGCACGTCCGGCCCGCGTTCTTTCAACTGGGCAAGGGCGTGGGTGATGCGCATGTGGGGCAGGGTGACGAGGTTGTCCGTCAGGCCTATGGTCAGTTCTCCGCGCAGATGCTGGTGAAGACCGTTGACCTCGGTGCGGAAACTTTCCAGCGCACTCAATAGTTGCAGGGCCGATTGATAGACCTCACGGCCTTCTTCGGTCAGTGAAAATCCCGCGCGGCCACGCTGGCACAAGCGCAGCCCAAGGCGTTGTTCCAGATCGTTCATCTGTTGGCTGATGGCCGAGCGACCGATGCCAAGCACCGTTTCGGCGGCGGAAAATCCACCGCATTCCACCACGCTGCGAAAGATCCGCAGCAAGCGAATATCGAAGTCGCTGACCTGGGCCAGCGGATCGGGACGGCGAATGCTCATAGTTTAGTGATCCGCTGACTGAAGGTTAGAAAAGCTGGATTTCACCGACTTTATCGCCGTGGCAACTTAGCCGCAAGAACGCTTCTGATTTCATACCGTTTATGTCTTGCGAGGTTTTGTCGATGAACATGCCCGAACACGCTGTCGGTTCCCTGGCCAGCCAGCTCAAGCTGGATGCCCACTGGATGCCTTACACAGCCAATCGCAATTTCCAACGCGACCCCCGGCTGATCGTCGCGGCCGAAGGCAGTTGGCTGACGGATGACAAGGGGCGCAAGGTCTACGATTCGCTGTCGGGATTGTGGACATGCGGCGCCGGGCACACCCGCAAAGAGATCCAGGAGGCGGTCGCCAAGCAACTGGGCACCCTCGATTATTCGCCGGGATTCCAATATGGGCATCCACTGTCGTTCCAGTTGGCGGAAAAAATCACCAGCCTGACCCCGGGCAATCTCAACCATGTGTTCTTCACCGACTCCGGGTCCGAATGCGCCGATACCGCTGTGAAAATGGTTCGCGCTTACTGGCGCCTCAAGGGGCAGGCCACCAAGACCAAGATGATCGGACGGGCCCGCGGTTATCACGGCGTGAACATCGCCGGCACCAGCCTGGGCGGCGTCAGCGGTAACCGCAAATTGTTCGGCCAGGCCATGATGGACGTCGATCATTTGCCCCACACCCTGCTTGCCGGCAATGCGTTCTCCCGTGGCATGCCGAAGGAGGGGGGGATCGCCTTGGCCGATGAACTGTTGAAGCTGATCGAGTTGCACGACGCTTCGAATATCGCCGCGGTGTTTGTCGAACCTATGGCAGGGTCCGCCGGTGTCCTGGTGCCGCCAGAGGGATACCTCAAGCGCCTGCGGGAAATCTGCGATCAGCACAACATCCTGCTGGTGTTTGACGAAGTGATTACGGGTTTTGGTCGTACCGGCTCGATGTTTGGCGCCGACAGTTTTGGTGTAACGCCGGACCTGATGTGCATCGCCAAGCAAGTCACTAATGGCGCGATTCCCATGGGGGCTGTGATCGCCAGTTCCGAAATCTATCAGACCTTCATGAGCCAGCCTACGCCCGAATATGCCGTGGAATTTCCCCATGGCTATACGTATTCGGCGCATCCGGTGGCGTGCGCAGCAGGCTTGGCGGCCCTGGACCTGTTGCAGAAGGAAAACCTGGTACAGAGCGTGGCCGAGGTCGCGCCGCATTTTGAAAAAGCCTTGCATGGTTTGAAGGGCTCGAAAAACGTCATCGACATTCGCAACTTTGGCCTTGCGGGGGCGATCCAGATCGCACCGCGCGATGGCGACGCGATCGTTCGCCCATTCGAGGCGGGCATGGCACTGTGGAAGGCTGGCTTCTATGTGCGATTCGGTGGTGACACGCTGCAGTTCGGGCCAACGTTCAACAGCAAGCCGCAGGACCTTGATCGACTGTTCGATGCGGTTGGCGAAGTGCTGAACAAAGTCGACTGATTCCTCTTTATATAAGGACGCTCCTCTGGGGCGTCCGCTGTCCGATTCGTCTGGAGTCCCCATGAGTCTCATTCCGCATTTGATCAATGGCGAGTTGTTGAGCGACAACGCGCGCACCGCCGACGTGTTCAACCCATCCACCGGGCAGGCGATCCATAAAGTACCGCTGGCGGATCGCGCAACCATTCAACACGCCATCGACGCTGCCAAGGCGGCTTTCCCGGCCTGGCGCAATACGCCGGCGGCGAAGCGCGCCCAGGTCATGTTTCGTTTCAAGCAGTTGCTGGAGCAGAACGAGTCGCGCATCGCGCAGTTGATCAGCGAAGAACATGGCAAGACTCTGGAAGATGCCGCCGGTGAGCTCAAGCGCGGTATTGAAAACGTCGAGTTTGCCTGTGCCGCGCCGGAAATCCTGAAGGGCGAATACAGTCGCAACGTAGGACCCAATATTGACGCTTGGTCAGACTTCCAGCCTTTGGGGGTTGTGGCGGGTATCACGCCGTTCAACTTCCCGGCGATGGTGCCGTTGTGGATGTACCCACTGGCTATCGTCTGTGGCAACTGCTTCATCCTCAAGCCTTCCGAGCGCGATCCGAGTTCGACACTGCTGATCGCCCAGCTGTTGCTGGAGGCCGGTTTGCCCAAGGGAGTTCTGAGCGTGGTCCACGGTGACAAGGCCGCGGTGGATGCATTGATCGAGGCACCGGAAGTGAAGGCGCTGAGTTTTGTCGGATCGACGCCGATTGCCGAATACATCTATGCCGAGGGTACTCGCCGCGGCAAGCGTGTGCAGGCATTGGGCGGGGCGAAGAACCATGCGGTGCTGATGCCTGATGCTGACCTGGACAATGCCGTCAGCGCGTTGATGGGTGCCGCGTACGGTTCGTGCGGCGAGCGTTGCATGGCGATTTCGGTGGCGGTGTGTGTCGGCGATCAGGTGGCGGATGCGCTGGTGGCCAAGCTGGTGCCGCAGATCAAGGCGCTGAAGATCGGCGCGGGGACTTCGTGTGGGCTGGACATGGGGCCGCTTGTTACTGGTCAGCATCGCGACAAGGTCAGTGGCTATATAGAAGAAGGCGTATCGGCGGGGGCCTCGCTGGTTGTCGACGGTCGCGGCTTGAGTGTGGCAGGGCATGAAGAGGGCTTCTTCCTCGGCGGTTGCCTCTTCGATCGCGTGACGCCCGAGATGCGTATCTATAAGGAAGAGATCTTCGGACCGGTGCTGTGTCTCGTCAGGGTCAATAGCCTCGAAGAGGCGATGCAACTGATCAACGATCACGAGTATGGCAACGGCACCTGTATCTTCACCCGTGACGGCGAAGCTGCGCGGCTGTTCTGTGATGAGATTGAAGTCGGCATGGTAGGCGTCAACGTACCGTTGCCGGTGCCTGTTGCTTATCACAGCTTTGGTGGTTGGAAGCGTTCGCTGTTTGGCGACCTGCATGCCTATGGCCCGGATGGCGTGCGCTTCTATACCCGTCGCAAGGCGATTACCCAGCGCTGGCCGCAGCGTGCCAGCCACGAGGCTTCACAATTCGCATTTCCCAGCCTGTAATTGATAAGTGAAGAAGCCGGCACCTTTGGGTGTCGGCTTCTGCGTTTAAGGGCTTTTTTGACTGATATGACAGAATTATGAAAATAACGGTTGACGGCAGATTCCAGGTGTCTATAATTCGCCCCACTTCCGGCGCAGTCGAAACGGAAAACTTCTTGAGTTTCAATGAGTTAAGTAGGTTTCGATAGGTCAGGCGCTTCAGTTCATCGAAGCGTTGAAGGAGTTGATAGGGCGGTGTTGTTTGGCTCTATTGGCGATTCGATCCTCTCGGTCGAAAGCGG
>NZ_JAESPG010000033.1:0-77064 GCF_016756915.1 Pseudomonas sp. HB05
CAGATGTGTCTGATGCACCCGGTGGCGAGGGGATTTATCCCCGCTGGGCTGCGCAGCAGCCCCCGACACTCGTTCTGATACACCGCGGCGTTAGATTTAGGGGCGCTGCGCACCCCAACGGGGATAAATCCCCTCGCCACGAAAGCGGTCGCCAACACCGCCGGGATCAAACCCTGGAAGCAAACAACGCCTGGTGCTCACGGCACTGCTCGGCGCTGAGCATGAACACACCGTGGCCGCCGCGCTCGAACTCCAGCCAGGCGAAGTCGACTTCCGGGTACAGCGCTTCGACGTGCACTTGGCTGTTGCCCACTTCAACGATCAACAATCCCTTGTCGGTCAGATGATTGGCCGCCTCGGCCAGCATTCGCCGAACCAGGTTCAAGCCGTCATCGCCACAGGCCAGGCCTAGCTCCGGCTCATGCTGATACTCCTTGGGCATGTCGGCGAAATCTTCCGCATCGACGTAGGGCGGGTTCGACACGATCAGGTCGAAACGTTGCCCCGGCAGCCCATCGAAACCATCCCCCTGGACCGTAAATACACGCTCATCGACACCGTGGCGCTCGATGTTCTGATTGGCGACTTCCAGCGCTTCGAATGACAAGTCCGCCAGCACCACCTCGGCTTCGGGGAATTCATAGGCGCAAGCGATCCCGATGCAACCGGAGCCGGTGCACAGGTCAAGGATTCGTGCAGGCTCCTGGCCCAACCAAGGCTCGAAACGTTTTTCAATCAACTCGCCGATGGGCGAACGCGGAATGAGCACGCGCTCGTCGACGATGAAGGACATTCCGCAGAACCAGGCCTCACCCAACAAGTACGCGGTCGGAATGCGTTCCGCGATGCGCCGGCGCAGCAGACGTTGCACATGCACCAACTCCTCGTCTTCGAGGCGGCAATCCAGGTAGCTGTCGGCAATTTCCCATGGCAGGTGCAGCGCGCCCAACACTAACTGGCGTGCCTCGTCCCAGGCGTTGTCGGTGCCATGGCCAAAGAACAGATCCTCCCCATGGAAACGGCTGACGGCCCAACGGATATGGTCGCGCAGGGTGCGAAGGCGGGAAGTGATCACGGCGGCAAACTCCAGAAAAATCGACGGGCGAGTCTATCAGCCAAACACGCAGTCACCCAAACGTGCCTGAAGTCAGGACGAAATATGCGGGACAAACTGTAGGATTCTTCCGTTTTATGCGCGGCCCATTGAACAAAGCGCAGATCTTGACAAGGCTGTAGGCCAGCAATGACGGCCCTTGCGATGGAAGCGATTCACAGAACCGCTCAGCCAGAGGAGAATGTCGCAAAAGCCCCACTCGAAGGAGCCCCAGAATGTCCGTTCCAAAAACGATGTTTCAACTCAGTGGTCGTGGTTATGCGGCGGCCAACCTGAGTCAAGCGACCCTGATCATCATCGACGCCCAGAAAGAATACCTCGCCGGCCCCCTGGCCCTGAGCGGCATGGATGCGGCGGTCGCGAACATCAAGCAACTGCTCGGTGCAGCCCGCGCCGCCGGACGGCCGATCGTGCACGTGCGCCACCTGGGCACCCATGGCGGGCTGTTCGATCCACAGGGTGAACGCGGGGAATTCATTCCAGGCCTTGAACCACAAGGCGACGAAACCGTGATCGAAAAGCTGCTGCCCAGCGCTTTCCACGGCACCGACCTGAAGAAGCGGCTGGAAGAGCTGGGTCCACTGGACCTGATCGTCTGCGGCTTCATGAGCCATTCCAGCGTCAGCACCACCGTGCGCGCCGCCAAGAACCTGGGTTTCCGTTGCACCCTGGTGGAAGATGCCTGCGCCACGCGCGACCTGCCGCACAAGGGCGGCGTCCTCAGCGCCGAACACGTGCACCAGACCGAAATGGCAATCATGGCGGACAACTTCGCCACGCTGGCCATGACCCGCGACTTCGCCTGATCCCGCCCTGGATGGGCGGTCGCTGTGCCGCTCATCCGCAAAAGCCTCTCATTTGCCGCAATAGGCTTGGCTTCAGGAACAACCCGAACATCTTCCGGTCGAAGGGCCGATACCCATTGAGGAAGGTCGGAATGAAGATATCCGATGGTTTTGACGCACGTCGCTTGCGGCCCAAAGGCCCGAGCAACTGGCGATTTCGTATCGGCGCGGGCATCGCGGCGCTGCTGGCAACACTGGGTGTGCTGCTGGCAATGGCCGGTGCCGCCAGCCTGCTTGGTCGTCCGCCCGCACTGGGCGAGTTGAATGCCACCCCGCTGGGTTCGACGGTCATCCTGGCAATCGGTCTGTTGGTACTGCTGCTGGGCGTCTGGCTCTGGCGCCGTTGCCGCCGACGCGCCCGCCAATCCCTGGAGCTGGCCATGGCTCCGCACCTGATGAAAAAGCACGACTGATCCGCCATCCGACGTTTTGTCGCGCCCTATCCTACCGGAGTTGGGTAAACTGGCCGGCCTTCGCGGAGGCTGACATGCAAGACGACGACTTTTCCCTGTTCAAAAGTGCGATCCAGGGCGTAAAACCAATCAAACACGATCGCGCCGAAACGGGCAAACCCAAGGCCGATCGCGCACAGATCGCCAAGCTGCGCCAGGCCGCCACCGTACGCACCGACGCCACCACCGTGGACGGGTTGTCCGATCAGTTCGTCATTGACGTCGGTCCCGAAGACGAATTGATGTGGGCGCGCGACGGCGTCCAGGAAAGCCAGATGCGCAAGCTGAAGGTTGGCCAGATTCCCTTCGAAGGCAGCCTCGACCTGCACGGCATGACCGTCGAAAAGGCCCGCGAGACCCTGTGGGCGTTTCTCGCCGAAGCCACCAAGTTCGAAATCCGCTGCGTGCGCGTCACCCACGGCAAGGCCGTGCGGCTGGACGGCAAGCGGCCGATGATCAAGAGCCACGTCAACACCTGGCTGCGCCAACACCCACAAGTGCTCGGCTTCACCTCCTGCCAGGCGAAGCACGGCGGCGCCGGGGCGGTCTACGTGATGCTCAAGCGCACCATGATGGAAGGCCGCGACGAGTAGCCCCTGATTGCCGAGCTTGCAGCGCCGTGTCCGCCACCGTACCCTTGCCCTTTGCGTAAATCCCCACAGGTAGTTTCATGTCTCTGGAACAGAATTACACCGCGATTCTCGGCCAACTGGGCGAGGACGTTTCCCGCGAGGGCCTGCTCGACACGCCCAAGCGCGCTGCCAAGGCCATGCAGTACCTTTGCCGCGGTTATGAACAGACCCTGGAAGAGGTCACCAACGGTGCCTTGTTCAGCTCCGACAACAGCGAGATGGTGCTGGTCAAGGACATCGAGTTGTACTCTCTGTGCGAGCACCATTTGCTGCCTTTCATCGGCAAGGCCCACGTGGCCTACATCCCGAGCGGCAAGGTGTTGGGCCTGTCGAAGGTCGCGCGCATCGTTGACATGTATGCCCGTCGCCTGCAGATCCAGGAAAACCTCAGCCGCCAGATCGCCGACGCGGTCCAGCAAGTAACCGGCGCCCTGGGCGTGGCGGTGGTGATCGAGGCCAAGCACATGTGCATGATGATGCGCGGCGTGGAAAAGCAGAATTCCTCGATGATCACTTCGGTGATGCTCGGTGAGTTCCGGGAAAATGCGGCAACCCGCATGGAATTCCTCAGCCTGATCAAGTAAAGCGTCTCGCGAAGAAAACCGGCATTGATCGCCGGTTTTTTTTCGCCCGCGAAAAATCAGGTAAGCTGCGCGCCCTCTTCTTTCCGCCGTGAGGCTATAACGTGATCGTCAAAGCGCTTCGAGTTGGCCTGGGCCAGCTCATCATCTTCATCGACTTCATCACCCGCCCCGGCAAGAAAAAGCGTCCGGCCGACGCCCAGGCGCAAGTCGAACAGGCAGCTCGCGGCCTGACGTTGTATCAATTCCATGCCTGCCCGTTCTGCGTGAAGACGCGCCGGACCCTGCGTCGCCTCAACGTACCGGTAGCCCTGCGCGATGCAAAAAATAACCAACAGGATCGCCAGACGCTGCTGGAACAGGGTGGCCGGATCAAGGTGCCGTGCCTGCGCATTGAAGAGAATGGCGAGACCACCTGGATGTATGAGTCCAAGGTGATCATTGATTATCTGGATAAGCGGTTTTCTGCCGTCTGAGGATTTGATGGTGGGCTGAGGGCCTCATCGCGAGCAAGCTCGCTCCCACAGGAGGCCAATGCTGATTATAAATCTGCAATCACGCACGGTTCCCTGTGGGAGCGAGCTTGCTCGCGATGGGATCGGCCCAGCCGCCGGATATTTCAAGCCGCCTTGGCCGCCAAAGCGCCCCGCACCACCCCGGCCAATCGCTTCAGGCCCTCGTCCAGTCGCGCCGGATCGATATGGCTGAAGTTCAAGCGCAAGTGCCCCAGGTGCTTGTCCGGCTCTGGAAAGAACGGCTCACCCGGCATGAACGCCACGTCAACCGCCAACGCCTCGGCAAGCAAAGTCCGGGTGTCCAGCGGTTGCTTGAGCGTCAGCCAGAAAAACAACCCGCCCTGTGGCATGTTCCAATCCGCGATATCGGAAAAATGCCGCTGTAGCGCAGCCTGGAACCGATCGCGCCGATCCCGGTAGAAATCCCGCAGCGCTTGCAGGTGGCTGCGGTACTGCTCGGTGCCAATCCACTGCAGCGCCTGCCATTGGCCGATGCGATTGGTATGCAGGTCCGCCGATTGCTTGAGCCGCAGCAGGTGTGGGAACAAGTCCGGGCTGGCGATCAGATAACCCACCCGCAGGCCCGGCAACAGGGTTTTCGACACAGTGCCGGTGTAGATCCAACTGGCCTTCTTCAAGCGACTGGCAATAGGCGTGGCGCTGCCGCCGTCGAAGGTCAGCTCGCGGTAAGGTTCGTCTTCGATCAGCGTCACGCCGAACTCATCCAGCAGCGCCGCCACCGCATCGCGCTTGGCCTCGCTGTAGCGCACCGCCGAAGGGTTCTGGAACGTTGGAATCAGGTAGATGAAGGCCGGTCGATGCCGCTCCAGCCGGGCCCGCATGTGCTCCAGGTCCGGGCCGTCCGCCTCAAGGGGGACGGTGATGCAGTCGGCGCCGAACAGCTGAAAGATTTGAAGGGCCGCGAGATACGTCGGCGCTTCGAGCATGACTTCGGTGCCGACGTCGATGTGCAGTTTGGCCGCCAGGTCGAGGGTTTGCTGGGAACCGCTGACCACCAGCACCTGGCTCGCCTCGCAAGCCAGGCCCAACGACCGCGCCTGGGCGGCCAATGCTTCGCGCAGGGCCGGCTCGCCCTCGCTCATGCCGTATTGGCCCATGGACAGCGGCATCGCGCCCCACTCCACCTTGGGCAGCATGGCTTCGGCCGGCAGGCCACCGGCGAACGACATCACTTCCGGGCGCTGCGCCGCAGCGAGGATTTCTCGAATCAAAGAACTTTTGAGGCGCGAGACACGTTCGGAAAAAGCCATGGGGGTCACCTGTAGCGAGGCCTTGGAAAAATGAGTCAAACTGTTTGACCGAAATTACCTCGCCGCCCTTGGAAACGTCAATATGCTTGACCTTAAAAACCCGTCCTCCCAACAAATGGCCATGGAAGCATTCTTCTTCGGTTACCAGGCGTTCACCGCCAAGGCCGATGAAATGCTCGAGCGTCGCGGGCTGAGCCGGGTGCACCAGCGCATCGTTTTTTTCATCGCCCGCTACCCCTCCTTGAGCGTGAAGGAACTGCTGGCATTGCTGGGCGTGACCAAGCAGGCATTGAACATGCCCTTGCGGCAATTGATGGAGATGCACCTGGTCAGCAGCGTCGCGTCCGAAACCGACAAGCGTAAGCGGCTGCTGGAATTGACGGCGGAGGGCCAGCGATTCGAACAGGCGCTGCGCCGTGAACAGGTGAAATTGCTGGAACGGGTGTTTGCCGAAGCCGGGGAAGCGGCGGTGGATGGGTGGTTGGCGGTGAACCTGGCACTGGGGAAATCCAGTGATTGAAGGCGTCTGATCAGACGCTATCGCGAGCAAGCTCGCTCCCACAGGGGTTCAGTGGTGAAGACAAATCTTGCATTCATCACAGTCCGCTGTGGGAGCGAGCCTGCTCGCGAAGGCATCCGCATGGCCGATATATCCCCATCTCCATAAATTTCGTCGACAAAACAGAAAACATTATTTGCATTATTTGTATACAAAAGCATAATTCGCTTCGTGCGAGTTCCTGACCATCAGGTCAACTACTACGCCAGCCTTACCTGCCTCAAAGCTTCGCCGTCACCCTCAGGGGGCGTGCGGGGCTGGAAATAACAATAAAACTCTTGAGGAGTACTCGCTGTGGAAAGCCGCAAACCCGAAGCCCAGACCCTGGACCTCTCGCCGCCACTACGCAGTGGCTGGCTGGAGCGCCTCTTCAAACTCAGCTTGCATGGCACCACGGTGAAGACCGAGCTGATCGCCGGTCTGACGACCTTCATCACCATGGCCTACATCATTTTCGTCAACCCCAACATCATGGCCGACGCGGGCATCGATCATGGTGCAGCGTTCGTCGCCACCTGCATCGCCGCCGCCCTGGGTTGCCTGTTGATGGGGCTCTATGCGAACTGGCCGGTGGGCCTGGCACCGGGCATGGGCCTGAACGCCTTCTTCACCTACACCGTGGTCGGCACCATGGGCTACAACTGGGAAACCGCGCTGGGCGCGGTGTTTATATCCGGTGTGCTGTTCATGATCCTGACCTTGTCGCGGGTGCGTGAATGGCTGCTCAACAGCATTCCCGTGAGCCTGCGGTTCGCCATGGGCGCGGGGGTCGGGCTGTTTCTCGGGCTGATCGGCCTGAAGACCGCCGGCATCATCGTCGACAGCCCCGCCACCCTGATCAAGCTCGGCTCGTTGCGTGAGCCCGGTCCGTTGTTGGCCGCGGTGTGCTTCCTGATGATCGCCGTGCTCAGTTATCACCGCGTGTTCGGCGCGATCCTGATCAGCATCATCGCCGTGACGTTGGCCGGCTGGGGCCTGGGATTGGTGCAGTACAACGGCGTCATGTCGACACCGCCAAGCCTGGCCCCGACCTGGATGGCGATGGACGTGGCCGGTGTGTTCAACATCAGCATGATCAGCGTGGTGCTGGCCTTCCTGTTCGTGCACATGTTCGACACCGCCGGCACCCTGATGGGCGTCGCCCAGCGCGCCGGCCTGGTGAAGGCCGATGGCAAGATCGAGAACCTGTCCCGCGCCCTGAAAGCCGACAGCGCCTCCAGCGTATTCGGCGCCATGGTCGGGGTGCCGCCGGTGACGAGCTACGTGGAAAGCGCCGCCGGGGTCGCCGCCGGTGGCCGCACGGGGCTTACCGCCGTGACTGTCGGTGTGCTATTTATTGCCGCCATGTTCTTCGCACCGCTGGCCGGGATGATCCCGGCCTATGCCACGGCCGGCGCCTTGATCTACGTCGCCATGCTGATGATGGGCGGCATGGCCCATATCGAATGGGACGAACCCACCGACAGCATCCCGGCCATCGTCACGGCCATCATGATGCCCCTGACCTTCTCGGTCGCCGATGGCATCGCGCTGGGTTTCATCACCTACGTGGTGCTCAAGGCCGGTACCGGTAAACACAAGGAAATTTCCGTTAGCCTGTGGGTGCTCTGCGCGATCTTCATCGCCAAGTTCATCTTCTTGTAAGCGCTGCCGTATCCACCCGCCTCACCCCTTGGGTGAGGCTTTTGTACATCAGGAGCAAAGCAATGAATCTGGAAACCTGGTTATTGTTCAGTGGCGCCGCCTTGGTGGTGATCCTCATCCCCGGCCCGTTGTCATTGCTGATGATCGGCAATAGCCTGAACTATGGCCTGCGCCGCTCGTATCCGGCGTTCCTGGGTGGCGTGATCGCGTCGATCTGCCTGTTGAGCGCTTCGGCGCTGGGGCTTGGTGCGTTGTTGATGGCGTCGGAGCAATTGTTCAGTGCCCTGAAGATCGTCGGTGCGTTATACCTGTTCTACCTTGCCTGGCAGAGCTGGCAGCAATCGCGCCAGCCTTCCCAGGGCGCCGAGGTACCACAAGCGGCCGCCACTCCGCGCTTTCGCGCCTTGTTCGGCCGGGCGTTCGTCCTGGGTGCCAGCAATCCAAAGGACATCTTGTTCTTCGCCGCGTTCCTGCCGCAATTCTTGAACGCCGGACAGCCATTCCTGCCGCAGTTGCTGGTCATGATTGCGACCTGGACCGTGCTGGACCTGCTATGCAAGCTGGCTTATGGGCTGGGTGCCCATGGCGCTGCCCGGTATCTGCGCACCGGTAAGGGCCAGAGCTGGTTCAACCGGGTCAGCGCCGGTTTGTTTGGTGGCGCGGGGGCCGCATCCTTGTTGAGCCGCTAAAAAAGCAAAAGCTTCGCGAGCAAGCCCGCTCCCACAGGTTTTTGTGAACGACAAAAATCCAGTGTGGGAGCGGGCTTGCTCGTGAAGGCACCCTCCCAGACACCGTATTCTCATGGGCGAAAAAAAGCCCGCAGTGTTGGCGGGCTAAAAACCAAAGAAGCTCTATGCGCAGTCGCTTCCAGGGCAAGGCAGCTGCTTGGGGAATCAACTGCCTCGATAGGTTGAATAGGCGTAGGGCGAAATCAGCAACGGCACGTGGTAATGCTCCTGCTCTTGCGAGATACCGAAGCGCAGCACCACCACATCGAGAAACGCCGGCTCGGCCAGTTGAACGCCACGGGCGCGGTAGTAGTCACCGGCGTGGAACTGGATCTGGTAGACCCCGCTGCGGTAATCATCCCCCTGCAGCAGCGGCGCATCGCAACGGCCGTCGCTGTTGGTCAAAGCACTGGCAACCAACCGCAATTGCGGACCCTCGACACGGTACAGCTCGATCTTGATCGAGCTTCCAGGGCAGCCGTGCGCTGCATCCAAAACGTGAGTAGTCAAACGTCCCATTGATTGTGCGCGCCTCGCTGCAGGACAGTCCGGCCCGGCGCCTCCTGAATCAGTTGAAAGACAGGCCGCACCGTTTCGGAGCACGAAACGCTACGGCGATGAGCGAATTAAGACACTTTAAACGCAAATTGTACACAATAAAAAATACTTATTTTTCCGCCAGGTCACGCGACGGCAGCTCAACGTCGTGTTCAAGCCAAACCAACGGATACGTGACCCTCCAGGCGATAAATTGACCAAATGGGCAGGTTTCTTGCAGTGTAGACATTGTGGGGGACACGGTGAAAAATGCAAAAAATCAGGCTTACAAATCGCGCATAAAGTTGTATACAATCACTCCATCGTCGTGACGCCAGCCTGAGACTCATCGCCAGGGCGCCACCCACATGGTTCGAACAAGAAGGAAAACTGCAGTGAGCGCTGACTACCCACGCGACCTGATCGGTTACGGCAATAACCCTCCGCACCCACACTGGCCGGGCAATGCCCGCATCGCCCTGTCCTTCGTGCTCAATTACGAAGAAGGCGGCGAGCGCAACGTCCTTCATGGCGACAAGGAATCCGAAGCGTTCCTTTCCGAGATGGTCGCGGCGCAACCGCTGCAGGGCGAGCGCAACATGAGCATGGAATCGCTGTACGAGTATGGCAGCCGTGCCGGCGTCTGGCGGGTCCTCAAGTTGTTCAAGGAGTTTGACATTCCGCTGACTATCTTCGCGGTGGCGATGGCCGCCCAGCGCCACCCGGACGTGATCCGCGCCATGGTCGCCGCCGGTCACGAAATCTGCAGCCACGGCTATCGCTGGATCGACTATCAATACATGGATGAGGCCCAGGAGCGCGAGCACATGCTCGAAGCGATCCGCATCCTCACCGAAATCACTGGCGAGCGTCCGCTGGGCTGGTACACCGGCCGTACCGGCCCGAACACCCGGCGCCTGGTGATGGAAGAAGGCGGTTTCCTCTACGACAGCGACACCTACGACGACGACCTGCCCTACTGGGAGCCGAACAACCCCACCGGCAAGCCGCACCTGGTGATCCCCTACACCCTCGACACCAACGACATGCGCTTCACCCAGGTGCAGGGTTTCAACAAGGGCGACGACTTCTTCCAATACCTCAAAGACGCTTTCGACGTGTTGTACGCCGAAGGCGCCGAAGCCCCAAAGATGCTTTCCATCGGCCTCCATTGCCGCTTGATCGGCCGCCCTGCACGCCTGGCCTCCCTCAAGCGTTTCCTCGAATACGCCAAGGGCCATGAACAGGTCTGGTTCAGTCGTCGCGTCGACATCGCCCGTCATTGGCAGCAGACCCATCCGTATCAGGGAGCGTCCAAATGACCGCTTTCCAGACACTCAAGCCTTCCACCTTGAGCCGCGAAGCGTTCGTCCGGGCCTTTGCCGACATCTACGAACATTCGCCATGGGTGGCCGAAAAGGCCTTCGACCTGGGCCAGGATCCCTCCATCGATGAGATCGAGACCCTGCACCAGCGCATGAGCGACATCCTGTTGAGCGCCGATCCTGCCAGCCAACTGGCCCTGATCAACGCTCACCCGGACCTGGCCGGCAAAGCCGCCGTCCAGGGCCAACTGACCGAAGCCAGCACCAACGAACAGGCTGGCGCCGGTATCCACCAATGCACGGCCGAAGAGTTCCAGCGCTTCACCGAGCTGAACGAGGCCTATAAAGCCAAGTTCAAGTTTCCCTTCATCATGGCGGTAAAAGGCAGCAACCGGCACCAGATCCTCGCCGCGTTCGAAACGCGCATCCACCACTCGGCAGACGCCGAATTCAAGTGCGCATTGGCGGAGATCAACAAGATCGCGTTGTTCCGATTACTGACCCTTTAGCGAGCGGCCCCTGACACCAGGTCCTGCAAGCATCCCCAGCCAACTTATCAAAGGCAGACAAGAAGAATGAAAGCTTACGCCGTACCGTTCGAAAAGTTCGTCAACCTGGCCGACGCGCGCCTGGGCACCAAGATCATCTCGGTGACCGATGACTGGTTCGCCGACGCCAACCGCCTGTTCCAGCCGACCCCGGCCGTGTGGAAGGAGGGCGTGTTCGACGACAACGGCAAGTGGATGGACGGCTGGGAGTCGCGCCGCAAGCGCTTCGAAGGCTACGACAGCGCGGTCATCCGCCTGGGCGTACCGGGTTCGATCAAGGGCGTGGACATCGACACTTCATTCTTCACCGGCAACTACCCACCGTCGGCTTCCCTGGAAGCGTGTTTCCTGGCGGACGGCGAGCCGGACGAAAACACCCAGTGGACTGAAGTGCTGTCGGCCGTCGAGCTGCAGGGCAACAGCCACCACTACCACGAGATCAGCAACGACCAGGCCTTCAGCCACCTGCGCTTCAACATTTACCCAGACGGCGGCGTGGCTCGCCTGCGGGTCTATGGCATTCCGTACCGAGACTGGTCGGCCGTGGGCGACAACGAACAGATCGACCTGGCCGCCGCCCTCAATGGCGGACGCGCCCTCGCCTGCTCCGACGAACACTTCGGCCGCATGAGCAACATCCTCAACCCAGGCCGTGGCGTGAACATGGGCGATGGCTGGGAAACCGCCCGTCGTCGCACCCCGGGCAATGACTGGGTGATCGTCGCCCTGGGCCATGCCGGCATCGTTGAAAAAGTCGTCGTCGACACGCTGCACTTCAAAGGCAACTACCCCGACAGTTGCTCGATCCAGGGCGCGTTCGTCAAGGGCGGCACCGACAGCCAGATCGAAACCCAGTCGCTGTTCTGGCGCGAGTTGCTGCCGAGCCAGAAGCTGGAGATGCATGCCGAACATACCTTCGCCGAGCAGATCAAGGCGCTGGGACCGATCACCCATATTCGCCTGAACGTGTTCCCGGACGGTGGCGTGAGTCGCCTGCGAGTGCTCGGCAAGGTATCGAAATAAGGGTGAACCCAAATCGCGAGCAAGCTCGCTCCCACATTTGAAATGCATTCCCCTGTGGGAGCGAGCTTGCTCGCGATGGCGGCAGAATAAACAACACAGAATCCAAGGTAAGAAGACCAGCATGCGCACACTCAAGATCGAACCGTTGACCAAAGAAGCCTTCGCCCCGTTCGGTGACGTGATCGAAACCGACGGCAGCGATCACTTCATGATCAACAACGGTTCGACCATGCGTTTCCATCGCCTGGCGACGGTCGAGACCGCGACGCCGGATGACAAGGCGATCATCAGCATTTTCCGCGCCGACGCGCTGGACATGCCGCTGACCGTGCGCATGCTGGAGCGCCATCCGCTGGGCAGCCAGGCCTTCATTCCGCTGCTCGGCAACCCCTTTCTGATCGTGGTCGCGCCACTTGGCGATGCACCTGTATCAGGTTTGGTCCGCGCCTTCGTCACCAACGGCAGGCAGGGCATCAATTACCATCGCGGCGTCTGGCACCACCCGGTGCTGACGATCGAAAAGCGGGATGACTTCCTGGTGGTTGATCGCAGTGGCACAGGCAATAACTGCGATGAGCATTTTTTCCAAGAGGATGAGTTTCTGATCCTCGCCCCCCACCAATAAGAGAAGGTCCGATCACGCGAAAACAAGCGTGACGGGCGAGAGGTAAAGACTGTGGAAGCACATTTGCTGGAATGGCTGAACCTGAGCATTCGCTGGGTTCACATGATCACTGGCGTTGCCTGGATCGGCGCGTCGTTCTACTTCGTCTGGCTGGAAAACAACCTCAATCGCGTCAACCCCAGGAGCGGCCTGGCCGGCGACCTCTGGGCCATCCACGGTGGCGGCATCTACCACCTGGAAAAATACAAGCTCGCACCACCGTCCATGCCGGACAACCTGCACTGGTTCAAGTGGGAAGCCTATTTCACCTGGATGTCGGGCATCGCGCTGTTGTGCGTGGTGTTCTATTGGAACCCGACCGTCTACCTGCTGGCGCCCGGCAGCAGCCTGAGCGGCCTTGAAGGCGTCGCCCTGGGCATCGGCTCGTTGTTCGTCGGCTGGTTTGTCTATTCATCGCTCTGCGATTCAGCCCTGGGCAAGCGCCCCGCCCTGCTCGGCCTGATCCTTTTCGTGCTGTTGATCGCCGCGGCCTACGGGTTCAGCAAGGTGTTCAGCGGTCGCGGTGCCTACCTGCACGTCGGCGCCGTCATCGGCACGATCATGGTCGGCAACGTGTTCCGCATCATCATGCCGGCCCAGCGCGCGCTCGTAGCAGCCATCGCCGAAAACCGCACGCCCGACCCGGCGCTACCAGCCAAGGGTCTGTTGCGTTCGCGCCACAACAACTATTTCACCCTGCCAGTGCTGTTCATCATGATCAGCAACCATTTCCCGAGCACCTACGGCAGCCAATACAACTGGCTGATCCTGGCCGGGATCGCCGTGGCGGCGGTATTGGTGCGGCACTATTTCAACACGCGCCATGACAGCAACCGGTTCGCCTGGACGCTGCCGGTCGGCGCCCTGGCGATGATCTGCCTGGCGTATGTCACCGGGCCCAAGCCGATGCCCACCGCGCCGGAAGTCGCCAAGGTCCCGGGTGCGATCGAATATCAACCACTGCCCGAGACTGCCGTGGGCGGCGCCAAACCGGCGGCACCGGCGCAGGCACCCGCGCCAGCACAGGCGTCCAATGCCCAGGGGCCGTCATTCGAAAAAGTCCACAGCGTGATCCAGGAACGCTGCTCGGTCTGCCACTCGGCCAAGCCCACCAGCCCCCTGTTCAGCGCGGCGCCGGGCGGAGTGATGTTCGACACCCCGCAGCAGATCCAGCAACAGGCCGCGCGCATCCAGGCCCAGGCCGTGACCAGCCAGATCATGCCACTGGGCAACATCACCCAGATGACCCAGCAAGAACGCGATCTGATCGGCGCTTGGATCAACCAGGGCGCGCAAACCAACTGAGCCACTTTTTTCGACAAATGTCATACCGCTGACAGGCCGACCGGCAACTACCGGTCGCCCGTCAGCGACTGTCTGCGCCTCAACAATAAAAACAAGAGGAAAGCATCAGATGATCCAGCCCCGCCATCACGCCCAGGATTCGCCGCGCATGCGCCGTTGCAGGGCACTTGAGCCCTTCAAGGCAAGTCCGTATCCTGCGCGGCCGTTCGACGCGGGCCGACAACAAAATCCCTTCCGATCCTGACCGGACCGCCAGCTTATTGCGGCGCTGGCGGACCTGAACGCGCCCCTGAACACAACGTTCCGACTGTTCCATTACTGCAGGGCAAGCCATTTCCAGTTTTTGCCGAACTTGGCTCAGCGCTTGCTATCAGCATTCGCCACGCTCAAAAAGCTGACCGAACGGATGTTTTTCATCCATGGAAAAAGGCGCCACACCAGAGCGCTGACCTGAAAAAAGAAACGCGGTACCACTTACCTTTGGGAGCAAACCGAATGAAACGTACGTGCACCAGCCTGATCGTTGCGGGATCTTTGTTGGCCGGGGGGCAGGCCCTGGCAGGCGATCTGCTCCAATGGCAGAACAACAGCCTGAGCTACCTCTATGGCAAGGATTTCCAGATCAATCCACGCATCCAGCAAACCGTGACGTTCGAGCACGCCGATGCGTGGAAATACGGCGACAACTTTTTCTTCCTCGACCGCATCTTCTATAACGGCCAGGACGACAGCCAGTCCGGCCCGAACACGTACTACGGCGAGTTCAGCCCACGCTTGTCGTTCGGCAAGATTTTTGATCAGAAGCTGGAAATGGGCCCGGTCAAGGACGTGCTGCTGGCAATGACCTACGAGTTCGGCGAAGGCGACAACGAGTCGTACCTGATCGGCCCGGGCTTCGACCTGGCGATTCCCGGTTTCGATTATTTCCAGCTGAATTTCTATAACCGCCAGACCCAGGGGGCTCGCGCCGGCGACAACGTCTGGCAGATCACCCCGGTCTGGGCCTATACCGTGCCGGTGGGCTCGTCCGACATTCTCATCGACGGCTTCATCGACTGGGTGGTGGACAACGACGCCAACTCGAAGGGCACCTACCACGCCAACCTGCACATCGTCCCGCAGATCAAATATGACTTGGGCAAGGCCTTGAAGCTGGGCGCCAAGCAGCTGTATGTCGGCGTGGAATACGACTACTGGAAGAACAAATACGCGATTGAAGACAGCGATGGGTTCAAGACCAACCAGAGCAATACCAGCTTCTTGCTGAAGTACCATTTCTAACCCCGGGTTCCAAATCCGCAGCAATACCCTGTGGGAGCGAGCTTGCTCGCGATGGCGGTGGGTCAGCCTGCCCAGATGCTGGATGTGCCGCCGTCATCGCGAGCAAGCTCGCTCCCACATTGGCTTCGTGGAGGCCACAGAATTTAGCGTCCACCGCAAACTCCTTGTGGGAGCGAGCCTGCTCGCGATAGCGGTAACACCTGCGTGCATCACGCCTCAGGACAATCCCAAGAACCGACTCAACGCCTCACGCTGCGCCAGCGCATCCTGACGCCCAAGCTCGATCAATTCACCGCAGTATCCCGCCTCGAACAGCAGATAGCTCAACACGCCGGCACCGCTGGTCTTGGTCGCGCCCGGCCCACGCAAAAACACCCGCAACGCGCGCGGCAGTTCCTGGCGATGACGGGCGGCGATTTCATCGATCGGCTGGCTCGGTGAGATCACCAACACTTCCACCGCAGCCGCACCAAGCGCATGGGCCGGTACATCGTCGGGCAGCAGGTGACTGAACTGGTTAAGACGCTCGAGCAACTCGATGTCGCTTTCCAGGCTGTCGATGAACGTGCTGTTGAGCATGTGGCCGCCGATCTGCGCAAGCGTCGGTTGCAAACCGGTGTAGCTGCGCTCCTGGGGCGTTTGCCCACCCGCACCGCGGGGGTTGCCACTGACACCGATGACCAGCACACGATTGGCCCCCAGGTGCAAGGCTGGGCTGATCGGCGCCGATTGGCGCACCGCGCCGTCGCCGAAGTATTGGGGACCGATCTTGACCGGCGCGAATAACAAGGGGATCGCCGAGCTGGCCAGCAGGTGTTCGACTGACAACTGCGCGGGCACACCGATGCGCCGATGTCGCAACCAGGCATCAATGGTGCCGCGCCCTTGATAGAACGTTACCGCCTGTCCGGACTCGTAGCCGAACGCGGTGACTGCCACCGCCCGCAATTGGTGCTCGGCAATCGCCTGCTCGATACCCGACGCGTGGAATTGCGCCTGGAGCAACTCGCGCAATGGCGAACTGTCGATCAGCGCCACCGGCAACTTGGCCCCCAGGCCCAGCAGGCTGTGGATGATGAAACGCGTCGCCTGGGCAAGCACGCCGCGCCAGTCGCTGCGCATCACCTGATGGCTGCGCACCGCCTGCCAGAAAGCCGTCAGCCGCTCGATGGCGGTCTTGAAATCGGTCGCCCCACTCGCCAGGCTGACCGCGTTGATGGCGCCAGCCGACGTGCCGACGATCACCGGAAACGGGTTTCGCGCCCCGTCCGGCAACAGCTCGGCGATGGCCGCCAATACGCCCACCTGATACGCCGCCCGAGCCCCGCCGCCGGAAAGAATCAATCCTGTCACCGGTTCAGCTGGGGTCATCGCGATGCTCCGTGCTCAGTCAATTGGACTACATACTCAACCGCGTTTTTCGTACAACTTCGGCTCACCCGGTGGACGGGTCTTGAAACGCCGATGGGCCCAGAGATATTGCTCGGGACAGGCGCTCACCGAGCGCTCGACCCATTGATTGATCCGAATGCAGTCGCCTTCATCGGTCTCGCCGGGAAAGTTTTCCAACGGCGCCTGGATCACCAGGCGATAGCCGCTGCCATCGGCCAGCCGTTCCTGGACGAACGGCACGACCAGCGCCTTGCCCAGGCGGGCGAACTTGCTGGTTGCGGTAACCGTTGCGGCCTGAATGCCAAACAATGGCACGAACACGCTCTGCTTGGCACCGTAGTCTTGGTCCGGCGCGTACCAGATCGCCCGACCGGTGCGCAGCAACTTGAGCATGCCACGCACGTCATCACGTTCCACCGCCAGGGAATCGAGGTTGTGCCGCTCGCGTCCACGGCGCTGGATATAGTCGAACAGCGGATTATTGTGCTCGCGGTACATGCCGTCGATGGTGTGCTGCTGGCCGAGCAGCGCCGCGCCGATTTCCAGCGTGGTGAAATGCAGTGCCATGAGGATCACGCCCCTGCCGTCGCGCTGGGCCTGCTTGAGGTGCTCCAGCCCTTCGACATGGGCCAGCTTCGCCAAGCGCGGACGCGACCACCACCAGCTCATGGCCATTTCGAAGAAAGCGATACCGGTGGAGGCAAAGTTTTCCTTGAGCAGACGCTTGCGCTCGGCGGCGGACTTCTCGGGGAAGCACAGCTGCAGATTCCGACTGGCGATGCGCCGCCGGTCGCCGGCCAACCGGTACATCAGCACGCCCAGCGCACGGCCGATCCGCAGCAGCAGCGGATAGGGCAACTGAACGATCAGCCACAATAGCCCCAGGCCGCACCACAGCAGCCAGAAACGCGGATGAAAAAATGCAGCTCGAAAACGCGGGCGATCCATTACAGCTTCCATTAAGACATGGGCCGCGCATTCTACATTGTTCGACCCGGGTTGCGGCTGACGGGCGATCTCGTTATAAGTCTCGGCACTTTTAGTGACAAGTCGTTGTACGCCGACCATGAGCCAAACCGAACCGCTAGACCAAGATCCCGTGTTCCAGCTGAAGGGCAGCATGCTCGCCATTACGGTGCTGGAACTGGCCCGTAACGACCTGGAAGGTCTTGACCGGCAGTTGGCGGCAAAAGTCGCCCAGGCCCCGAATTTTTTCAGCAATGCCCCGCTGGTGCTGGCGTTGGACAAGCTGCCGGCCGGCGAAGGCTCGGTGGATTTGCCAGGCCTGATGCGCGTTTGCCGCCAGCACGGCCTGCGCACCCTGGCGATCCGCGCCAGCCGTATCGAAGACATCGCCGCCGCCATTGCCGTGGATATTCCGGTACTGCCACCCTCGGGCGCCCGTGAACGGGTGCTGGAACTGAGCCCGGCCGAACCGAAAAAACCGGAAAAACCACCCGAGCCCACCATCAAGCCCACCCGGGTCATCACCTCGCCGGTGCGCGGCGGACAGCAGATTTATGCCCAGGGTGGCGATCTGGTCGTCGTATCCTCGGTCAGCCCGGGGGCGGAACTTCTGGCCGATGGCAACATCCATGTATACGGCCCGATGCGCGGCCGTGCGCTGGCCGGTGTCAAGGGCGACACCAAGGCAAGGATCTTCTGTCAGCAGTTGAGCGCTGAACTGGTCTCCATCGCCGGGCAATACAAGGTTTCCGAGGATTTGCGGCGCGACCCGTTATGGGGGGCCGGCGTCCAGGTCAGCCTGTCGGGCGACGTGTTGAACATCATTCGGCTTTAACGGATACTGCCGCATTTTCCAAGCATCTCTAAAACCTAGCGAATACGGCTTATACGACGTAGGAAAAAGGATCAGGCAGCGTTTACCGGAGGTAGACCCCGCCCAATCCCCGATTCCAACCAAGCCTGTCCAATTGCAGCAGTTTCCAGAGATGTTTTTCAGGGGCTGACAAAGTCCTTTTTCCTTAGGGGTGAAACACCTTGGCCAAGATTCTCGTGGTTACATCCGGCAAGGGTGGTGTGGGTAAGACCACCACCAGCGCCGCTATCGGTACCGGCCTCGCCTTGCGCGGCCACAAAACAGTCATCGTCGACTTCGACGTCGGCCTGCGTAACCTCGACCTGATCATGGGTTGCGAGCGCCGCGTGGTCTATGACTTCGTCAACGTGGTCAATGGCGAAGCGAACCTGCAACAGGCCCTGATCAAGGACAAGCGCCTTGAGAACCTCTATGTATTGGCTGCCAGCCAGACCCGCGACAAAGACGCGCTGACCCAGGAAGGCGTGGAAAAGGTCCTGATGCAGCTCAAGGAAGACTTCGAATTCGTGGTCTGCGACTCCCCGGCCGGTATCGAGAAAGGTGCCCACCTGGCCATGTACTTCGCTGACGAAGCGATCGTCGTGACCAACCCGGAAGTCTCCTCGGTCCGTGACTCCGATCGCATGCTGGGCCTCTTGGCGAGCAAATCCCGCCGTGCCGAGCAAGGCGAAGAGCCGATCAAGGAGCACCTGCTGCTGACCCGCTACAACCCGCAACGCGTCAGCGACGGTGAAATGCTTGGCGTCGAAGACGTCAAGGAAATCCTCGCGGTGACCCTGCTGGGCGTGATTCCAGAATCCCAAGCCGTACTCAAGGCCTCGAACTCCGGTGTGCCGGTCATTCTTGACGACCAGAGCGACGCCGGCCAGGCATACAGCGATGCTGTCGATCGCCTGCTGGGCAAAACCGTCGAGCATCGATTCCTCGACGTCACGAAGAAAGGTTTCTTCGAGCGCCTGTTTGGAGGTAGGTAATGAACCTTTTTGACTTCTTTCGTGCCAACAAAAAGCCCAGTACCGCCTCGGTCGCGAAAGAGCGTCTACAGATCATCGTGGCGCACGAACGCGGCCAACGCAGCACGCCCGACTACCTGCCTGCCCTGCAGAAGGAGCTGGTCGAGGTAATCCGCAAGTACGTCAACATCGGTAGCGATGACGTGCACGTGGCGCTGGAAAGCCAGGGCAGTTGCTCGATCCTGGAACTCAACATCACCCTGCCGGATCGCTGATCGACCCGGCTGGAGCCACGGCGGCTCGGCCCCAGCTTTTGTGGGAGCGGGCTTGCTCGCGAAGACGGTGGCACATTCAAGATCAATGTGCCTGAAAAACCGCTTTCGCGAGCAAGCCCGCTCCCACGATAAGGCTGTGGGGGCCGAGCCGCCGTTGGCGTTTGTAACGAGACTGTTTTCAATGCCCCTGTCCAACATCCGCATCATTCACCAGGACGCCGCCGTGCTGGTGGTCGACAAGCCGACCCTGCTGCTCTCCGTGCCCGGCCGGGCCGACGATAACAAGGACTGCCTGATCACTCGCCTGCAGGAAAACGGCTACCCGGAAGCACGAATCGTGCACCGGCTGGACTGGGAAACCTCCGGCATCATCCTGCTGGCCCGCGACCCCGACACCCATCGCGAACTGTCACGGCAGTTTCATGATCGAGAAACCGAAAAAGCCTACACCGCATTGTGCTGGGGCCAACCGGAACTGGACAGCGGCAGCATCGACCTACCCTTGCGCTATGACCCGCCGACAAAGCCCCGCCACGTGGTGGATCACGAACAGGGCAAGCACGCCTTGACGTTCTGGCGCGTGCTGGAACGCTGTGGCGACTGGTGCCGAGTCGAGCTGACACCGATTACTGGACGCTCGCACCAATTGCGCGTGCACATGCTCTCCATCGGTCACCCATTGCTGGGCGACGGGCTCTATGCCCACCCGCAAGCCCTGGCCGCCTGGCCACGCCTGTGCCTGCACGCCAGCATGCTCAGCTTCACCCATCCGCAGAGCGGCGAACGCCTGCGCTTCGAGTGCCCGGCACCGTTCTAAGAAACACCACCGTCATTGTGGCGAGGGAGCTTGCTCCAGCTGGGGTGCGAAGCAGCCCTAAAGGCGCATCTCGGTATGCCTGCTTGATTGCGTTGCCGCTGTTGGGGCTGCTACGCAGCCCAGCGGGAGCAAGCTCCCTCGCCACGGGTTCGACATCCCCAAGTTCCCCATATACATACCCCTAACCCCTCCCCATCATCCACCAATACGGTAAACTCCCGCCCATCGCTGTCTGGAGTTACTTATGCGCGCAGAGTTGAACCAGGGCCTGATCGACTTCCTCAAGGCCTCCCCTACCCCGTTCCACGCCACCGCCAGCCTCGCCCAGCGCCTGGAGGCGGCGGGTTACCAGCGGCTTGACGAGCGCGAGACCTGGGCCACCGAGGCCAACGGTCGTTACTACATCACGCGCAACGATTCCTCGATCATCGCCTTCAAGTTGGGCCGCAACTCACCGCTGCACGACGGCATCCGCCTGGTCGGCGCCCACACCGACAGCCCTTGCCTGCGGGTCAAGCCGCAGCCGGAACTGCAACGCCACGGATTCTGGCAACTGGGCGTGGAAGTCTATGGCGGCGCGTTGCTGGCGCCGTGGTTCGACCGCGACCTGTCCCTGGCCGGCCGCGTGACCTTCCGCCGTGATGGCAAGGTCGAGAGCCAGTTGATCGATTTCAAGGCACCGATCGCCACCATTCCGAACCTGGCCATCCACCTCAATCGTGAAGCCAATCAAGGTTGGGCAATCAACGCTCAGAATGAACTGCCACCGATACTCGCCCAGTTCGCCGGCGACGAGCGCGTCGACTTCCGCGCCGTGCTCACCGATCAACTGGCCCGGGAGCACGGCTTGAATGCCGACGTGGTGCTCGACTACGAGTTGAGTTTCTACGACACCCAAAGTGCCGCCATCGTCGGTTTGCATGGCGACTTCATCGCCGGCGCGCGCCTGGATAACCTGTTGTCGTGCTACGCCGGCCTGCAGGCCCTGTTGACCGCCGACACCGAAGAAACCTGCGTGCTGGTGTGCAACGACCACGAAGAAGTCGGCTCGACCTCGGCCTGCGGTGCCGACGGTCCGATGCTCGAACAGACCCTGCGCCGCCTGTTGCCCGAGGGTGAAGAGTTCGTGCGCGCCATCCAGAAATCCTTGCTGGTCTCGGCGGACAATGCCCACGGGGTTCACCCCAACTACGCCGACAAACACGACGCCAACCACGGTCCCAAGCTCAACGCCGGGCCGGTGATCAAGGTCAACAGCAACCAGCGCTACGCCACCAACAGCGAAACCGCCGGATTCTTCCGCCACCTGTGCATGGCCGAGGAAGTACCGGTGCAAAGCTTCGTCGTGCGCAGCGACATGGGCTGCGGCTCGACCATCGGCCCGATCACCGCCAGCCAGCTGGGCGTGCGCACGGTGGACATCGGCCTGCCGACCTTCGCCATGCATTCGATCCGCGAACTGTGCGGTAGCCATGACTTGGCGCACCTGGTGAAAGTGCTGAGCGCGTTCTACGCTTCTCGCGAGTTGCCCTAACCGCTGAACCTGTTCATGCAGCCTCCTGTGGCGAGGGGATTCATCCCCGCTCGGTTGCGCAGCGACCGTAGAATTTAGGGCCGCTGCGCGACCCAGCGGGGATAAATCCCCTCGCCACAACAGTGCCCGTCTCAAATTCTGGGGAGGCTGTGACATACATCAGCCCACCCCAGCCAAACCCCAACTAGACTGACCTTATCCCCCCCGACAAGGCTGTCGCCATGATCTCCATGTCCTCGTTCAACGCCATGCTGGTGCCCATCATCGCCGGCATGATCCTGCTGGCCATCGGCTTCAATTTCCGCGACAAGAACGTCGGGGTGTTCGCCATGTGGATCGGCATGTTGCTGATCCTCGCGACGGTGTTGTTCAGGATCCTGGCGAAACTCAACGAGTCCTCCTGAACACGCCTCAGGCGGGTTGCTCCGGCACGTCCACGCCCACGTGAATCGCGTCGTGCCGCCAGAATTCCAGGTCGCAATCGATCAGCCGTTGATGCTGGTCATAGTTGACCCGCGCAATCCGAAGCCCGGGGCTGCCGACCGATACTTTCAGTGCCGCTGCCGCTTCCGGCTGTAGCGACGTAGGCACGATCTCGAATTTCACCCGGCCATAATGCAGGTCGTAATGGCGGGCATACAGCTCGGTCATCGACTGGTTGAGGTCAAAGTCGAGGATGCCCGGGAAATACGCCGGATTCAGGTAGTGCTCGACGTACAGCACCAATCGCTCATCGATGCGCCGGGTGCGACAGATCTGGATGACGCTGGACAGCGCCGGCAATTGCAGCCAGGCACAGACCGCCGCCGAAGCGGGTTGCAGGCGGGCCGAGATCACCTGGGTCGAAGGCACTCGGCCCTGGGCAGCGACCATCGCGTGGAAATGGCTACGCTGCATCAGGTTGTAGGCCAGCCTTGGTGGCGAGACAAACCAGCCCCTGCGCTCTTCCCGATAAATCTGTCCCTGGGCTTCAAGCTGCAACAAAGCCTCACGCACGGTGATCCGGGTGGTCCCGAACAACTCGCTCAACTTGCGCTCGGCCGGCAACTTGCTGCCCGGCGCCAGCAAGCCGTGGTCAAGCTGCTCCTGCAGGACCTGCCCGATGGTTGTCACCGCTTTGGTTGTTTCAACGCGCATCAACGTTACCTATCTGGACTAGACCAGCACTGTTTCGGGGCAGGATTCGATGCTGCATCGATCCACGTCTCATGCCTGCAAGCCTAGGCACTGCGCATGACTGATAGATGACACAACCGCCGAACGGTCAACACATGCGCTTGCAAATAAACGGCCAAGGCCTTGCAGATCAGGCGGTTACTCATGGTCTACGCTTATCCCACAGCGACCCTCCGTGAGCCCGATGATTGCTGGCGAACGTCCCACCGACATCAAAATGTCATGGGACCCGCCTACATTGGCTCAGGTATTGCTGACCTAGACCAACACAACCGCAATCGCAGCGTTGAAAACGCCCATAGGAGCTTCGGATGAAACAGCTTTTCCTGGCATCACTGTTAGGCTCGACCATTGCCATGTGCACCGCCGCCATGGCCGCTGATACCGATCTGAAAACGTTGGAAGCCGCTGCGAAAGCGGAAGGCGCCGTGAACAGCGTCGGCATGCCCGATGACTGGGCAAACTGGAAAGGCACCTGGGAAGACCTGGCCAAGAACTACGGTTTGAAGCACATCGACACCGACATGAGCTCGGCCCAGGAAATCGCCAAGTTCGCCGCTGAAAAAGACAACGCCAGCGCCGACATCGGCGACGTCGGCGCCGCTTTCGGCCCGATCGCGGTCAAGCAAGGCGTGGTCCAGCCTTACAAACCGAGCACTTGGGAACAAGTGCCGGATTGGGCCAAGGACAAGGATGGCAACTGGGCCCTGGCCTACACCGGCACCATCGCATTCATCGTCAACAAGAAACTGCTGCACGGTTCCGAAGTGCCGACCAAATGGGCCGACCTGAAATCGGGTAAATATAAAGTCTCGATTGGTGACGTGAGCACCGCGGCCCAGGCTGCCAACGGCGTACTGGCCGCAGCCCTGGCCAACGGCGGCAACGAGAAGAACATCGAGCCAGCGCTGTTGATGTTCGCTGACATCGCCAAGCAAGGGCGCCTGTCCATGGCCAACCCGACCATCGCGACCATGGAAAAAGGTGAAGTCGAGGTCGGCGTGGTCTGGGACTTCAACGGCCTGAGCTACAAGGCCAAGATGGCCAACCCGGATGACTACGTGGTACTGATCCCATCCGACGGCTCGGTGATCTCCGGCTACACCACCATCATCAACAAATACGCCAAGCACCCGAACGCCGCCAAGCTGACCCGCGAATACATCTTCAGCGACGCTGGCCAGATCAACCTCGCCAAGGGCAACGCCCGCCCGATCCGCGCCGAGCACCTGAAGCTGCCGGAAGAGGTCAAGGCCAAGCTGCTGCCGAACGAGCAGTACAAGGGCGTGACCCCGATCAAGGATGCGGATGCGTGGGAGAAGACCTCCAAGGCACTGCCGCAGAAGTGGAACGAAGAAGTCATCGTCGAGATGAAGTGAGGCGCTAGCTCCCGCTCCCGGATCACCGCTGATCTATTGTGGGAGCGAGCTTGCTCGCGATGAGGGAGTATCAGTCGACATGAGTATTGGCTGACACACCGCAATCGCGAGCAAGCTCGCTCCCACATTGGGCGCTTGGTGAACCGGTTTTTTTGGTTCTTGTCCGGAGTCCCGGTCCCCATGAAGCACAACGTCATCCTGGTGGTGCTCGACGGCCTCAATTACGAGGTTGCCCGGCACGCCATGGGACATTTGCAGGCTTATGTCGGCGCAGGACGCGCGGCGCTCTACAAACTGGAATGTGAACTGCCCGCCCTGTCCCGCCCGCTCTACGAATGCATCCTTACCGGCGTCGTGCCCATCGACAGCGGGATCGTGCACAATAATGTCTCGCGCCTCTCGAACCAGCGCAGCATTTTCCATTACGCCACCGAGGCCGGCCTGGGTACGGCAGCCGCTGCCTATCATTGGGTCAGTGAGCTCTACAACGTTTCACCCTTCGTCGCCGGTCGTGATCGTCACACCGAAAACCCCGACCTGCCGATTCAGTACGGGCATTTCTACTGGAATGACCACTACCCCGATTCCCATCTGTTCGCCGACGCCGAGCACCTGCGCCAGCGCTACTCGCCGAACTTCCTGCTGGTGCATCCGATGAACATCGATGACGCCGGGCACAAACATGGCCTCGATACGCCGCAATACCGCAACAGCGCCCGCTCGGCCGATATCAACCTGGCGGTCTACCTGCAAGCCTGGCTCGACGCCGGTTATCAGGTGCTGGTGACGTCTGACCATGGCATGAACAACGACCGCTCCCACAACGGCCTACTGGCGGAAGAACGGGAAGTGCCGCTGTTTGTCCTCGGGAACGGCTTCAGCCTGGACGCCAACGCTGCCCCTCGGCAGACCGAGTTGTGCGGCACGATTTGCCAATTGCTCGGCATCGCCCACGACAAACCCTATTGCCAGGAGTTGCTCAAGTGAACGCCATGACGCGCGGCAAATGGCTGGCAGCGTTGTGCCTGGTGCCCTTCGCGATTTTCTTTATCGTGTTCCAGATCGCCCCGCTGCTGTGGGTGCTGGTCAACAGCCTGGAATCGGAAGAGTTCGGCTGGGGCCTCGCCAACTTCAGCAAGATCTTCAGTTCGAAGTTTTACCGGCAGGCGATCCAGCACAGCCTGGAAATCAGCTTCTGGTCCAGTGTGTTCGGCATCATCATCGCCGTGCTCGGTAGCTATTCCCTGCGCCGGGTCGATTCGCGGCTGCGCAACTTCGTCAACGCCTTCGCGAACATGACCAGCAACTTCGCTGGCGTGCCCCTGGCCTTCGCCTTCATCATCCTGCTGGGGTTCAACGGCAGCATCACGATCATGCTCAAGCAGGCGGGGATCATCGAGGATTTCAACCTGTATTCGAAAACCGGGCTGATCATTCTCTACACCTATTTCCAGATTCCCCTGGGGGTGCTGCTGCTCTACCCGGCCTTTGACGCGCTGCGTGAAGACTGGCGCGAGTCCGCCTCCCTGCTCGGCGCCAACGGCTGGCAGTTCTGGCGACACATCGGCTTGCCGGTGCTGACCCCGGCGCTGCTAGGCACGTTCGTAATCCTGCTGGCCAACGCCCTCGGCGCCTACGCGACGGTTTATGCGCTGACCACCGGCAACTTCAACGTGTTGCCGATACGCATCGCGGCCATGGTCTCCGGCGACATTTCCCTCGACCCGAACATGGCCAGCGCCCTGGCCGTGGTGCTCGTGGCGTTGATGACCCTGGTGACCGTCGTCCATCAGTTGCTGCTCAAGAGGAGCTACCATGTCTCGCGCTGAATCGGGCCCTGCCGGGCTCTATCATCGGGCAGTGGTTTACCTGCTATTCGCCATTTTGCTGCTGCCCCTGGCCGGCACGCTGATCTACTCCATCGCCAGCAGTTGGTCGGCCACCGTGCTGCCCAGCGGCTTCACCTTCAAATGGTATGTGCAGTTGTGGAGCGATCCGCGTTTTCTCCATGCTTTCGGCCAATCCCTGATTGTCTGTGTGGGGGCGCTGGTGCTGTCGGTGGTGCTGATCCTGCCGCTGCTGTTCGTGGTGCATTACCACTTTCCAAAGCTCGATGCGCTGATGAACATTCTCATCCTGCTGCCCTTCGCGGTGCCGCCAGTGGTGTCGTCAGTGGGACTGTTGCAACTTTATGGTTCCGGGCCGCTGGCGATGGTCGGCACGCCGTGGATCCTGATCGGCTGTTACTTCACCGTTGCCCTGCCGTTCATGTACCGGGCGATCACCAACAATCTGCAAGCCATCAACCTGCGCGACCTGATGGACGCCGCGCAACTGCTCGGCGCCAGCACCTTCCAGGCCGCGTTGCTGGTGGTGCTGCCAAACCTGCGCAAGGGCCTGATGGTGGCGCTGCTGCTGTCCTTCTCGTTCCTGTTTGGCGAGTTCGTGTTTGCCAACATCCTCGTCGGCACCCGCTATGAAACGTTGCAGGTGTACCTGAACAACATGCGCAACAGCAGCGGTCACTTCACCAGTGCGCTGGTGATTTCCTACTTTTTCTTCGTATTGGTCCTGACCTGGGCGGCCAACATCTTGAACAAGGACAAAAGCCAATGAGCTACGTCAGCGTCCAACACCTGCAAAAAAGCTACGCCGGCACGCCGGTGTTCAGCGACATCAACTGTGAGATCCACAAGGGCGAATTCGTCACCCTTCTCGGCCCTTCCGGCTGCGGCAAGTCCACGCTGTTGCGCTGCATTGCCGGCCTGACGGCGGTGGATGACGGCAAGATCCTGCTGGACGGCCAGGACATCGTCCCCTTGAGCCCGCAAAAACGCGGGATCGGCATGGTCTTCCAGAGCTACGCCCTGTTCCCCAACATGACCGTGGAGCAGAACGTCGCCTTTGGCCTGCGCATGCAAAAGGTCGACGCCTCGGACAGCCGCCAGCGGGTGCTGGAGATCCTGCGCCTGGTGGAGCTGCACGACTTTGCCGCGCGCTACCCCCATCAACTTTCTGGAGGCCAATGCCAGCGCGTGGCCTTGGCCCGTTCCCTGGTGACACGGCCCCGCCTGTTGTTGCTGGACGAGCCGCTGTCCGCCCTCGATGCACGGATTCGCAAGCACCTGCGCGAGCAGATCCGACAGATCCAGCGCGAATTGGGCCTGACCACGATCTTTGTCACACACGATCAGGAAGAAGCCCTGACCATGTCTGACCGGATTTTCCTGATGAACCAGGGAAAGATCGTACAGAGCGGCGATGCCGAGACCCTCTACACGGCACCAGTCGATGTGTTTGCCGCCGGTTTCATTGGCAACTACAACCTGCTGGACGCCGACAGCGCCACCAAACTGCTGCAACGCCCGGTGAACGGTCGCATCGCGATTCGCCCGGAAGCCATCGAACTGAGTCGCAACGGCGAACCCGATGCGCTGATCCGCAGCCACAGCCTGCTGGGCAACGTGATCCGCTACCGGGTCGAGGCCCGTGGCGTGGAACTGGTGGTGGATGTGCTCAATCGCTCGGCCGCCGACCTGCATCCTGACGGTGCCCGGTTGGCACTTTCCATCGATCCGTCGGCCCTGTGTGAGGTAGCCTGACGGCCTTGTTGATTTTGAGAAGGAAAACGCGCTGATGGCCCTGGCAATTTTTGATCTGGACGAAACCCTGATCCACGGCGACTGCGCCACCCTCTGGAGCGAACAGATGGGACGCCTGGGCTGGGTCGATCCGGAGTCGTTCATGCGGCGCAACAACGAGCTGATGGACGCCTACAGCCATGGCAAGCTGCGCATGGAAGAGTACATGGACTTCAGCCTGGAGCCGATGATCGGCCGCACTCCGGAGGAGATCGAGCATCTGGTTGCACCGTGGGTGGAGGATTTCATCGAGCCGATCATCTTCAGCGACGCCACCAAGGCCATCGCCGAACACCGCAAGGCCGGCGACCGGATCCTGGTGATCTCGGCGTCGGGCACGCACCTGGTCAAGCCGATTGCCGAACGCCTGGGCATCGATGAGATCCTGGCGATCGAGCTTGAAGTTGCCCACGGGGTGTACAGCGGCAAGACCGTGGGCACCCTGACCTACCGCGAAGGCAAGATCACCCGGTTGCTGGATTGGCTGGATGCCGAAGAGGAGAACCTTGAAGGCGCGAGCTTCTACTCCGATTCGCGCAACGACTTGCCGTTGCTGCTGCGGGTGGATTACCCGCATGTGGTGAACCCGGACCAGGTTTTGAAGGCCCATGCTGAATTGGCTGGGTGGCCAATCCACAGCTGGAAATAACCCCCGGACGAGAAAAACACTCCGGTCCCCGTGGCGAGGGAGCTTGCTCCCGCTCGGCTGCGAAGCAGTCGTAAAACCGGCTGACGCGGTCTACCTGGATAGTTGCGCCGTCCCGATTGGGGCGGCTGCGCCACCCAGCGGGAGCAAGCTCCCTCGCCACGGGGGCGATCCAAGCCTGCGAATACAAGACCTGTGCGAGCTTGCTCGCCCACAGGTTCAACCCAGCAGCAGCCAAAAACTCCAGCCGATCAACAACACACCACAGATACGACTGAGCCAGAGCCCCTGGGGCAGGTTTTTCTCCAGCAGGATAAAGGCCCCGATCACTGCCACCCAGAACAGGTTCATCACGCCGACTACGAACAGCAGCCCCATCAGCGCCCAACAGCAGCCCAGGCAATAAGCGCCATGGGCCAGGCCCATGCGCCAGCCGCCGAGCACGTCGGGGCGCCAGTAGCTGAGAAGAAAATGCAACGGCCCGCGACAATGTTCGAGGCAGGCCGCCTTGCTGGGCAGCCACTGATAGACACCCGCGACCAGCAGGAGGCCAGCGCCCAACGCAGTACTGCTGCTGCGCATCGCCGGACTGAGCAAGGCCAGTTGTTCGAGAGCCCATTGCAGCGCCGTGGCGCCCAAGGCGAAGCCGACCCAGACCAGGCCATAGGCGCTGCAGAACAGCAGCAAGGCCAAGTGTCGCTTCGGTGACGGCATGCACTTGCGCAGCATCTGCTGATAGATCAGCAACATGGGCAATGCGCTGGGCAGCATCATGCCCAGCATCATCACCCCCCACATGGCAAACATCAGCAGCGCATCGGCCAGGCTCCAAGGCATGACCATACCGGCCATTGCCGCATCAGCCATGCCACCCGGCGCGCTCATGTCGCGGGCCATGCGCAGCAGCATGAGCCAGGCCAGGGCGGTCAGCGCGAGCAGGCAGAACACCAATAACCACTGCTCGCCAGTCAGTCGCCTGCCCTGGGTCACTGCCTGAGGTGCTTCCATCGCTACGGCTCTATGCCGTGGCCAGTGAAGTGCACGTGGGCGAGGTGGCTATGGCTGCCCTGGGATTGCAGCTTGAGGGCTGAATGCGTCTGGTAGCTGCCGCTGGCGACTTCGGCCTCATGGAACTCGAAGCCCTCGGGCAGGGACAGGCGGACGCGATGAGGCGAGCCGTCGATCGGGCTGCGGATCGGCTCGCCGCTGGCCTGCAGCACGCCTGGAATGTCCAGGTGCGCCAGGCGCTGGTCGACATCGATGGACAGGGTGATGGGCACGAATTGTGGTTCGAACGCCTCACTCATGGTGCTGCTGAACACCTGGAACACGTTGGCCCCGGGGTCGCTCTCCAGGCCAGAGAGGATAGTCAGCAGGGCTTGGCGTTGCGCCTCGTCGGCGCGTTCATCGATGAACACCTGGCAACTGCCTTTGCCCTCATGGATAGCGCCCGGCCAAGCGAAGGTGGCGGCCCAGCACAAGCCGTCCAACGTGACTTGCTCGAAATACCCGCGTTCCACCCGCATCGACGCCACTGCCTGGCAGTGGCCATGGGTCGGTGGCGCATTGAATTGGCACGGGCAGCCCCAATTGCAGTTGCAGGCTATGAACTCGACGCCCTGCATGCGCCATTCGGCGATGGCCATGATCACTCTCTTCACCTGGCGGTGAAATAAAAGCTGCGGTTACCCCATCCCCTCATTGATTAACGCTAGCAGGGCGCGCGCATCGGATACGGGCTGCCGACCAAAGGTCAGCGTGCCGGAGTCGCCCTTGCCTCCTGTGTGGGAGCTTGCTCGCGATGGCGGTCGAGCATTCAACAGCCTTGTTGACTGTCACGCCGCTATCGCGAGCAAGCTCGCTCCCACAGGATCTGCATCAGCTCAAGCTTTCATCGACCACCAGCACCAACTTCCCGGACACCGTGTTCGTCGCCAGTTCCGCAAACGCCGCTTCGGCATCGGTGACCGCAAACGTCCGGGCCAACTGAGGGCTCAAGCGTTTATCAGCGAACAACGGCCATACCTGCTGCCCCAGTTCGCTGATCAGATCGGCCTTGAATTGATCGTTGCGACTGCGCAGGGTCGAGCCGAGCAATTGGATGCGCTTGCCCAGCACCTGGGCCAAGTCGAGTTCGGTCGTGCGGCCGCCCATGAGGCCGATCAATACCCAGCGGCCGTCAACTGACAAAAGTTTCACGTTGAGGCTGGCGTAGTTCGCGCCGACCGGATCGAGGATCACATCGAACGGCGCGAAGTCGTTCAGGCTGTTGATATCGTCGGTGCGCACCACGCCGCCCTGGGCCCCCAACGCCTCGCAATAGGCCAGCCGATCCGCCGAACCGACGCTCACCCAGCATGGGTTGCCAAACGCCTTGCAGAGCTGGATTGCCGCCGAGCCGACGCCACTGGCACCGGCGTGCAGCAGCACTTTTTCACCCGGCCGCAACCCGGCAAGCTGGAACAGGTTCAGCCACGCGGTGCCGTAGACCTCAGGCAGCGCGGCCGCTTCAGCCATCGACAGGCCTTCAGGTACCGGCAGCACGTGGCGGCCGTCGACCACCACTTCTTCGGCCATCCCACCGCCCGCCAACAGGGCGCAGACGCGGTCGCCGACCTGCCAGGAAGAGCCAGGCCCGACTTCGCTGATCACCCCGGAACACTCGAGCCCCAGCACCTGGCTGGCGCCCGGAGGCGGTGGATAATGCCCGGCTTTCTGCAATAAATCGGCCCGGTTCAGGCCGGCGGCCGCCACACGGATGCGAACTTGCCCCGCATCGCAGGCCGGACTCGGCTCATCTGCCCATACCACTTGACCTTCAACGCCTTGCAATGCTTTCACGGTGCCTCCATAGTGAGTCTCGACTGGGCCCGCTGCTTCAACGCCGGGCTTTCTTGCATTATGCGCCCGGGCCACATGGAACCGGCGACTTCAAAGACGGCCTAATATGCGTTATCAATTGTCCCTGCGTCGAATCAGCATGAAGCACTTGTTCCCCAGTACTGCACTTGCCCTTTTCATTGGCCTCGGCGTTTCGACGCTTTCGAGCAATACGTTTGCGGCCAACAGCTGGGACAAGCTTCAGCCCGATCGCGACGAGGTGATCGCCAGCCTCAACGTCGTCGAGCTGCTCAAGCGCCATCACTACAGCAAGCCGCCGCTCGATGACGCACGCTCGGTCATCATCTATGACAGCTACCTGAAGCTGCTTGATCCGTCGCGCAGTTATTTCCTGGCCAGCGACATTGCCGAATTCGACAAGTGGAAGACCCAGTTCGACGACTTCCTCAAGAGCGGCGACCTGAACGCCGGCTTCGTCATCTACAAGCGCTACCTGGATCGCGTCAAGGCGCGCCTGGACTACGCCCTGGCGGAGTTGAACAAGGGCGTCGACAAGATCGATTTCAATGCCAAGGAAACCTTGCTGGTCGACCGCAAGGATGCGCCTTGGCTCAAAAGCACGGCCGAACTCGACGACCTCTGGCGCAAACGCGTCAAGGACGAAGTGCTGCGCATGAAGATCGCCGGCAAGGATTCCAAGCAGATCCAGGAAACCCTGACCAAGCGCTACAAGAACCAATTGGCGCGCCTGGACCAGACCCGCGCCGAGGACGTCTTCCAGGCCTACATCAACACCTTCGCGATGTCCTACGACCCGCACACCAATTATCTGTCGCCGGATAACGCGGAAAATTTCGACATCAACATGAGCCTGTCCCTCGAAGGGATTGGCGCGGTACTGCAGAGCGACAACGACCAGGTCAAGATCGTGCGCCTGGTGCCAGCTGGCCCGGCAGACAAGACCAAGCAGGTCGGCCCGGCAGACAAGATCATCGGTGTCGCCCAGGGCAGCAAGGAAATGGTCGACGTGGTCGGCTGGCGCCTGGACGAAGTGGTCAAGCTGATCCGTGGCCCGAAAGGCTCGGTGGTTCGCCTGGAAGTCATTCCGGCCAGCAATGCGCCGAACGACCAGACCAGTAAAGTCGTGTCCATCACCCGTGAAGCGGTGAAGCTGGAAGAACAGGCCGCGAAAAAGTCGGTCCTCAACCTCAAGCAGGACGGCAAGGACTACAAGCTCGGCATCATCGAGATCCCGGCGTTCTACCTCGACTTCAAGGCCTTCCGCGCCGGGGATCCGGACTACAAGAGCACCACCCGCGACGTGAAGAAACTGCTGACCGAATTGCAGAAGGAAAAAGTCGACGGCGTCGTGATCGACCTGCGCAACAACGGCGGCGGCTCCTTGCAGGAAGCCACCGAGCTGACCAGCCTGTTCATCGACAAAGGCCCGACCGTGCTGGTGCGTAACGCCGATGGCCGGGTGGATGTGCTGGAAGATGAAAATCCGGGCGCGTTCTACAAAGGGCCGATGGCCTTGCTGGTCAATCGCCTGTCGGCCTCGGCCTCGGAGATTTTTGCCGGCGCCATGCAGGACTATCACCGCGCGCTGATCATCGGCGGCCAGACCTTCGGCAAAGGCACCGTGCAAACCATCCAGCCGCTGAACCACGGCGAACTGAAGCTGACCCTGGCGAAGTTCTACCGGGTCTCCGGCCAGAGCACCCAGCACCAGGGCGTGCTGCCTGACATCGATTACCCGTCGATCATCGACACCAAGGAAATCGGTGAAAGCGCCCTGCCCGAGGCCATGCCGTGGGACACCATCCGACCTGCGATCAAGCCAGCCGTGGACCCGTTCAAGCCGTACCTGGCCCAGCTGAAATCCGAGCATGACGCCCGCACGGCCCAGGACGCGGAGTTTGTGTTCATTCGCGACAAGCTGGCCTTGGCGCAAAAGCTGATGACCGAGAAAACCGTCAGCCTCAACGAAGCCGATCGCCGGGCGCAGCATGCCGACATCGAGGCCAAGCAACTGGCGATGGAAAACCTGCGTCGCAAGGCCAAGGGCGAAGAGCCGCTCAAAGAGCTGAAGAAAGAAGACGAAGACCTCATCACCGAACCGGAAAAGACCAAGCCGGAGGACGATGCCTACCTGAGCGAAACCGGGCGGATCCTGTTGGATTACCTGAAACTCAACACGGCGGTCGCCAAGCACTGAGATGATGGCCATTTAATGGTGACGCTCGTCGGAGTGTCATCAAACTGACATCAGTCTGTCGTGAAATACAGGACCGGGCGCACCCCAGCAGGGGTTGCGCCCAGTCCTTTTTTTATCGCCAGAGATCGCCATGACCACGATAGAACAGCTGAGTGCCTTGAGCTCAATCCTGACTCAAAGCGGTTTGCACAGTCTGTTCCAGCCGATCATCTGCCTTTCCGAGCGACGTATCGTTGGCTACGAAGCCCTGACACGCGGCCCGTCCAACAGCCCGCTGCACTCCCCTATCGCATTACTGTCCGTGGCCCGCCAGGCCGGACGGCTCACCGAATTGGAACTGGCCTGCCGACGCAGCGCCTGCCAACGCTTCAATGAGCAAAAGCTGCCGGGCAAATTGTTCCTCAACGTGTCGCCCGAATCCTTGCTCGAAGCGGCGCACCAGACCGGTCGTACCTTGCAGCTCTTGCAAGATTTCGGCATTTCGCCCAGCCAGGTCGTCATCGAGCTGACCGAACAAACCCCGATCGATGATTTCCAGCTCCTGCAAACCGCCTTGCATCACTATCGGGCCATGGGTTTTTCGATTGCCTTGGATGACCTCGGCGCCGGTTATTCGAGCTTGCGGCTCTGGTCGGAACTGCGGCCGGATTATGTGAAGATCGACCGCCACTTCATCGACGGCATTCACCAGGACGCGCTCAAGCGCGAGTTCGTCGGTTCGATCCTGAAGATTGCCCAGGCCTCACGGGCCCAGGTGATCGCCGAAGGGATCGAACTGCCGGAAGAACTGGCCGTGTTGATCGAGATGGGCGTCGATCTGGTCCAGGGCTACCTGCTCGCCCGGCCCCAGGAATACCCATCCCACGACGCCAAGGCGCTGATGCCTCGCTCAGACAGCGGCACGACGCCACTGGGCGACGAAGTCAACGACCTTGGCGCATTGCTCAACGAACAACCGGCAGTGACCCACAACACACCGACGGCGGCAGTCCTGGACGCGTTCCGCCGCCAGGCCAACCTCAACTCCCTGGCGGTACTGGATGACCGTGGCCAACCGTGCGGCATCGTCCATCGCCATTCACTCTCGGACGCCCTGCTCAAACCCTTCGCCACCGACCTGTTCGCGCGCAAACCCATCAGCCGCCTGATGAGCGACGACTTCCTCGCGGTGGAACTCAACCAGTCGCTGCAGCAAGTCAGCCGGCTCATTACCAGCCGCGCCCGGCAACGCATCGAAGAAGATTTCATCATCACCCTCAACGGCAACTACATGGGATTGGGCCGGGTCATCGACGTGCTCAAACTCATCACGGAGCTGAAAATCCAGCAAGCCCGCTACGCCAACCCCCTGACCTTGCTGCCCGGTAACGTGCCGATCCAGCAATGCCTGACCCGCCTGTTGCAGCAACGGCAGGAATCGGTGATCTGCTACGTCGACATCGACAGCTTCAAACCTTTCAACGACATCTATGGCTATGGCCGCGGCGACGAAGTCCTACTCTGCCTGGCGCAATGCCTGAACGAACGCATCGACCCCAGCCGCGACTTCGTCGGCCACATCGGCGGCGACGACTTCCTGCTGGTCCTCGGCCCGGATGACTGGCGCAAACGCCTGACCCAACTCCTCAACGACTTCCAAACCCACTGCCGCCGCTTCTACCGCCCCGAACATCTCGAGGCTGGATGTTTTACCGCGCTGAACCGCCAGGGAGTGCGGCAGGAATTTGCGTTGCTGTCGCTGTCGATTGGGGTGGTGCACCTGCGTTCCGAGGCCTGCGGAGAGCTGGATGCCAGCCAGTTGGCGGAGATGGCTTCACAGGCGAAGCATCATGCCAAGGAGATTGTGGGCGGGAGTGTGTACTTGATTAATGGTGCGATCGAGCAGGCACCGGTCCTGGAGTTGGGGCTGTCGGTGTGAAAGTGGGTTGCCTTCACCCCAACGGAATGGCAGCTACAAATCCTGTGGCGAGGGAGCTTGCTCCCGCTGGGCTGCGTAGCAGCCCCGTTGGCCGAGTAGCCTGTGTCAGGCTTTTAGCTGATCCGTTGTGGGAGCGAGCCTGCTCGCGAAAGCGGTTTAGCAGGCAGCATCAACTCAAA
The DNA here is from genome assembly GCF_016756915.1 of Pseudomonas sp. HB05. NCBI lineage: Bacteria > Pseudomonadati > Pseudomonadota > Gammaproteobacteria > Pseudomonadales > Pseudomonadaceae > Pseudomonas > Pseudomonas sp. HB05. The sequence continues at coordinate 35,834 of NZ_JAESPG010000033.1, forward strand.
TCATCTGACCCTATTGCCAAGTCCTACTTTTTTAGTTTATTTAGCGCGTTCGTTAGTACTTCTTCCAGCTCCGCCCAGTTCTTTGCGTATTCACAGTGTATTGGAGTATCCCAGTTAGATTCTGATATCAGAACGACTCTAAAGTGGCCATCCTTACAAAATTCCGGGTACCAACCGATATCTAAAATTTGATCCAAGGGGAAGCTGACTTGAAACAGGTCCTCTTTCAGGTCATCTATAAGCAGCGTTGGCTCCGCTGTTTGGTTTAAATGCGAAATATCATCAAATGTTATTTTTCCGCCAAGCTCGTTTATTTTCTGAGTGTTCATCAATTACTTCTTCTTGGTGAATTTTTTAAACGATTCTTCGGATATCGGGTGCCCGTGTATTGTGCGGGCGCTCAATTCAACTCTCATATATCGAGTTTCTTTGCCGTCGTTTGCTCCGACCGTTCGTCCCAGATCCATAATTTTCCATGGCTTCCCATTATTAACACTTTGTCCGTTTGCAAAAACATAACGCTCCAGTGCTTCAATATCAGTACCCGGTAAATATCTGGCAGCACCACCGTTGGCAGTAGATTTTACAACGGCGGGCCAAGGCGCTTTTGGAGAAACATGCTTATTACCGTGATTTGTCCATTCGACATCTGGAAGCTTGGGTGTACCTTTGTTGACACTCGTTTTGTGTCCAGGAGCTTGATCGCCCTGTTCAGGAGCGCATTTACCTTTTCCTGGACAATCCTCCAACCCCAACGGATCCACCCAGCCCGTCGGGTTCAGGGTGTACCGGTACCCATTGAGCCCGCCCTTGAGCTTGCTCGGATCCAGCGTCAGATACCGCCCCGTCTCCGGATTGTAGTACCGGTGCCGGTTGTAATGCAGGCCGCTTTCCCGGTCGTGGTATTGGCCCTGGAAGCGCAGCGGTTGTTCCAGGCGCTTGCCGTTGCCGTGCCGCAGTTCGGTGAGTTTGCCGTAGCCGTTGTAGCGCGCGGCCCAGACGATTTCGCCTTGGTGGCTGGTCAGTTCCTGAGGCGTGCCGAGGTGGTCGTTGTGGTAGTGGAACGGCGTGGCGTTGTCCGGGCCTTCGCCTTCGAGCAGGGCGAGGGGGCGGAAGGTGCCGGGCTCGTAGACGTAGCTTTGATAGTGGCTATCGCTGCTTTCGGCGATGACTTGATCGCCTTGCCAGATGAATTCCGTGATCTGGCCGGCCACGGTCTTTTCGATGCGTCTGCCGAAGGCGTCGTAGCGGTAGGACGTTTCGTTGCCGTCCGGGCTGGTGACGCCGATGAGGCGGTGTTGGCTGTCGTAGCGGTATTGGATGACGAGGCACTGGGTTTTGCCGCGGCGTTCGCGGATGAGGTTGCCGTAGGCGTCGTAGTCGTAATGGCGGTCACCCTCCATGAGCAGGCGGTTGCCCTTGAGGGTGGTCGGGCCGGGGCGGTCTTGTAGCAAGAGGTTGCCGGCTGGGTCGTGGGCGAAGCGTTCGGAGCCTTGGCTGTGGGCATGGTCGATGCGGACCAGGCGATCTTGCGCGTCGTACTGGTAGCTGCGGCGGTTTCGATTGTCAGAAAGGGCGGCGAGGTTGCCGTTGGCGCTGTAGGAGTAATCGCGCCAGAACAATTGGTGCTGCTCGGTCTGCCACACGGTTTGGGCCTTGAGGCGACCTTGCTCGTCGTAGCGATAGTCGCTGAGCAGCAGGCCTTGCTGGCGTTGGGTTTCGCGGCCGCCCTTGAAACGGTGTTCGGTCAGGCAGGTGCCGTTGAGGTCGATGGCGATCAGCGCGCCGCCGCGGGCGTGGCGATAGTCGAGGGTGCTGCGGTCGGGCAGTCGGCAGTGGATCAAACGACCGACGCTGTCATAGCGATAGCGCAGGGTGGCCCAGCCCTGGTGTTCGGCGACCAGGCGGTCCTGATGGTCATATTCATAAGCCAGCGGCCAATGGCCGTCGTCGACGCTGACCAAGCGTCCAAGGGCGTCGTAGCGGTAATCGACCGCCTCGCCATCTGGCAAGGTTTTTCGCACCAGGCGGCCAGCCCTGTCACGCTGGTAGTGAGTGATGCGCTGACTGCCATCGGCGCCAAACTCGGTCTTTTCCAGCAGGTGGCCGTTGAGGTCGTAGGCATAACCGGTGCGCTGGCCATCGAAGCCGGTTTCCTGTCGGATCAGTCCGTTGGACGTGTAGTCCAGCCGGTAGTGTTCGCCGGATTCGTTCTCGATGTCCGTCAGCAACAGCCGCGCCGAGTCGTAGCGATATTTCAGTTCGCTGCCGTCGGGGTTGAGGCGACGGCTGATCAGGTGCAAATCGTCGGCGTATTCATAGCGGGTGGTGCGGCCCAGCTCGTCCTGCTCGGCGATGACCTTGCCGTAGGCGTTGTAGCGCCAGGCGCGTGTCGCGCCGCCGGGCAAGGTGGTTTGCAGCAAGCGGCCCACGGGGTCCCATTGGTAATGGGTGATGGCGCCGTGTTCGTCCTGGCGGGTCAGCAAATGCCCTTGGGCGTCGTAGGAAAAACACCGCTGGCTACCGTCGGGCAGGGTTTCTTCCGTCAACTGGCCCAGGCGGTTGCGCACAAAATAATGGGCGCTGGCGTCCGGGTAGCTGATGGTTTTCAGTTGCCCTTGGCCGTCGTAGTGATACCAGGTGCTTTGGCCGTCCGGGTCGATGGCCTCGATGACATCGCCGTGGTCGTTGCGGCGGTAGGTCCACACGGCTTTGCCGCGCTGCCGGGTGTGCAGGAAACCGTTGCGGTATTCGTAGGACGTGGGCTCGTCTTCAGGCGGAATCAGCGCCACCAGCCGTCCGACTTCGTCATAACGGTATTCGGTGACGGCGCCGAGCGGGTCTTGCTCGGCGATCAGCCGGCCCTGTTCGTCATAGGCCTTGAGGTGCTCGCCGCCGGCGGGATCGACCTGGCGCACCAGTCGCGCGCGATCGTCGTGGACGTAGACTTCCTGGCTGCCATCAAGGTTGTGAACGGTGACGCTGCCGTCCTCGCCCCAGGTGTAGCGGCTGTCCATCTGCGCGAACGACGCCCAGTGCCGCACGCAGCGCGCCGCCGGACCGGAGCCCTGCCACTCCCAGTAAAAACTCGCGCCGCCGGCCAGTTGCCGCTGGAGGATGACGTGCTGGTCGTCGTAGTCGTAGCGCTCGCTTTCGCCAGCCGCGTTGGTCGCTTCGATGAGTCGGAAACGGCCGTCGTAGCGGTAGGAAACCAGTGTTTGTTCAGTGCGCCAGCTTTCGTCGCGGGTCGGCGCCGGGTGAAAACTCTGGTAGTCGATGGCGACCAGGTGGCGGTGTTCGTAGCGTAAACGCAGGCAGCGTCCGGCGCCGTTGTCCAGCCGGCTGATGTCACCGTAGATGTTGCGCTGGATCGTCAGGCGGTTGTCGTACCGATCGCTCAGGGCGATCAGACAACCGTCGCGAAAGTGTAGGAAAGGGGCGTCTTCGCCGGGCTGGGCGATGATCAGTTCGTCCGGCTCATTGCTCAGGTAGATCGCCGCGCGGGCCAGGCTGTTGTGGATGGCCGGGCGTTGCAGGCTGGGCCGGGGAAAGGTGGTGCGACGGTTTTCCTGGTCGAGCCAGATGACCTGCTCGCCTTCGATCAGCAGGCGATGGGCCAGGGCATGGCTCCAACCGCGGCCGAGGCCGATGTCGAGCTCGGCGGCGCTGGTGCGGTAGAGGCGGGTGAAGGTAAACGGCAAGCGTCCGTCGAGGATGCCGTCTTCCAGGGTCAGCAGTTCTTCGCCGGTGACCATCGACACCGGGCAGCCGTGGGTGCGGGTCTGGGCGGCGCTGTCGGCCGGGTCGCCGTTGGGGTTTGTCGATTGGGTGGGGACGTCGTCGTGGTGTTCCTGCTTTTTCAGCGTGGTGTTGCGCTGCGCGTCCCAGCGCAACTGCATCCGTCCCTTCTTTACACCAGCGGCGATGCCTCGCGCCGCCACGGTTTTATAACGGTCGACGTAGCCCATGAAGCCGTTCACCAGCGCGAAAATGCCGCTGATAAAACGCTTCACCGCGTCCAGCAGCCGTGCGCCGTACCGGAACAAGCGCATCGTCAAATAGGCAATGCCCGCCCCCACACCGACAAAGGTCAGCACCACGCCGATCAGCAGATCGATCGCCAATTGCACGACCATCGAAGCGACTGCCGCCGCTGTCCCGCCCGCCAACTCACTGGGTGGCAGCATCTCCAGCCAGAGCATTGCAGTTCGCACCAGCAAGCACAGGGCCGCTTCGTCACTGACCAACAACTGGAGCTTGGCCATGACCTGTGGTGCCGACTCGGCAAGCTTGATCAAGTCGTCCGCACTGCTGCCCAACCGGTCGCCAAATTGGCTGGGATCCTTGAGGATGTCCGACAGCAAACCGATGCTGTCCCACACGCCTTCGATCGCCGCCCAACCACCCGCGAGCAAGCCATTGCCCACCGCTGCCGCCGAAGTCGCCAACGACTGCTGGGCCCACTGCGGCTTGAACCCCTGCCACTCGCCGCGCAGCCAGTCCGTCAGATCGGAGCTCAAGCCGTCGTAGGAAGAAAACAGATCGTCAATTTGCTTGGGGGATACGTCGCCCTGGACGTAAACCCGATAGGACCGCCCCGCCTCGCCCTTGAAAGTCCCGATACCCTGGGCGTCAAGCGTGACTGGAGTGACTTCGCCCGTGTCCACCGACACCACATCGACCACGATGTCGCCCAGCGGGATGTCATACACAGACTCGAGCTTGCTCTCGATCGTCATGCTCCCGCCTTGCGGGCACTGGGCGACGGAAGAGAGAAAATCCTTGTCTTGGATACTGACAGCGGTGATGCCGTCGCCGAAACGGATCAGCCGCTCCATGCCCATCAGTGAAGGCAGGTCGGCTGCTTGGCTGGCCCGGTCCGCAGCCCGGCTGTACCAACTTTCGAGCTGCTCGCGGTAAAGAGGGAGGGTGTCCTTGAAGTCGTCGAGTGCCTCCTCGATTCGGCGCACCTGATCCATCAGGACGGGGCTCGGCCATGAGGCAGCAGGAAAAAACGGTCGGGCATGGAGGAGCATCTCGCGAGAAATCGGGAAGCGCGAGACTTTGCCGGGGACGGCAGGAAAAATAAGTCAGATAAGGAGACGCAGCTCGTAGGATCGTTCTTTAATTGGCCCTACAGGACCGGCCCCCAAGACGGGGGAACAACACTGGCCAGACAGCCTGTGGATAACGCTACGGATTCTGGTCGTCGAGCCCCTTGAGCTTGATGTCGGCCAATGGGTGCCCAGCCTTTGCCGCCAGGGTCCACCAACGCGCCGCTTCGGCCGGGTCGGGCGCTTTGGTGGAAGTCCCAGCGAGGCTGATGACACCCACTTGGTAGGCGGCCTTGCCATCACCGGCCAGTGCAGCCAATCGCAGCAGACGAACGCCCTCTTCCCTGGCGCCCAGGCCTTGGCCGCGAAAGGTCAGGATATGGCCATAAAAGCTTTGAGCACTGACGTCGCCCAGGTTCGCCATGCGTGCGAACTGGCCCTCCAGCCAGGCCCACCCGCGTGGCTGCCGAACGAACCATGACCAATGAAACAACCGGCGCGCGAGCCAATAACCGGCCCGGGCCTTGATACGCCAGAGCATTCAGGCCTCCGCCGATTCGGGGTACTCGTATTCGAACACGCGGACCACTTCCGAAGCATGCCAGGACGCGGCGGCCACACCGTCGGAGGGGCCGGAAAAACGTCCAAGACGTTCAACGCACTCGAAGAAGCCCGTACGTGGCAGTCGGCTGGCACCCTGGCTGATGACCAGCGAACTGCGCAGCGGTTGCTCGGCCCGCGCATCCAGCGCCGCCAGATGTTCAAGCGCCGCGGTCAACGTCTGCATGGCCGGGCTGGGAAGTTGCAAGCGCTCCAGCAAGGCGCGATATGTCAATAAATGGCGCTGGCGACGCGCCTGGTCCAACTCACCCAACAACCCGTCCCAATGTTGCCGACTGATCCGTACACTCACGATTCATCCCTCCAACCCGGCACCGTCAGTTCCCAGGCCAGACTGCGCTTGATCGCGGCGTCGGGCTGACGCTCACCGCTTTCGATCATGGCCAGATAAGACGGGCTGATGCCTACCGTGCGGGCCAGCGCCTCGATGGCGATGCCCTTCCCTTCGCGCAGACTGCGCAGTTGATCCAGGCCGGGGAGATCCTGGCCGGGTGCCGCCGCATGCGAGACGCTTGCCTCACGCGACGGAGCTTGATTGATGCCGGCTGCCTTCAATAACGACTGGTACTGATCCCACGGTAAAACCGCGTACTCGGGCTCTCCGTCGCGTGTGATTATTTGAATATCCATGAACACCCCGTAGGACAACAACACTTTGCGAGTCAGCTTTTTTCCTAGGAAGTGTAATCCTAAATAGCAGCCAAGGTCGCGGGGCGATGAAGTTCTGAAGGGAAACGGACTGAATCAGGTCTTTTTTGGACCTTGGAGCTGCAGCTGTTCCGGGGTGTCGGGGAGTCTTTCGACCAGCGCGAGTTTCTCGGGGGATTGCCGGTCACGCCAGGCACGGAACGCACTCAGCTCGTCGTCGAGGGTTTTCATGATCCACGCCAGCACGGCGATATCGTCAAACATGCCAAACATGGGCAGCAAGTCTGGAATCGCATCCAGGGGACTGAGGAAGTACATGAGCCCCGCCACCACCGAGAGCAACGACTTGGCGCTCACCGCCCGGTATTCGCCACGCCAGTAGGCCAGGCACAGCGCCTGCAACAAGCGCAGGTCGTCCTTGAGCTTGCCCAGTCGACCGCCTTCCCGGGCACCCTTGCTGGCAACGGCAAACAGCAACGTCGGCAATCTGCCGCGGGCCAGCAGCCGTCCCGCCAAGGGCAGGAATCGCGTGAAATTCCACGGCGCCTTCATTTTTTCTCCCGCTGAAATGTTATCCACACAAATTGTGGATAACCTTGTGAACAGAGCTGCGTTTCACCGCTGAAGCCCCCGTTTTATAAGGGCCCGGCTTAGATCGGGCGTTTTTTACTCACATAAAAAAACCCAATATTTCATTGACTTGATGGGTCGACTGCGTCTAGCACAGGGCCCGTATTGCCTATGACTGTGGCCTGCAGCGGGGGTTCGGTTTTTTTGATCGTTTACCGAAAGCCGAATGCAACAACGCCCCGCATAAGCGAGGCGTTGTCTTTATAGCAGACGCGATTACTTGGCTGCGTCTTCTTTTGCCGGATCCTTGATCGCCAACAGTTCAAGGTCAAACACCAGGACCGAGTTGGCAGGAATGGCCGGGCTCGGGCTCTGGGCGCCGTATGCCAGATCACTCGGGATGTACAGCTTGTATTTCTCGCCGACGTGCATCAGTTGCAGACCTTCGACCCAACCCGGGATCACGCCGCTAACCGGCAGGTCAATCGGGCTGCCACGCTCAACGGAGCTGTCAAACACGGTGCCGTTGGTCAGCTTGCCGGTGTAGTGAACGGTCACTACGTCGGTTGGCTTGGGCTGTGCGCCGTCGGCTTTCTTGACCACTTCGTACTGCAAGCCGGAAGCGGTGGTGGTCACGCCGGCCTTCTTGCCGTTTTCCTCGAGGAATTTCTTGCCGGCAGCTGCCGACTCTTCGCTCATCTTGGCCATGCGCTCTTCGGCACGCTTTTGCAGTGCGGCAAAGGCCTCGACCAATTCTTCGTCTTTCAGCTTCTGTTCTTTCTTGCCGACGGCATCTTCGATGCCCTGGGCAACCGCTTTGGAGTCCAGGTCATCCATACCTTCCTGAGCCAGGCTCTTGCCCATGTTCAGGCCAATACCGTAGGAAGCTTTCTGCGCCGGGGTTTTCAGCTCTACGCTGGTCTGCGAGTCGCAACCCGCGAGTACCAGGCCAACCAGGGCTACCGCCGCCGCCAACCGATGCTGTTTCATGCTATTTCCTTGTTCATGCGCCTAAAGGGCAATCGAGTAAAGCCGCGAGCTTATCAGGCGGCCACGACCAATGGCTACCGGCATGTGAGCCGCAAACCGATGATAAGTTCAGGTCGGCAAACGCTTTTTAATCCCAGGAAGATGAAGCATCTGTCATCGATTTCGTACAGAGACGGATTGCCGCCCCCCTGCAGCCCAAGGGTAATGGCCACTTGCCGGCCAGGCGGCACTGAGGCATAAGGACATATCAAAAAAACAAGGACGTTACCGTGCGCCTCCTCTCTCGCCTCCTCTTGCTGATCCTCGCATTGCTCATCGTGATCGTGGCCGTCGTGCTTTATTACGTCGCCAACCCACGCCTGCCGGCCTACACGCCTGTCGAACAGGTGCACTACCTTGACCAATGGAGCGCCAGCGAGCGCCAGACTTACTATTTCACGCCCCAGGGCACCCAGGTCAAAGGCCTGCGTTACGACTGGTTCACCGCGCTTGAACTGCCGTTTTCGCAGCAGCGCTTCGCGTCGCCGGAGTACCTGGCGCGCTTCGGTTTCCTGGTCGATCCGGCGCAAAAAGCCACGCCGGACAATCCCGGCAACTTGCCGGTAGGCTTCACACGACACCAGAACGCGGGCAGCAGCGAGCAATATCTGGACATCACTTGCGCCGCCTGCCACACCGGCGAACTGCACTTCAAGGGCCAGGCGATACGGATCGATGGCGGTTCCGCCCAACACGTCCTGCCGTCGACCGTTCCGACATTACGCGGGGGCAGTTTCGGACAGGCCATGGTCGCCAGTCTCGCCTCGACCTACTACAACCCATGGAAATTCGAACGTTTCGCCCGCCAAGTGCTGGGCAAGGACTATGACGCCCGCCACGAAGCGTTGCGCAAGGCATTCAAGGTTTCCCTGGACACTTTCCTGCGCACGGCCTGGAATGACACGCACCGCGGCCTCTACCCCACCCAGGAAGGCCCGGGCCGTACCGACGCCTTTGGCCGTATCGCCAATGCCAGTTTCGGCGATGCCATTTCGGCGGAAAACTACCGGGTCGCCAACGCACCGGTGGATTACCCTCAGTTGTGGGAAATCTGGACCTTCGACTGGGTACAGTGGAACGGTTCGGCCCAGCAACCGATGGCCCGTAACGTCGGCGAGGCGTTGGGGGTCGGTGCCACCTTGAATTTCTTCGATGCCCAGGGCAAACCGTTGCAAGGTGAAGCACGCTACCCCTCCAGCGTACGCGTGCGGGACCTGAACAAGATCGAAGAAACCTTGCAGTTGCTCAAGCCTCCCGCATGGCCTGAAGCGCTGCTGGGCTCAATCGACAAGCCCTTGGCCGCCAAGGGCCGGGCACTTTTCGCCGAGAACTGCGCCGGTTGCCACGTTCCTAAAGTCGTACAAGGACCTGACAGGCCAGTCCAGCAACTGCACATGCTGCCGGTGCAAGTGATCGGCACCGATCCCGGCACGGCTAACAATATCGCCGACCATCGCTTCAACCTGACCAGCCTGCAGTGGGACCCGGCCGAGCTGGCCAAACTCGACGTGCAACTGCACCCCACCCCGACGGAACCGTTGGATCTGAGCCAGGTATCGGTCGCCAAGGGCCTGGCCTACGTCACTGCATTCGTCGAAAACCGCGCCTATCGCGATGCCGGCGTCACCCCCGTCGAGCGCCCGGCCCTGGATGGTTTCGGGCTGCCCATCGGCGTTCGTGAATTGCGCGCCTACAAAGCGCGACCACTGGCGGGCGTCTGGGCCACGCCACCCTTCCTGCATAACGGCTCGGTTCCGACGATCTATCAATTGCTGTCGCCGCAGGATGAACGGGCGACCACTTTCTATAAAGGCACCTTCGAATACGATCCGCGACATCTGGGCTATCGCACCGAAGCCTTTGCCAACGGCTTCCTCTTCGACACCAAGATCACCGGCAACCACAACAGCGGTCATGAATTCCGCGCTGGCGAACGAGGCAACGGCGTCATCGGGCGCTTGCTGCAACCGCAAGAACGCTGGGCCTTGCTGGAATATCTGAAGGTGCTTGGCGGGCCGCTGGAGTCGCAACTGTAATGATGAACCTCATAAGTAAAAGGATGTTGGCATGTTGATCACGCTCTGGCTGCGCCTCGGCGCCTTTTTGGGCAAGACGCTCCTGTGGCTGCTGGGTTTCGGACTCCTCGGCTGGGCCTTGGCCACAGCCTGGTTTGCCTGGCAGCACAGCGGGCCGGTCCCGGACCAGGAACAGATACCGCCCGGCGAAAGCGCCATGACCCAGGACATCATCCAGACCGCGATCCGCATCGTTGACCAGCACCGCGAAGGCACGCGATACCTGCGCGACGCCCATGCCAAGGCCCACGGTTGCGTCATGGCCGAAGTCCAGGTGCCCAGTGACTTGCCTGCGCCGTTGCGCCAGGGTGTATTCGCCGAACCGGGCAAGACCTGGCAAGCGACGATCCGTCTGTCCAACGGCAATGCCTATCCACAATTCGACAGCCTGCGCGATGCCCGAGGGATGGCCATCAAGTTGTTGGACGTGCCTGGCAGGCAATTGCTGGCCGATCGGCAATCCAAGGGGGAGCAGGATTTCGTGATGTTCAATCATCCGAATTTCTTTGTCAGCGATGTCGCCGAGTACCGTCAGAATGTGGCCGCTCAGGCTGACGGAAAGAAGGCAATGGCGTTCTTTCCGAGCCTCGACCCACGCACCTGGCAGATCCGACATTTATTCATCGCCCTGGCGACACTTTCGCCACCGCCGGCCAGCCCGACCCAGACCACTTACTTCTCGGTATCGCCTTACAAATTCGGCGAGGCCAATGCCAAGTTTCGCGTCGCACCGGACCCGGACAGCTGTCCGGGCTACACCTTGCCGCCGCAGAACCAGGATCTGCCGAATTTCTTGCGTAGCGCGCTGAATCAGCAGTTATCCACCGATCGCGTGCCGGCCTGTTTTGTCTTGCAGATCCAGCGCCAGGATCCGAACAAGTACATGCCGATCGAAGACACCAGTATCGAATGGAAAGAAAGCGATGCACCGTTCGAGACGGTGGCGCGGATCAAGGTACCGGCCCAGGACTTCGATACGCCCAAGCTGAACCTGGCGTGTGATAACCAGTCGTTCAACCCGTGGTTCGGTATCGAGGCCCATCGTCCGATTGGCGGTATCAACCGTTTGCGCAAGGCGGTTTATGAGGCGGTCAGCGATTACCGTCATAGCCGCAATGCCGAGCAGTAGGACAGAGGCAAAAAGACAGGCAACAAAAAGCCCGCTCAAATGAGCGGGCTTTTTGTTGGCAACCTGGCGTTCAGTATTCCAAGTGCCGAATATGGCGCAGCGGACGGGACTCGAACCCGCGACCCCCGGCGTGACAGGCCGGTATTCTAACCGACTGAACTACCGCTGCGCGTAACATTGAAAGTTTGGTGGGTGATGACGGGATCGAACCGCCGACATTCTGCTTGTAAGGCAGACGCTCTCCCAGCTGAGCTAATCACCCTTCACTTTCGATGCGGGGCGCATTCTCTCACAGTTTTTCGTAACGTGCTGATTTAATTAACAAATCCAGCAAAAAACATGAGCGACGCACACCGCAGGAACTGCAAACAGCAAAAAGCCCGCGTTAGCGGGCTTTCCGTGGTGACCTGGCGTTCAGTGTTCCAGGTAACCGAATATGGCGCAGCGGACGGGACTCGAACCCGCGACCCCCGGCGTGACAGGCCGGTATTCTAACCGACTGAACTACCGCTGCGCGTAACACTGGAAGCGAATGGTGGGTGATGACGGGATCGAACCGCCGACATTCTGCTTGTAAGGCAGACGCTCTCCCGGCTGAGCTAATCACCCTTCACTTTCGGTGTGGCGCGCATTCTACGGAGCAGCCCCTGAGCTGGCAAGCACTTTTTAAATTAATTTTTTCAGGCCTTCCAAAGGCTTAGCGAAGGGTTGGCCTATGGCGCCGCGAAGAGAATAATGCCCCCCTTTGTATAAAGGAGAGACTCACCCCATGTGGTTCAAGAACCTGCTTATCTATCGCCTGACCCAAGATCTGCCTGTTGATGCCGAGGCGTTGGAAACTGCACTGGCGAGCAAACTGGCGCGCCCCTGTGCAAGCCAGGAGTTGACCACTTACGGTTTCGTCGCGCCGTTTGGCAAAGGCGAAGATGCACCCTTGGTGCACGTCAGCCAGGATTTCCTGTTGATCGCCGCGCGCAAGGAAGAACGCATCCTGCCTGGCAGCGTCGTGCGCGACGCGGTCAAGGAAAAGGTCGAGGAAATCGAAGCCGAGCAAATGCGCAAGGTCTATAAAAAGGAACGGGACCAGATCAAGGATGAAATCATCCAGGCCTTCCTGCCTCGCGCGTTTATCCGTCGCTCGTCCACTTTTGCCGCCATCGCGCCAAAACAGGGCCTGATCCTGGTCAACTCCGCCAGCCCGAAACGCGCCGAAGACTTGCTCTCCACGCTGCGCGAAGTCATCGGCACGCTGCCCGTGCGTCCGCTCACCGTGAAGACCGCACCGACCGCGATCATGACCGACTGGGTCAAGACGCAGAAAGCTGCTGACGATTTCTACGTGCTGGACGAATGTGAACTGCGCGACACCCATGAAGACGGCGGGATCGTGCGTTGCAAGCGTCAGGACCTGACCAGCGACGAAATTCAGCTGCACCTGAACACCGGCAAGGTGGTGACCCAACTGTCGCTGGCGTGGCAGGACAAGTTGTCGTTCGTGCTCGACGACAAGATGGTGGTCAAGCGCCTGAAATTCGAAGACCTGCTGCAAGACCAGGCGGAGCAGGATGGCGGCGACGAGGCTCTTGGCCAGTTGGACGCCAGCTTCACCTTGATGATGCTGACGTTTGGCGAGTTCCTGCCGGCGCTGGTGGAAGCGCTGGGCGGGGAAGAGATTCCGCAGGGGATCTAAACCCTGTTGGTCTCTATGTGGGAGCGGGCTTGCTCGCGAAGGCTGACTGATATTCAACGATGATGTTGAATGTCCCTTAGCGTTAGCGTGCAAGCCCGCGCCCACATTGGGTTTGTGGTGTTCTTAATAATAAGGATCAGGTCATGCGTGCACTGGCTGCATTGAGCCGCTTTGTCGGCAATACGTTCGCTTACTGGGTGTTGTTCTTTGCGGTGCTGGCATTCCTGCAACCGCAGTGGTTCGTCGACCTGAAGGTCGCCATCGTGCCCCTGCTGGGGCTGGTGATGTTCGGCATGGGCCTGGCACTCAAACTTGAAGACTTTGCCGAAGTGGCGCGTCGTCCGGGACGCGTGGCCCTGGGCGTGATTGCCCAGTTCGTGATCATGCCGGGTACGGCGTGGTTGCTTTGCCAAGTATTCAGCCTGCCGCCGGAAATTGCCGTCGGGGTGATCCTGGTGGGCTGTTGCCCGAGCGGCACCTCGTCCAATGTCATGACCTGGCTCGCACGCGGTGACCTGGCCCTGGCCGTGGCGATTTCCGCCATCACCACCCTGCTCGCCCCTTTGCTGACCCCGGCACTGATCTGGCTGCTGGCTTCGGCTTGGCTGCCGGTGTCGTTCTCCGCGTTGTTCTGGTCGATCCTGCAGATTGTGTTGTTGCCCATCGCTCTGGGCATCATTGCCCAGCGACTGTTGGGCGCGCGGGTTCGTCACGCTGTTGAAGTGCTGCCTCTGGTCTCGGTGGTCAGCATCGTGATTATCGTCGCCGCAGTGGTCGCGGCCAGCCAGGCGAAGATCGCCGAGTCCGGCTTGCTGATCATGGCCATTGTCGTCCTGCACAACAGCTTCGGCTACTTGCTGGGGTATTTCACCGGTCGGCTGTTCGGATTGCCGCTGGCCCAGCGCAAGACCCTGTCCCTGGAAGTCGGCATGCAGAACTCCGGCTTGGGCGCGGCGCTGGCCAGCGCGCACTTTTCGCCGTTGGCGGCGGTGCCCAGTGCGCTGTTCAGCGTCTGGCACAATATTTCCGGGGCACTGCTCTCGACCTGGTTCCGCCGCATGAGCGAAAAACAGGACCGTGAGCAATTGGCCCGGCAGGCGGCGGACTGAGCGAGCGACTTGATCAAACGGTCAGCATTGGGCATCCTTCTGCCCAATGCGGGGACGACCCCGCTGCTCCATTGGAGTTTTTCTTGTCCGGGGACGACCCCATCCATCGATGAGGTGTGTGATGTCCTGGATCATTCTTTTTTTTGCCGGCCTGTTCGAAGTCGGCTGGGCTGTCGGCCTGAAGTACACCGACGGCTTCAGCCGCCCGCTCCCCACTGCGCTGACCATTGCCGCCATGGCGATCAGCCTCGGCCTGCTTGGCCTTGCAATGAAGGAATTGCCGCTGGGTACGGCCTATGCGATCTGGACCGGGGTCGGAGCCGTGGGCACGGTGATCGCCGGGATCATTCTGTTTGGTGAGTCAATGGCGCTGGTTCGGTTGGCCAGCGTCGCGTTGATCGTTGCCGGGCTGATCGGGCTCAAGGTCAGCGCTTAGATCCGTTTCTGTGGGAGCGAGCTTGCTCGCGATTACAGTCAGCCTGCTGGCGTCGATGTCACAGGCAGACCGCTATCGCGAGCAAGCTCGCTCCCACAGGGTTTCGGCTTATCTCACAGCCCCGCGCAACTCCCCCACCAGCGCTTGCAACTTCGCAGGCTCAGCCGCCTCGACCGCCACCGCCGTTCCCGCCACCAGCGTCACCCGCGACCAGAACCGGCGGAACATCCCCTTGCTCGGATCGCGACTGAAGAAACTCCCCCACAACCCTTGCAGCGCCAGCGGGATCACCGGCACCGGGGTCTCCTGGAGGATGCGCGTCAAGCCACTTTTGAACTCATTGATCTCACCGTCGGCGGTCAACTTTCCTTCAGGGAAGATGCACACCAGCTCACCGTCTTTCAGATACTGGGCGATGCGGCTGAAGGCTTTTTCATAGATATGGATGTCTTCCTGGCGCCCGGCAATCGGAATCGTCCCGGCGGTGCGAAAGATAAAGTTCAGCACCGGCAGGTTGTAGATCTTGTAGTACATGACAAAGCGAATCGGCCGACGCACCGCGCCGCCAATCAACAAGGCATCGACAAACGACACGTGATTGCACACAAGCAGCGCGGCGCCTTCGTCAGGAATCGCGTCCAGGTTGCGATGCTCCACGCGGTACATGGAGTGGCTGAGCAGCCAGATCATGAAACGCATGCTGAACTCGGGGACGATCTTGAAGATGTAGGCGTTGACGCCAATGTTCAGCAGCGACACCACCAGGAACAACTGCGGAATCGACAGCTTGGCCAGGCTCAGCAGGACGATGGAGACAATCGCCGAGACCACCATGAACAAGGCATTGAGAATGTTGTTGGCGGCGATGACCCGCGCCCGCTCGTTTTCGACGGTACGCGACTGGATCAGTGCATACAGGGGCACGATGTAGAAACCACCGAAGATGCCCAGGCCGAGAATATCGATCAGCACCAGCCAGGCGTGGCCGAACCCGAGAATCTGCAGCCAGCCGTGGCCGTCGACGCTGTCGGGGATCCCACCGGAATGCCACCACAGCAGCAGGCCGAACACGGTCAGCCCGAACGAGCCGAACGGCACCAGGCCGATCTCGACTTTGCGCCCCGACAGCTTTTCGCAGAGCATCGAGCCCAAGGCGATCCCCACCGAGAACACCGTAAGGATCAGGGTCACGACGGTTTCATCGCCGTGCATCCATTCCTTGGCATAGGCGGGAATCTGCGTCAGGTAGATCGCCCCGACAAACCAGAACCATGAGTTGCCAACGATGGAACGGGATACCGCCGGCGTCTGCCCCAGGCCCAACTTCAGCGTGGCCCAGGACTGGCTGAAAATGTTCCAGTTCAAGCGCATCTGCGGCGAAGCGGCCGCTGCCCGTGGGATGCTGCGACTGGCCAGGTAGCCGGCCGCGGCAATGCCGACAATCGCCACTGACACGACTGGCGCGTAGTGCGCCGACGACATCATGATTCCTGCGCCGATGGTGCCGGCGAGGATCGCCAGGAACGTCCCCATCTCCACCAGGCCATTGCCGCCAACCAATTCATCCTCGCGCAGGGCCTGCGGCAGAATCGAATACTTCACCGGCCCGAACAGCGCCGAGTGGGTGCCCATGGCAAACAGCGCCACCAGCATCAGCCACAGGTGATCGAACAGGAACCCCAACGCACCGACCGCCATGATCGCGATCTCGCCCAGCTTGATCAGGCGAATCAACGCATCCTTGGCGAACTTTTCTCCAAACTGGCCCGCCAAGGCGGAGAACAGGAAGAACGGCAAGATGAACAAGAGCGCGCAGAGGTTGACCCAGATCGAGCGGTCACCCTCGATGGTCAGTTTGTAGAGGATGGCGAGAATCAGCGACTGCTTGAAAATGTTGTCGTTGAACGCGCCAAGGGACTGCGTAATGAAGAACGGCAGGAAGCGCCGCGTGCGAAGCAAATTGAACTGCGAAGGGTGACTCATCTTCCATGTTCCTGAGTGGCGTGGACGCTTATTGGAATGACGCTTTTTCGATCCAGGCCACACATTACCTGTCTTTGCCGATTATTTCGCCAACCCCGATATACACGGCGACACAAACAACTCACCGTGCCAGGCGCCGACCAGCGTGCGCCAGCCAACGATCAGCCACATCACCACCAGCAGCGCCACCAGCCCACAGCCGAACACACTGAAAAACGCCAGGCCCAGCAGGCTCGCCAGCTTCAGGGTCGTCAGCGCGTACACGCCCAAGGGAAAGGTGAAGCCCCACCAACCAAGGTTGAACGGGATGCCTTCACGTAAATAGCGCGCGGTGATCAACAGCGCCATCAACATCCACCACAGACCGAAGCCCCACAGGGTGATCCCGGCGACCAGTCCCAGCCCTGAAGCAACCTCGCCCATGCCCTGCAGACCATTGGCGGCGAAAATCATGGGCGCATCGCCGCCCAACAACAACATGCCCAGGGCGCCGGTACCGATCGGGCCAAGGGCCAGCCAGCTCGAAGCAGCCATGTTCTCGTGGGGCAGTTTATGCAGGGCCATGCGCAACAGCAGTATCGTCAGAATGCTGAATGCCACCGGTAGGGAAAATGCCCAGAGTATGTAGCTGGTGACCAATATCACCAGTTGCGAATGGGCGTCCCCAAGGTGCGGTGCCAATAACCCACCGCTGGCCGCGGCGACTTCGGCGGCCACCACGGGCAACAGCCACACGGCCGTCATCTGGTCGATGCGGTGTTCCTGGCGGGTAAACATCAGGTACGGAATCAACACGCCACAGGCCAATGACATCGCCACGTCGATCCACCACAACACCTCGACCAGCGACAGCACGCCCTCCCCCCAGCGCGGTACGCCGAACAGCAGGAAACCGTTGATGATGGTTGCCAGCCCCATCGGAATCGTACCGAAAAACATCGACACGGTTGAATGTCCGAAAATCCGCCGGGCCTCATCAAAGAAGAGCACCCAGCGAGCGGTGTAGAGCCCGGCAAACACAATGAACAGCAAAATATTGAGCAACCACAGCCCTTCAGCCACCCGGTGCAAGCCCGGGGTCGCCCCGGGCAACTGCGCCAAGGCCAGCGCCAGCACACCGGTGCCCATAGTGGCGGCGAACCAATTCGGGGTGAATTGCCGAACGACTTCCAGCGGACTCGGCAGATGGCTCAGGGGGCGCAGGCGATATCTCGCAGCACGGCACGTCATGGTCACTTCTCTCCTCGGATAAGGTGACGCCATGCTAGAACCTGAAAGAATATCTATATAACGGGTAATTTCTCTATATCTAATCTGTTTTGCAGATATACGATCAAGAACGAAGCCCATCAGCCAACGGTTTCGCGGGTTGGCGCAGCAAGCCTGCCAGCGCGCCGACGGCCATTAAGATCAGCACTGCACCAAAACCATTGGTGGTCGGAATCAGACCGTAGAGACGCGTCAGGTTCCCAGCCAGCAGCGACGGCAAGCTGAACGCCAAGTAGCTGAGCACATAGAACGCCGACATCAACCCCGCCCGTTCGTGGGGCAAGGCCAGCGGCATGATGCTACGCAGGGCACCGAGGAATCCCGAGCCGAAACCGCTGCCGGTAATCAGCGTGCCAATGAAAAACAAGGGCAGGCTGGCCGTGTGCACGGCGATCAGCACCAGGGCCAGGCCAAGTACCAGCAGGCTTGCGCCAAGCCGCAGCATCATGTCCGCCGCGCGGTTACGCAGGGCATAGATCGACAACGCCCCCGTGAGCGTCAACACGGCCACCAGCGCACCGCCGATCAGGTTCGACGTCGAGCCGGTCGCGGCCCGAACCAAAGACGGCGCCAGGGACAGATAGAATCCACCCACCGCCCAGGCCGCCAAGTCCAAGGGCAATATCAGCCACAACGCGCGCCGCGCCTGGACCGGCACATGTAAGGTCGGGCGCAGCGATCGCCAGGCCCCGGGTTGTGGGCTGACGCTTTCCGCCAGGCGCCAGAGGTAAATGGCTTGGAGAACGAACAACGCCAGCAGAATCCAATAGGTCAGTTGCAACGGCAGCGGCGCGAATTCTGCCAACAAGCCACACCCCATCGCGCCACATGCCATGCCCAGCAGAGGCGCCACGCTGGTGATCAGCGGGCCCTGCTGGCGATCGAAATCCAGCAACGCTGCGCCCAAGACACTGGTGGCCATGCCCGTGGCGAAGCCCTGGATCAACCGCGCGCCGATCAACCAGGCGACACTCTCGGCATTGATAAACAGCAGCATCGCCAGCATGTTGAGCAGCAACGCGACGAAAATCACCGGTCTGCGGCCGAGGTAATCAGACAACGAGCCGACGACCAACAGGGCCGCCAACAGACTGAACGCGTACACGCCGAAGATCAGTGTCAGGATCGCCGGGGAGAACTGCATGTGCTCCTGGTAGAGGTGGTACAACGGCGTCGGCGCGCTGGACGCCGCCAGAAAACCGAGCAAGGTGATCGCCAGAAATATCAGGCTGACGCGGGTCGAAGCTGGACGAGACATGGGCACGCTCCACAAGGACATTCATAAAAGCTAATTTTTTGCTTTTGCCGAGTGTGCTACCGGTGTGTGCTTAAAGCAAATTCTTTGTGTTAAGGTCCGACACATGGCTATCAAAGAAGGTTTACGCCCCGGCGGCAGAAGCGCCCGGGTCCAAGAGTCGATTCATTCGGCGGTGCGCGCCCTGCTCCAGGAGCAGGATCGCGCCACCCTGACCGTGCCGCAGATCGCTGCGCGCGCGGGCGTCACGCCGTCCACCATTTACCGGCGCTGGGGCGATCTGCCGGCGCTGCTGGCCGACGTCGCCATCGAGCGCATGCGCCCCGACGGCGAACCGGCCAACACCGGCAGCCTGCGCGGCGACTTGCGCGCCTGGGCCGAGCAATACTTGGACGAAATGACTTCCGAGCCCGGCCGCAACATGATGCGCGACATCCAGGCCTGCGCCACGCCGGGGTATTGCGTGGGCATTATCAGCGGCCAACTGCAGATCATCCTGGACCGTTATCCCGATGAGCCGAATCCCGGGATCGAGCGGTTGGTGAACGTGATCGTCGCGCCGACGGTGTTTCGCATCCTCTTCGCCACGGCGCCGCTGGAGGTCGAGGAGTTGTATCGGTTGGTGGATATGGCGTTGGATCAGTGAAAATGCCATCGCGAGCAAGCTCGCTCCCACATTGGATTTCGGTGTGCCACAAATCTTGTATTCGATAAATAGCCATTGTGGGAGCGGGCTTGCTCGCGAAAGCGGCCCGAAAGAACACTAAATAATTCCCCACCCGCGACACCCCGCCGCGCCTCGACCTTGGTCGACACTGACGAACCCGAGCGGGCATGCGAGACTGTCTTGCCGGGCTCAAGCCCGGGCGTATTTGTCTGGGAGTTTCCATGTCGCTGTCCAGCGGGCTGATCGCCGTTGTCGCCCTGGCCTATATGGCCATCATGTTCGCCATCGCCTTCTACGGCGACCGACGCAGCACGCCGCTGCCGCCGCGCGTGCGGGCGTGGGTCTATAGCCTGTCGCTGGCAGTGTATTGCACCAGTTGGACGTTCTTTGGCGCAGTGGGCCAGGCCGCCGAACAACTCTGGGCCTTCCTGCCGATCTACCTCGGGCCGATCCTGTTGATGGTGTTGGCGCCGTGGGTCCTGCAGAAGATGGTGATGATCAGCAAGCAGGAGAACATCACCTCCATCGCCGACTTCATCGCCGCCCGCTATGGCAAGTCCCAATCCCTGGCGGTGGTGGTGGCCCTGATCTGCCTGGTCGGCGTGCTGCCCTACATTGCCTTGCAGCTCAAGGGGATCGTGCTCGGGGTGAACCTGTTGATCGGCGCCGGAGCCGACGCCATGGGCACCCGGGCGCAGGATACGGCGTTGATCGTCTCGCTGATCCTGGCACTGTTCACGATTGTCTTCGGCACCCGCAACCTCGACGCCACCGAGCACCACCGCGGCATGGTGCTGGCGATTGCCTTTGAATCCCTGGTCAAGCTGTTCGCCTTCCTGGCGGTCGGCGCGTTCGTCACGTTCGGCCTTTATGACGGCTTCGACGATCTCTTCAACCAGGCGATGCTGGCGCCGCGACTGGAACAGTACTGGAAAGAAACCATCAACTGGCCGTCCATGGTGGTGCAGACCGGGGTGGCGATGATGGCGATCATTTGCCTGCCGCGGCAGTTCCACGTCACCGTGGTCGAGAACATCGAACCCCAGGACCTGCGCCTGGCCAAATGGGTGTTCCCCGCCTACCTGGCCCTGGCGGCGCTGTTCGTCGTGCCGATCGCCCTCGCCGGGCAAATGATGTTGCCCAGCTCGGTGTTGCCGGACTCGTTCGTCATCAGCCTACCGCTCGCCCAGGCCCATCCGGCGCTGGCGGTGCTGGCCTTCATCGGCGGCGCCTCGGCCGCCACCGGCATGGTCATCGTCGCGAGTGTCGCGCTGTCGACCATGGTCTCCAATGACATGCTGTTGCCCTGGCTGCTGCGCCGCAACAATGCCGAGCGGCCGTTCGAAGTGTTCCGCCAATGGATGCTGTCGGTACGCCGGGTGAGTATTGTCGTGATCCTCCTGCTGGCCTACGTCAGCTATCGATTGCTGGGTTCGACAGCGAGCCTGGCGACCATCGGCCAGATCGCCTTCGCCGCCGTGACGCAACTGGCGCCCGCCATGCTCGGCGCGCTGTACTGGAAACAGGCAAACCGGCGCGGTGTGTTTGCCGGCCTCGCCATGGGCATATTCCTCTGGTTCTACACCCTGGTGCTGCCGATCGCCGCCCACAGCCTGGGCTGGTCGCTGGGCAGTTTCCCAGGCCTGGCCTGGCTGCATGGCAACCCACTGAACCTGCCGATCACCCCGCTGACCCAAGGCGTCGTCCTGTCCCTGGCCGGCAACTTCATATTGTTCGCCTGGGTCTCGGTGCTGTCGCGCACCCGGGTGTCGGAGCACTGGCAAGCTGGACGCTTCATCGGCCAGGAGATCAGCGCCCGCCCCAATCCTCGCTCGATGCTGGCGGTGCAGATCGATGATCTGTTGCAACTTGCCGCCCGCTTCGTCGGCGAAGAACGCGCGCGCCAGAGCTTCATCCGCTTTGCCTATCGCCAAGGCAAGGGCTTCAACCCAAGCCAGAACGCCGACAGCGAATGGATCGCCCACACCGAGCGCCTGCTGGCCGGCGTCCTGGGGGCCTCTTCGACGCGAGCGGTGGTGAAGGCGGCGATCGAAGGCCGGGAGATGCAACTGGAAGACGTCGTGCGGATCGCCGACGAAGCGTCCGAGGTGCTGCAATTCAACCGGGCCCTGCTGCAAGGCGCCATTGAAAACATCACCCAAGGCATCAGCGTGGTCGATCAGTCCCTGCGGCTGGTGGCGTGGAACCGCCGGTACCTGGAATTGTTCAACTACCCCGACGGCTTGATCAGCGTCGGTCGGCCGATCGCCGACATCATCCGCTACAACGCCGAGCGCGGCCTCTGTGGTCCGGGCGAGGCGGAAGTCCATGTCGCCCGGCGCCTGCACTGGATGCGCCAGGGCCGCGCGCACACCTCGGAACGGCTATTCCCCAACGGCCGGGTGATCGAGCTGATCGGCAATCCGATGCCAGGCGGCGGTTTTGTCATGAGTTTCACCGATATCACCGCGTTCCGCGAAGCCGCCCAGGCCTTGACCGAAGCCAACGAAGGGCTGGAACAACGGGTGGCCGAACGCACCCGCGAACTCTCGCAACTGAACCTGGCCCTGACCGAAGCCAAGAGCACGGCCGAATCCGCGTACCAATCCAAGACCCGCTTCCTCGCCGCTGTCAGCCATGACCTGATGCAACCGCTCAACGCCGCGCGACTGTTCTCCGCCGCGCTGTCCCACCAGCACGACGGCTTGCCGGGCGAGGCCCGGCAGTTGGTCCAGCATCTGGACAGCTCATTGCGCTCGGCCGAGGACCTGATCACTGACCTGCTGGACATTTCCCGGCTGGAAAACGGCAAGATCAACCCCGACCGCAAGCCGTTCGCCCTCAACGATTTGTTCGACACGCTGGGCGCCGAATTCACGGCGCTGGCCCAGGAGCAAGGCCTGAAATTTCGGGTTCGTGGTTCGCGGCTGCGGGTCGACAGCGACATCAAGTTGCTGCGGCGCGTTCTGCAGAACTTCCTCACCAACGCCTTCCGCTACGCCAAGGGGCCGGTGCTGCTGGGCGTACGCCGCCGCGACGGTGAGCTGTGCTTGGAGGTCTGGGATCGAGGGCCGGGCATCGCCGAAGACAAACAGCAAGTGATTTTCGAAGAGTTCAAACGCCTCGACAGCCATCAGACCCGCGCCGAAAAAGGCCTCGGCCTCGGCCTGGCGATCGCTGATGGGCTGTGCCGCGTGCTTGGCCATACATTGCGCGTACGCTCCTGGCCGGGGCGCGGCAGTGTGTTCAGCGTCAGCGTGCCGCTGGCCAGCACGCAAGTCGTGGCGCCCACTGTCGTGGTCGAGCCCAACGGTCACTTGCCCAGCGGAGCGCAGGTGCTGTGCGTGGACAACGAAGACAGCATCCTGATTGGCATGGACAGCCTGCTGACCCGCTGGGGTTGCCGGGTGTGGACCGCGCGCAACCGCGAGGAATGCGAGCGCTGGCTGACCCAGGGTGGCCGCCCGCAACTGGCCCTGGTGGATTTTCATCTGGACGACGGCGAAACGGGTACCGAGTTGATGGCCTGGTTGCGCACGCGGATGGGCGAACCGGTGCCGGGCGTGGTGATCAGCGCCGACGGCCGGCCCGAGACCGTGGCCCAGGTGCATGCGGCGGGATTGGATTACCTGGCCAAGCCAGTGAAACCGGCGGCGTTGAGAGCGTTGTTGAGCCGGCATTTGCCGTTGTAATTCAGGGAAAAGGTAACCCCCTGTGGCCAGGGAGCTTGCTCCCGCTGGGCTGCGTAGCGGCCCTCTTATTTGTGAGCGCTGCGCACTCAAGCGGGAGCAAGCTCCCTCGCCACAAGGGGGGCGGTGCAAACCTTGAAGGCTACTGACCCTGGCTTTCTTCGCCGGTCTCTTCAGGCAACCCATCCACATCCGCCATTGCGCGCTCGAGCAGTTCCGCAGGCAGGCTCTTGCTCGCACGGGCGCCCAGCAGCTTCAGTTGTTCGCTGCGGCTGACCAGGTTGCCGCGCCCTTCCGTCAGCTTGTTGCGTGCAGCGGCGTAGGCTTTGTCCAACTGCTGCAAGCGGCTGCCGATTTCATCCAGGTCTTGGATGAACAGGACGAACTTGTCATACAGCCACCCCGCCCGCTCGGCGATTTCCCGGGCGTTCTGGCTCTGGCGTTCCTGTTTCCACAGGCTGTCGATCACCCGCAAGGTCGCCAACAGCGTAGTCGGGCTGACGATGACGATGTTGCGATCGAAGGCTTCCTGGAACAGATTAGGCTCGGCTTGCAGGGCCGCGGAAAATGCCGCTTCGATCGGCACGAACAGCAACACGAAATCCAGGCTGTGCAAACCGTCCAGGCGCTTGTAGTCCTTGCCGGCCAAGCCTTTGACGTGGGCCCGCAACGACACCACGTGTTGCTTGAGGGCGAGCTGGCCGATGGCATTGTCCTCGGCGGCCACGTATTGCTGGTAAGCCGTCAGGCTGACTTTTGAATCGACGACGACTTGCTTGTCGCCGGGCAGGTAGATCAACACGTCTGGCTGGAAACGTTCACCATCCGGGCCCTTGAGGCTGACTTGGGTCTGGTATTCGCGGCCCTTCTCCAGGCCGGCATGTTCCAGGACACGCTCCAAAATCAGTTCGCCCCAGTTGCCCTGGGTTTTCTGGCCCTTGAGCGCCCGGGTGAGGTTGGTGGCTTCATCGCTCAGGCGCAGGTTCAGTTGTTGCAGCCGCTCCAGCTCCTTGCCCAGGGAGAATCGCTCCCGCGCCTCGGCCTGATAGCTTTCTTCGACGCGTTTTTCGAAGGACTGGATGCGCTCCTTCAGTGGATCGAGCAATTGCCCGAGGCGCTGCTGGCTGGTTTCGGCGAAGCGCTGTTCGCGCTCATCGAAGATTTTCCCCGCCAGCTCAGCGAACTGGGCGCGCAATGCGTCTCGCGAGCCTTGCAGGTCGTCCAGGCGCTGCTGATGGCTTTCCTGCTGCTCGCGCAATTCGGCATGCAACGAGGCCGCCTGGGCATCGAGGCGGCGCAGTTCCGCTTCTTTATTGGCGCGCTCCAGGTTCCAGGCATGAGCTGCGTCCCTGGCGTTGTCGCGCTCGATCTGCAGCAACTCGACCTCGCGACACGCAGCGGCGAGCTCGGCCTGCTTGGCAGCATTGGCCTGGCTCAGGTCGCTGATTTCGTCGCGGCAAGCATCGAGTTGGGCGTTCAACCCATCGTGGGCCATGTGGGCGGTGGCCAGGCGTTCTTCCAGCAGTGCCAGTTCGGTCTGCGCCGCGCTGGCCTGGCGTTGCAGGTGCCAGGCCAGCGCCAACAGCGGCACCGCAGCGCCTGCCAGGCCGAGCAACAGGCTGGTCAAATCCATCGCCATGACAATTCCCGCGCAAGAAATAAAGGCCGAAGGTTAACCAAGCCGCCAAGCGTTGCCCAGCTCAGTCTTCGATTTCGCCCAATGCCTGGCGGGCTCGATGATCGCCGGCCCGCGCGGCTTGGCGCAGCAAGTCCTGGCCGATGCGGCGGTCTCGCGCGTTGCCACATTCGCGGCACATCAACTGGCCGAGGCGACTTTGCGCAGCCACCACGCCTTCACGCGCCGGCTGCTTGAGCAGGCGACCGGCCAAGTGCTTGACGCTAGGGCGTTCGCCCAGGCGCGGGCTGTCCAGCAGCCACTCGGCGACGCGCATCGATATGCGTTTGGGTGGGGTAACACCGGAGGGTGCGGCGGTAACAGGATTTGATACGGAGCGAAACTTCATGACGCACTACGGGACAGATCGGAAGGCGCGCCACTCTACTCCTTTTTTCGTACGGGTAAAGTCGAAAAAATCCAGCACGCCCGTCCTAGAGCAAGCGCGCGGGACAATCCACAGAAGCTGTGGATAACTCAGTGGACAACCCACCCTGAACCCGCCGCAAGCCCTGTGGAACGGGGCCTGCGCTCAAACTGACGATTTTTTCACCAGTAAAAAAAAGCGATGTTTTTCATTGACTTAAATTTTGGATACAGGCACCTACCCCGGAATGTTTCAACGTGACAGTTAGGTGACAACTCGGTGCACCGGTGTGTACAAGTAACATCCGAACGGTTATATCGCCGCGCTTTTTTGGCTCATCAGGGCTTGCATCCTGTGGACAAATCTGATCAATGAAGGCAAACCGCCAGCTGCCGGTCGTCGGCGGGACTGTTTCTTTTTGACCAACGCCCTTCCCTTCACCGATTCGATCCGTTAGTATCCGCGGCGTTAGTACCAAGCTGAAAGTCAATTCCGGGTCGGAAACATCTCTGCGGTCAGCCATCCCCCAAGGGACGCCTCACCGAAAAAAGGGACCGCCCCCCTCGATGGTTTCCAGGTAACCCTTGCACCGACACGCTTTTCGCACGAATGCGAGGTGTGATGCCAGGCTCATTACTCTGACCGAACCAACCTGCAAAATTGATCAGGATCTTCACCCTGGGCCCAGAACCTTTGCCCTTGTCGTGTTGCCTGCCCTCCTAAGTACCTACCTGCCAGCCCAAGCGCGCCCTTTATATAGCGCTCAAACTGGCTGCTTTGTTCCAGTCGGGTTCTTCGTTCGACCAATGGTGGTCGACGTTACTGGAACGTTTTAACGCTGCACGGTTCTTAACCGTGTCATTTGCAGGAACACCAATAACATGTCTAATCAAATCCAGACACAGGATGCCATTCGCACCCTAACCAACGCTTTTGCTCCAATGAACTGCCTGATCATGGCCGCTCGCAAAGGCTGCTTCAGCTTCACGCTGGTCAACGAACACGGTATCGCTCGTCACAGCGAACGCTTGTATCCCGACCAGTACTCCAGCGAAGAACCGCTGCAGGCCGTGATCAAGCGTACCCGCCAGGCACTGGTTGCCTGAAACGCCGAAGCGCTGAAACCCAAAGGCCCCGCCCGAAAAGCGGGGCTTTTTATTGCCCGGCGTTTCTCGATAAAGCGCAGCGGCGTAAGCACGTATGGCTATAACAGTCATAACCGTTCGGCGAACATGGTTTAAAAACAGTCCTTTACAGCGCAGATATGACACTACACTTCAACTCGAGCGGCATGATCCGCTTCGGCGGAGCCTGAACCGATCCACCCGCTGCCAAGCCCATACCTTCAGGCTTCGCCCATTTTCCCGATCCGAGGGTCTTATGGGTATCGCTGCCAGCGAACTGTGTCGATATGTGATCCGCCCGACGCTCCTGTACCTGGGGAGCCACAGCACCACGGCGGAAGCCTTGTTGCTGGGGATTGCCGCCAGCCAGTCAGGCCTGGGCGCTGCCTTGCATGACCGTCGCGGACACGGTTTGTACCGGATCACCGAACCTCGCCATCAAGCCCTCTGGGACGACTACCTCGCCCTCGACCCGGAACGTGCCAGCCTGGTGCGTGGCCTGGCGAGCCAGCACGCTTTCCTCAGCGGCCCTCATCTGGAACTCACCGTCAACCTGCGCTACGCCACGGCCATCGCCTGGTTATTGGTGGAAGAACACGCCACCCCGCTCCCCAACGCCGACGATCTGCTGGGCATGGCCCGGATCTGGCGCCAGGTTTTCCACCCTCCAGGCCGCCTAAGGGACTTTACCTGCGCCTGGCAAAATTGTGTCTCACCTGTGAATCAGGTCGCCTGCTGAACGGAAAAATGGAAACTTCCTACAAATGTCATGAATTTGGTCGGATTGTCCTACAAAACCCCTCTAAAACAAGCGATACAAGCTATAGCGCTTGCACGAAAATGTTGGTAATTTTCGCCTCGGTGATCACCTGGAGTTCTAACAATGAAAAAAATGATGCTCAAAACCACCCTTGGCCTTGCCGTGACCTTGGCATCCACCCAACTTTTTGCCAGTGGCTTTGCCTTGAACGAACAAAGCATCAGTGGCATGGGCACTGGCTTCGCGGGTCGTTCTTCTTCTGCCGATGATGCAAGCACCGTGTTCGGCAACCCTGCCGGCATGTCGCGCCTCAAGCGTCAACAAGTCACCGGCGGTTTCGCTGCCATCGACGCCTCCACCGATATCAACGATGCCAGCGGCAGCCGCTCCGGCACCAACGATGGCGACATGGTTCCGCTCACCGGTGTTCCGATGGGCTATTACGTCAAGCCTATCGATGATCAGTGGGCATTCGGCCTGGGCGTGTACGCGCCGTTCGGCCTGATCACCGACTATGAAAACAGCTTCCAGGGCCGCAACTTCGGCAGCAAGAGCGTAGTGAAGGTCGTGACCTTCCAGCCAACCGTCAGCTATGCCTTCAATGACAAGGTATCGATCGGTTTCGGCCCGACCATCAACCGGATTTCGGGTTCGTTGGAGTCGGCGCTGAATACGCCGTTTTCGCCTAACGACGGCAATGTCAAAATCAAGGGCGACGACATCGGCTACGGCTATAACATCGGCTTGCTGGTCCAGGCCACCGACACTACCCGCGTCGGCCTGACCTACCACTCCAAGGTCAAGTACAAGCTCGAAGGCCACACCGAAGTAAGCCCTGGTGCTGGTACGCCTGGCTTCCTGCTGAGTGGCGCGCGCTACGACGCCTCGCTGGACATCACCACGCCTGAGTCGGTGGACTTTTCCGTCACCCAGGAAATCAACGATGCCTGGACCGTCTACGCCGGCAGCACCTGGACTCGCTGGAGCCGCCTGAAAGACATCACCGTGAACAATGACGTCACGGGCGGCGGCGCATTGAACCCAACCCTCTTCGGCACCATCACCGAAGAACAGAACTGGCACGACACCTGGGCCTACGCCATCGGTACCTCCTACCAGCTGAACAAGCAGTGGGTACTGCGCACCGGCCTGTCCTTCGACCAGTCGCCGACCAACAACACCGACCGCTCGCCACGTATCCCTACCGGTGACCGGACCATCTTCAGCCTCGGTGCCGGTTGGAGCCCAACCGAAGACCTGACCATCGACGTGGCGTATTCCTACCTCAAGGAAGAAAAAGTCAACGTCAACAGGACCAACGCCTTGGGTCAAGCCTACAGCGCTGAATACGAAAACAGCGCCAACGGCTTCGGTGTCGGTGCAACCTATCGCTTCTGATGATTCACGGCGAGGTTGAACACCTCACCCGTTGAAGCGAAAAAAGCCCCGCACTCTGCAAAGAGGCGGGGCTTTTTCGTAGCTGAAGATCAGGGTTTGGAAGCGATGGCCGCCTCTACCGCCTTGATGAAATCAGGATCATCAGGCTTGATCCGGCTGGAGAAACTGCCGACCACCTTGCCTTGGCGATCAACGACGTATTTATAGAAATTCCATTTCGGCGCGCTGGATTGCTCAGCCAGATGCTTGAACAACGGTATGGCGTCCGCGCCTCGCACCGGTTGCGGCTCGGTCATGGTGAAGGTCACGCCGTAGTTGACGTAGCAGACCTTGGCGGTCTCTGCGCCATCCTTGGATTCCTGCTTGAAATCATTGGACGGTACGCCCAGCACTTCCAGCCCTTCGCCTTTGTAACGCTGGTTCAGGGCTTCGAGCCCTTTGAACTGTGGGGCGAACCCACAGAAGCTGGCGGTGTTGACCACCACCAATGGCTTACCGGCGAAGCGCTGGCAAAGATCGATGGTTTCCTTGGCCCGCAATTTGGGTAATTTGCCTTCCAGCAACGGCGGGCAATCAGCCGCCCATACTTGCCCGGTCACAGCGAGCAACAGGGCGGGAACAGCAAGCCAGCGCATCAGCATCTCGGATTTTCCTTGTAAGCCTGTCAGACCAAGACGTTACTCCGCCATGCCCAGTGCCGTCCACACGTCAGCAGTTGCCCATGCCCAGTTGCATCAAAGCCAACCCGCCCTGGTGCCAGCCCCACCAGGCGAGCGCCAGCAGCGCAGCAGCGCCAGCCACGATCAACCAGGGACCGACGCGACTCATGCCGCACCGACCTGGGCTTGCAGGCGCGCCACCGGGCGCTCACGCACCGGCCAGTTCAATGCCGCCGCCAGCAGGCTGAGCAGGATCGAGACTTGCCAGATCAAGTCATAACTGCCAGTCCGGTCGTACACCACCCCGCCCAGCCAGCCGCCCAGGAACGAACCCAACTGGTGGAACAGGAACACGATCCCACCCAGCATCGAGAGATTTCGTACACCGAACAACGTGGCGACCGTTCCGTTGGTCAGCGGCACCGTCGACAACCACAGCAAACCCATCGCCATGCCGAACAGATAGGCCGTGGTGGTCGTTACGGGCAGCCACAGGAACAAGCCGATCACCACCGCACGCACCAGATACAGACCAGTGAGCAGGCGCGGCTTGGACATGCGCCCGCCCAACCAGCCGGCGGTGTAGGTGCCGAAGATATTGAACAGCCCGACCAGCGCCAACACGGTGGTGCCAACGCTGGCCGGCAGGTGTTGGTCCACCAGATAGGCCGGCAGGTGCACGCCAATGAACACCACCTGGAAACCGCAGACAAAAAAGCCGACCGCCAGCAACCAGAAACCGGAATGACTGCACGCCTCGCGCAGCGCCTCGGACAAGGTCTGTTCGTTGCCGCTCAGTGGCGCCGGCGCATCCTTGAGCATACTGACCAACGGCACGATCAATGCCACCAGCAATCCCAGTGCCAGCAACGCGGCGGACCAGCCGAGCCAGCCGATCAGGCCCAGCGTGCCGGGTAGCATGGCGAATTGGCCGAAAGAGCCGGCCGCACTGGCGATGCCCATGCCCATGCTGCGTTTTTCCGCAGGGACGGCCCGCCCGACCACGCCAAGAATCACCGAGAACGAAGTTCCGGACAGGCCGATGCCGATCAACAGCCCGGCGCTCAACGACAGCGACCAGGGCGAGTCGGCCATGCCCATGAAGACCAGGCCAAGTGCGTAGAGAATGCCACCGATCAACACCACTTTCGCCGCACCGAAGCGGTCGGCCAGTGCGCCAGTAAAAGGCTGCGCCAGGCCCCAGATCAGGTTCTGCAAGGCAATGGCGAAGGCAAACACCTCGCGCCCCCAGCCGAATTCGGCGCTCATCGGCGCCAGGAACAGCCCGAAGCCATGCCGCACGCCCAGGGACAACGCCAATATCAGCGCGCTACCCACCAGGACCCAACCACAGGTACGCCACATCGATGTCATTCTTATTCTCCGGTCGCGGGTATATACCCACTTATCATCGGACGAACCGGCATTACGCCAGCTCATCCAGCAAGGCCAGCAAGGTGGCGCGTTTTTCGGCACCGAGCTTATCGATCAATTTCTGTTGCGCCGCTTCCCAGGCCGGCAGCGCCGCCGCCAACCGGGCATTTCCCGCCTCGGTGAGCACGACGATGCGGTTGCGCAAATCGTCGCCCTCAGCCAGCTTCACCAACCCCTCGCCTTCCAGTACCCGCAGGTTGCGCCCGAGGGTGCTGCGGTCCAGGCCCATGGCCTCGGCCAGAGAGGAAATGCTCGGCTGGTCCAGGCGCGCCAGGTTATTGAGCAGAGAATACTGGGCAACGTTGATCCCGAAGCCATCGAGAGCGCCGTCGTAATACCTGCTGACGCCACGGGCGGCGCGACGCAGGTTGATGCACAGACATTGGGAAGGAAGCATGATGCGTGTATATACCCGCGACTAAATGAATGCAAATTTAAATCAGCGCTGGCCCATCGGCAACATGCCGATTCAGTTAAAGACCAACGCCACCAGAACGGCCATTTCCAGCAGTTCCAGCAAGGCGCCCGCGGTGTCGCCGGTGCAGCCCTGCAGCCTGCGCAACATCAGCTGCCGCAAGCCAATGAAGACCATTGCGGCGACCACCAGTGCCCACAGCCCTGCCCAGCCCATCGCCAGAACGCAAACCAGGGCGCTGGCCAACAGCACCTGCCAACCCGAGCGGCGCGGCAGGTGATCGGCCAGCGCCTGGCCCAAGCCGCCGGCACGCACATACGGCGTCGTGAGGAACAGACCCAGCAAGGCGCCACGCCCCAACATCGGCACGATGAGCAAGGCCAGCGCCTGCCCTTGTTCGATCAATGCCACCAGCGCGGTCCATTTGAGCAGCAACACCAGCGCCAACGTAATTACGGCGATCGGCCCGCTGCGCGGGTCCTTCATGATCAGCAGCGTGCGCTCGCGATCGCCGAAACCGCCGAGCCAGGCGTCGGCGCTGTCGGCCAGGCCGTCCAGGTGCAAACCGCCGCTGAGCAGCACCCACGCCGCCAGGAGCAGCGCGGCATGCAGCAACGCGGGCGCGCCCGACAACAGCGCATCGAGCAAGCACAGCAGCCCCCCGAACAACAGCCCCACCACGGGATAGAACAACAACGAACGACCCAATTGTTCAGGCTCGGGCATGCCCGGCAGGCGAACCGGCAAGCTGCTGAGAAATTGCAGGGCGATCCAAAACGGCAACATCGTCAAACCGCCTCTTCGAGCACGGGACCGGACGACACGGTCAGGGAAAACAGCGCTCCATGGCCGACTTCGACATTCAGCAATTGCTCGCGAGGTAAACCGCGAGCCCGGGCCAGCAGCAAGCGCATCACACCGCCATGACTGACCAGCAGGACGCGCTGCCCGGCATACCCCACGTGCAAGCGTTCGACCGCCGCCAGGATCCGCGTCGAAAACGCCAGCACCGGCTCACCGTCGGGCGGGGTAAAGGCATAAGGATCGGCCCAGAAGCGACCGAGGGCGTCGGCGTCGGTTTCCATCAGCGCCGCCGCGCTGCGGCCTTCCCAGGCACCGAAATGCAACTCCTGCAAGTCCTTGTCCTGATGCACCGGAACACCCAGCCGAGCGCCGAGTTGTTCGGCGAAACGCGCGCAGCGCTGCAACGGCGAGCACACCAGGCGATCCCAAGGCCCGCGCTGCGCCACTGCCGCGTGCATTTGTTCCCAGCCGTTGGCCGTCAAGGCATCGTCGAGGCTGCCGCGCAATCCGCCGCCCAGTTCGGTTTCGCCGTGACGCAACAGGTCCAGGCGCAAGGTCATGCCGGGCGATCCGCCACGGCCGCTTCGGCAAACGTCGCCATCTGCCCGTGAAGATCACAGGCCAGGCGCAACAACGGCACCGCCAGCGCCGCGCCACTGCCCTCGCCCAGGCGCAGGCCCAGGTCCAGCAGCGGTTCCGCGCCGAGGGTTTCCAATACGTGCTTGTGGCCTGGTTCGGCGCCGCGGTGACCGAACAGCAGCCATGGCCGGCATTCGGGATTGAGGCGCACCGCCACCAGCGCCGCAACGCTGCAGATGAACCCATCCACCAGCACGGCGACGCCTTGCTGGGCACAGGCCAGATAAGCGCCGGCCAATGCCGCGATCTCGAAACCGCCAAGGTTGAACAGCGTCTGCAACGGGTCGTTGCCTTGGGCGCCATGCAGCGCCAGGGCGCGCTCGATCACTTGCGCCTTGCGGCTGACTCCCGCCGCATCCAACCCCGTCCCCGGACCGACCAGATGCGCCGCCGCGCAATCGAGCAAGGCGCAGGCCAGCGCACTGGCCGCCGTGGTATTGCCGATGCCCATCTCGCCGCCAATGAATAATTGCGTCCCGCTCGCCACGGCACGCATCACGCTGTCACGCCCGGCTTGCAAGGCCTGTTCGCCTTGATCCAGGGTCATCGCCGGCCCTTGGACGAAGTTCGCGGTGCCAGGGCCAAGGTTCAAATGGCGCACGCCGGGCAAGTCCAGCGAAGGTGTCACGGTGCCCAGGTCCACCACGTCCAGCGAAGCCTCCAGTTGCCGTGCGAGCACGCTGATGGCCGCGCCGCCGCTGACAAAATTGAACAGCATCTGCCCGGTGACTTCCTGTGGATACGCCGAGACCCCTTCGGCCACGACCCCATGGTCTCCGGCAAAAATAGCGATCCAGAGCCGATCCAGGCTTGGCTTGAGCTGCCCTTGCAGGCCCGCCAGTTGCACCGCCACCGCTTCCAGGCGCCCGAGGGAGCCGGCCGGCTTGGTCAGTTGTTGCTGACGGGCCGCGGCCTGCTCCAGCGCCAGGGTGTCAACGGGCTTGCACGGATCCAGCCACCAGCGGTGATTCATAACGCAGTTCCTTTCAGAGTCAGGGGCAAGCCGGCAACGGTCAGCACGACGCGCTGACAACGTTCGGCCAGGGCTTGATGCAGCCATCCGGCTTCATCGACGTAACGACGGGTCAGTTCGCCCAGCGGCACGACGCCCATGCCGGTCTCGTTGCTGACGAATATGACTTCGCCGGGGAGCGCGCTGATGCAGTCCAGCAGCGCTTCACGCTCGGCGATCAACCGTTCGGGATCGTCGAGCATCAGCAGGTTGGTCAGCCACAGGGTGAGGCAGTCCACCAGCAGGCATCGATCGGTCGCGGCGTTTTCCCGCAGCGCCTGCGCCAGCGCCAACGGTTCCTCCACCAACGCCCATTCGGCCGGACGCCGGGCGCGGTGTTGGGCGACACGTTGGTTCATCTCGCCGTCGAGGGGCTGGCTGGTGGCGATGTAGGTCACCGGCAAGCGTGTATCTGCCGCGAGTTTTTCGGCCAGGCGACTCTTGCCGGAGCGGGCGCCGCCCAAGATCAATTGAAGCATGGGGCATTACCTTTTGTTTGGCGTATGGCGACTGTCCTCATCGCGAGCAAGCTCGCTCCCACAGTTTGAAATGCAGTCCCTTGTGGGAGCGAGCTTGCTCGCGATGAGGACAGCCTAGCCAACCTAGATCCCACAGAGTTCACGCAGCAACCCGGTATCGAGATGCCGCTCCACCAGGTCCGCCAACCGTTCGATATCTCGCTCGCGCAAGCCGTGGTAATCCACCGCCTGTACGTCCTCCAGACCCGACCAACGCAGCAACGCGCTGCTGGCCGCCGGCGACTCGAACAGCCCGTGCAGATAAGTCCCGACAATCTGCCCGTCCAGGCTCCGAGCGCCATCGCAACGGCCGTCATCGAGATGCACCGCAGCATGTTCCAGAGCGGGGCCGAGGGTCACGCCCGCATGGATCTCGTAGCCGCTGACCTCGGCGTCTTCCAAAGCCAACCGCCCGCGGACGTTGCGCAGTTGCTTCTCGCGTTCCAGAGTCGTTTCGAAATCCAACAGGCCCAGCCCGGCGCTGGAGCCCGCCGCGCCTTCCAGGCCGAGCGGGTCATGGACGTGCTGGCCAAGCATCTGCAGACCGCCACAAATACCCAACAACTTGCCGCCGTAGCGCAGGTGTCGATGGATCGCCGTTTCCCAGCCATTGGCTCGTAGAAAGGCCAAGTCGCTGCGCACACTTTTGGAACCGGGCAGGATGATCAGGTCCGCCGGCGGGATGACCTGGCCGGGGCCGATGAATTGCAAATCGACTTGCGGATGCAGGCGCAGCGGATCGAAATCGGTGTGGTTACTGATGCGCGGCAGGACCGGCACCACCACCTTGAGCACTTGTTCGGCCTTGTCGGCCTGACGTTGGTCGAGGCCGTCCTCGGCCTCCAGATGCAGGTCCATGACATAGGGCAGCACGCCGACCACCGGTTTTCCGGTGCGCGCTTCCAGCCAGTCCAGGCCGGGCTGCAGCAAAGCAAGGTCGCCGCGGAAACGGTTGATGATGAAGCCCTTGACCCGCGCCTGCTCGCTGGGCGAAAGCAGTTCCAGGGTGCCGACCAGATGAGCGAATACCCCCCCGCGATTGATGTCGGCAATCAGCAACACCGGGCAGTCAACCGCTTCGGCGAAGCCCATGTTGGCGATGTCTCCAGCCCGCAGGTTGATCTCCGCCGGCGACCCAGCGCCCTCGACCATGACGACTGGATACGCCGCGCTCAATCGCTCGTGGGAGGCGAGCACCGCCTGCATCGCGATGGATTTGTAATCGTGATAAGCCACCGCGTTCATGGTGGTGACGGCGTGGCCATGGATGATGACTTGCGCGCCGGTGTCGCTGTTGGGCTTGAGCAGGACCGGGTTCATGTCGGTGTGCGGTTCGAGGCCGCAAGCCTGGGCCTGGACGGCCTGGGCCCGGCCGATTTCGCCGCCGTCGGCGGTCACTGCGCTGTTGAGGGCCATGTTCTGCGGCTTGAACGGCACCACGCGCACGCCCTGGCGCTTGACCCAGCGGCACAGCGCCGTGACCAGGGTGCTTTTGCCGGCATCGGAGGTGGTGCCCTGCACCATCAAGGTCGTCATTGAATGTCCTTGGCGTAGGCTTCGAAAGCCTGTTCCAGGCGCAGGAATTGCGCGTCGTCAGCCGGCAGCCCAAAGCGCAGGCTGCTGGTCTCGGTGAAGAGCCGCAGGAGAATGCCGCGATGGGCCATGAATTCGTAAAGCGCCTGGGCATGTTCGGTGACCAGCCACTGGAACAATGCACAACCGCCTTGGGGCTTGAAGCCGTGGCGTTCCAGCGTCATGGCCAGGCGCTGGCTGGTTTCTACGCAACGCTCGCGCTGCCGTGCATGGGCTTCGGTGTCGAGCAGACAAGCTTCACCCAAAACCCGGGTCGGCCCGCTGATGGCCCACGGCCCGACTTGCTCGGCGAGTAGCTTCAGCAAACGGCGCTCGGCCAGGACGAACCCCAGGCGAACCCCGGCCAGGCCAAAGAATTTGCCGAACGAGCGCAACACGATCAGCCCGACCTGATGGGCATGGGCACTGAGGCTCAGGTGCGGCGTGATGTCCATGAACGCCTCATCCACCACCAACCAGCCGCCGCGCTGGGCCAAACGCGCATGCCAATCGAGCAAGCGTTCCGGGCTCAGGCTCAGGCCGGTGGGATTGTTCGGATTGACCACCACCAGCACGTCGAGGCTGTCGAGGAAGAAGTCCACTTCCGTCTCCAACACTTCGCGCACGATGTAACCACAGCGGCGCCAGGCTTCGGCGTGCTCGGCGTAGCAGGGCGACAAGACACCGACCTTGCCGGCCCGGCGCAGGCGCGGCAACAGTTGGATGGCCATCTGCGAACCGGCCACCGGCAACGCATGCGTCGCTTCGTAGTAGTCGCAAGCGGCCTGCTCCAATCCATCGTCGGCCTCGGGCAGGCGCGCCCAGGCTCGCGGCGGGATTGGCGGAATGTCGAACGGCCAGGGCGCCAGGCCGCTGGACAGGTCGAGCCAATCGGCCTCGGCAATGCCGTATTGCCGGGAAGCGTTGCGCAGTCGTCCACCATGCTCAAGCATAGAACTCGGCTCCGAGGCAGAGAATCAGCAGCCATAACCATACGCCGCGCTGCACCAATTGCCAGCCGCGATCAATGGAATCAGCACTCGCCGGCACACCTTCGCCCAGCGGCGGACGCTGATGCAGTTCGCCGTGATACACCGCCGCGCCCCCCAGTTCCACGCCCAGCGCACCGGCGCCGGCGGCCATCACCGGCCCGGCGTTGGGGCTGTCCCAGGTCGGCCCCTGGGTTCGCCAGCATTTGAGCGCCAGACGGGTCTTGCCGAGGACGGCGTAGGTCAACGCCACCAGGCGCGCGGGAATGTAGTTGAGCACATCGTCGATCTTTGCCGCCGCCCAGCCAAAACGCTCGAAGCGCTCGTTGCGATAGCCCCACATGGCGTCGAGGGTATTGCTCAAGCGGTACAGCACCACGCCGGGCGCACCGGCCACCGCGAACCAGAACAACGCCGCAAATACCGCATCGCTGCCGTTTTCCAGCACCGACTCGGTGGCGGCACGGGCGACCGCGGTTTCGTCCAGCTCAGCCGTCTGGCGACTGACCAGATAACTGACCCGCTGGCGCGCCTCGTCCAGATCGCCACTGCGTAACGCCCTGGCCACCGGCTCGACATGCTCGCCGAGGCTGCGCAAACCGAGGGCGCAGTACAACGCGAGGATGTCCACCAGCCAGCCCACCAAGGGTGCCCAGGACAAGGCCGTGGCCAGCAAGGTCAAGGGCAGCACGGCGATGATCCACCCCGTAACACCGTGACTGCGCCAGCCACGCCCACCGGAATTGAAACGTTGTTCGATACGGCTGGCGAAACCGCCGAATGCCACCAGCGGATGCCAGCGCCGGGGCTCGCCCAGCAACGCATCCAGCGCCACTGCGGCGGCGCTGAGCAACGCTACGCTCATGGGCGCACTCCCCAGTGATTTTCATAAAGCAGTTCATTGAGCGGACGCGGTTGCGCCCAGCCTTCCAGGGCGAGCATTGGCGCCGGATAGAAACCTTCGACTGGGCCAAGACACAGAATCGCCAGGGGCTTGGCGCCTGTGGGCAACCCCAGTAGATCCGCCAACGCCTGGGGTTCGAACAACGACACCCAGCCCATCCCCAGCCCTTCGACGCGAGCCGCCAGCCATAAATTCTGGATGGCACAGGACAGCGAGGCCAAATCCATTTCCGGCAACGTCCGACGCCCGAAAATGTGTCGCTCGCGGTCATCCATCAGCGC
Source organism: Pseudomonas sp. HB05 (assembly GCF_016756915.1). Classification (NCBI taxonomy): domain Bacteria; kingdom Pseudomonadati; phylum Pseudomonadota; class Gammaproteobacteria; order Pseudomonadales; family Pseudomonadaceae; genus Pseudomonas; species Pseudomonas sp. HB05. Next base: position 73,609 of record NZ_JAESPG010000033.1, read on the forward strand.
CGCCACCAGAACTTCGGCACAGTCGTTGATGCCTTCGACCTTGAGTTTCATGAACTCGTCGCTGCGCTCGCCCAGGGCTTCGGCGGTGCGGATGCGCTCTTCTTCCACCAAGTGCTGGATCTCGCCCCGCAAGGCGCGATTGCTGATACGGATGAATCGCCACGGTTGCATCAGCCCGACGCTGGGGGCCTGGTGCGCGGCTTCCAGCAGGCGGCGCAGTAATGGCGGCTCGACGGTGCCGCCGTTGAAATGGCGCATGTCACGGCGTTCGGCGATGGCGCGGTAGACGGCTTCGCGTTCGGCCAGGGAGAAATCGTTGTCAGTCATGGCCTCTTCGCGAGCAAGCTCGCTCCCACACCGGTAGGCGTTGTACTTGAGATCACACGATCCCCTGTGGGAGCGAGCTTGCTCGCGATAGCGACCTGAAGATCAGGCGCAAACAACGCGGCAACCGCCCTCGGATTGGACGGAAAATAAAAATGCACGTAGGAAGCTGTCATCCGCCCCTGGCGAAAAACCGCCTCCGCTCCCCGCCCGCCATTGGGGCTGTGCCCACGGGCAATCGGCTCAAGCTCGGTATCAGTCAGGGAATGGTGATAGGTATGCCCGCGCAGGTCGCCTTCCGGCAAATCCACCGATTGCAGCGCGAGGGCAGCCAGACGCTTCTGCATCTGCGCATCCCCGGCCAGCAAACCCAGCAGTTCCGCGCGGACGCCTTCAACGTCGGTCAACGAATCAAGCAGATACAGCATGCCGCCGCACTCGGCGAGCAGCGGTTTGCCGGCCGCATGGTGGGCACGGATCGCTGCCAGCATCGGCGCGTTCTGCGCCAGGGCGACGTGGTGCAGTTCGGGATAACCGCCAGGCAGATAAAGACTGTCCGCCTCGGGCAATTGGGTATCGTGAATCGGCGAAAAGAAACTCAACTGCGCGCCCATGGCCCCCAGCAGATCGAGGCTCGCGCCGTAAGTGAAGGCAAACGCCTCGTCCCTGGCGACAGCGATGCGCACACCGTCGAGCCACGGCTCGACAACGGTCATCTCCGGAGCCGCGAATTCAACGCTGGGCGGCAGAGCCACTTCACAACTGCTGGCCAACGCCTCGGCGGCAGCGTCCAGGCGAACGTCCAGGTCGTTCAACTCACTGGCCTGGACCAGCCCGAGATGACGGCTTGGCAACTCGATGCCGGTTTCCCGTGACAACGCGCCATACCAGCGCAAGCCCTCGGTCAGGCTGCCTTCGAGCAATTGCGCATGACGCAAGGTCCCGACCCGGTTGGCCAAGACCCCGGCGAACGGCAGGTCCGGTTGATAACGCGCCAGGCCCAGGGCCAAAGCGCCGAAGGTCTGGGCCATGGCCGTGCCGTCGATCACCGCGAGTACCGGCACGCCGAAATGCCGCGCCAGGTCGGCGCTGGACGGCGTGCCGTCGAACAGCCCCATCACGCCTTCGATCAGGATCAGGTCCGCTTCGGCGGCAGCCTCCCACAACAGCCGGCGACTTTCCTGCTCGCCGACCATCCACATGTCCAATTGATAGACCGGCGCGCCACTGGCTCGCTCAAGGATCATCGGGTCGAGAAAGTCCGGACCACACTTGAACACCCGCACCTTGCGCCCCTGGTTGCGGTGCAACCGTGCGAGGGCGGCGGTGACGGTGGTCTTGCCCTGGCCGGAAGCCGGGGCGGCAATCAACACCGCCGGACAATGGCGGCTGGTCATCGGCGCATCGCTCACAATTCGACGCCTTTCTGCGCCTTGATGCCGGCCTGGAACGCATGCTTGATCATGCCCATTTCAGTCACGGTATCGGCCAACTCGATCATTTCGGGCTTGGCGCCGCGACCGGTCACCACCACATGCTGCATGGGCGGTCGGGCTTGCAGATCGCTCAGGACTTGATCGAGGTCTAGGTAGCCGTGCTTGAGGGCGATGTTCAGCTCATCGAGTACCACGAGGCCAATGGCCGGGTCGCTGAGCAACTGACGCGACACAGCCCAGGCGGCTTCGGCGGCGGCGATGTCGCGCTGGCGGTCCTGGGTTTCCCAGGTGAAGCCTTCACCCATGACATGAAAGCGCACCTGCTCGGGGAAGCGGCGGAAGAACAGCTCCTCGCCGGTGCTGTTGCGCCCCTTGATGAACTGCACCACGCCGCATTGCATGCCATGGCCCATGGCCCGGGCCAGCATGCCGAATGCCGAACTGCTCTTGCCCTTACCGTTGCCGGTCAGCACCAGCAGCAGGCCGCACTCGTTCGGCGAGTTGGCGATGCGCTCGTCAATCACGGCTTTCTTGCGCAGCATGCGCGCCAGGTGGCGTTCGTCGCGATCGGGCGTGTCGGTCATGGGGGAGCTCTCCGTTGGGACTGGATAACGGCGGGCGGGCAAAAAAAGGACGGCAATGAGCCTGGCATCGCCCACCGTGATGCCGTTGGATGAATCAGGCCGGTCTCCGGGCTCATGAGCGGCATAACGCCTGGCTGCGCGCCTTCCCATGTCCTGGAACACAGTGGCTTAGGCACAGCGTTGACTCATTTACCGTTGCGGGGGCAGCGCCGGGTTTGTGTGCACGCACCGGCTTCCCTGTTTCACCCTATCGGCCATTGCCATAGAGCACCTGAAACAAGCCGCGAAGGTTAGAGGGTTGGGGGTGGAGCGTCAATTAAAGCCGCGACGGCCATCACCTGGGACATTGGCCCGGATCAATAAACTGACGTCAATCTTGTGTGATGCTGCGGCAAGTGATATCAAAGAGACACCATGACCCGATATCACAAGAACAAGAGGGCAAACGCATGCAAGGCATGATCATCAGCAATCCGAAGCTGGAATTCCTGCGCCCGGTGTTGGAACGCTGGTTCGACTGTATCGACCGCTACAACGCCGTGCGCGGCGATAGCGACACACCTTATTGGCACGATGAAAAAGCCAACCTCGGGTTGCTGTCGGCCGCCGCCTGGATGGCTGAGATGGTCACGCTGCAGGACGCGTCCACGCGCAAACAGAACGAAGAAGGCGAACGCAACGCCCGCGCCGACCTGTTGATTGCCAGTACCGATGAACGCGCCTTCATCCAGGCGACCCAACGCTGGCCGAAGGTCAACAACCTGAACCTGACCCAACCCTTGCTGGAAGCCACCAGCGACGCCAAGCGCATCAGCTATGCCAGCGACTTGAAGCTCGGCTGCCTGTTCGTCGCCCCGCAAAAAGCCCAGCAGAGCGCCACGCCCGAAGAACTGCAGGACATGATCGATGACCTGCAGAAAGAAAACACCTGCGCCGTGGCCTGGTATTTCCCCTATGCCTATCGCAAATTGCGCAACGAAACCGGGCACTATCACCCTGGCGTCGCGGTGCTGTTAAAGCAGGCCCATGGTTGATCTAGTGGAACCTGTGGGAGCGGGCTTGCTCGCGAATGCGGTGGGCCAGTAGGCATAAATAATGACTGACCCACCGCA
>NZ_JAESPG010000034.1:0-71454 GCF_016756915.1 Pseudomonas sp. HB05
TCCCCGCTGGGCTGCGAAGCGGCCCTGAACCTGACACCACAGAGTGTCAGAATGACCAAATGGGGCCGCTTCGCGGCCCAGCGGGGATAAATCCCCTCGCCACAGAAAGCCCCGCAAGCCTGAAGATATTCTTCAGCTTCAGGCATTCCCCGCCAACTTCATCCGCGCCGCCTGGGTGAAGTCCAGCATGCGCTTGAGTGGGCGAATCGCCTGGGGGATCAGCGCCGGGTCGACGAATATCTCGTTGCTGCCATCCTTCAACGCCTGAAGCGTACGTTCCAGGGTGTTCATCGCCATCCACGGGCAATGCGCGCAACTGCGGCACGCCGCGCCGTTACCGGCGGTGGGGGCTTCGATGAAGACCTTGTCCGGGCACAGCTGCTGCATCTTGTAGAAGATGCCGCGGTCGGTGGCGACGATCAGCGTCTTGTTCGGCAAGCTCTGGGCGGCGGCGATCAATTGGCTGGTGGAGCCCACGGCGTCGGCCAGTTCAATCACCGAGGTCGGCGACTCCGGGTGAACCAGGATCGCGGCGTCCGGGTACAGTGCCTTCATGTCTTCCAACTGCTTGGACTTGAACTCTTCGTGGACGATGCAGGCGCCGTCCCAGAGCAGCATGTCGGCACCGGTCTTGCGCTGGATATAAGTGCCCAGGTGCTTGTCCGGTCCCCAGATGATCGTCTCGCCGTTGTCCATCAAGCTCTCGACGATTTCCAGTGCGCAGCTGGACGTCACCACCCAGTCGGCCCGAGCCTTGACCGCCGCCGAGGTGTTGGCATACACCACCACGGTGCGCTCCGGATGTTGGTCGCAGAACGCCGAGAACTCATCCACCGGACAACCCAGGTCGAGGGAGCAGGTGGCTTCCAGGGTCGGCATCAGCACGCGCTTTTCGGGGTTGAGGATCTTGGCGGTCTCGCCCATGAACTTGACGCCGGCCACCACCACGGTCTTGGCCGGGTGGGCATTGCCGAAGCGGGCCATTTCCAGGGAGTCGGAGACGCAGCCTCCGGTCTCTTCGGCCAAGGCCTGGATGATCGGGTCACAGTAGAAGTGCGCGACCAGCACCGCGTCCTGAGCCTTGAGCTCGGCGGCGATGGCGGCGCGGTACCAGGCCTCTTGCTCGGCCGACAGCGGCTTGGGCTGCTTGGCGTCGAGGTGAGCCTGGACCAGAAGGCGTTCGGAAATTTGCGTCATGTTCGCAAGACCTATGGGCGCGTTTTGCGCGAAAGTCGAGTATACACCCGGCTCCGGACCACTCGGGTACCGCCGGGAAAGTGAGTGTCCATCAGGCACGGGACAGCGTGAAGCCGGCAAGGCTACAGAATATCCCGCCGTTGCAAAAGATCATTCTGACCTGTGCCCGGCCAGGCGTATCACGACATATAGGCCGAACACAAACCTGTGGCGAGGGGATCTATCCCCGCTGGGTTGCGCAGCAGCCCCGAAATGATGAATGCAACTATGCCTGATGCACTTCGGTGTCAGGCTTTAGGGCCGCTTCGCGCCCCAGCGGGGATAGATCCCCTCGCCACAAACTTGTGTTCGCCAAGAAATTGTTGACTTCCCACCCCCACCAAGCTGACTGAAATGTAATCACTCGCCGCCTCCGCCTGTGTCATCTTTTGCTCAGACCTACGCAGGAGGCCCACCTCCTGCACGCAGCGAATCGACTGACGGACTTTCACCGCATGCAAACAAAAACTTCCCGGCGAACCTTTGTGAAAGGCCTCGCCGCTGGCGGCATTCTGGGGGGCTTCGGCCTGTGGCGCCCGCCCGTCTGGGCCGTCACCAGCCCCGGTCAGCCCAACGTACTGAGCGGCACCGAATTCGACCTGTTCATCGGCGAAAGCCCGGTCAACTTCACCGGCAACCCACGCACCGCCCAGACCATCAACGGCGGCATCCCGGGGCCCCTGCTGCGCTGGCGCGAAGGCGACACCGTGACCCTGCGGGTGCGCAACCGCCTGCACGACACCACGTCTATCCACTGGCATGGCATCTTGCTGCCGGCCAACATGGACGGCGTGCCCGGGCTGAGCTTCAAGGGCATCGAACCCGGCGGCCTGTACGTGTATCAATTCAAGGTCCGGCAGAACGGTACTTACTGGTACCACAGCCACTCCGGTTTCCAGGAGCAGGCCGGCGTCTATGGGCCGCTGGTCATCGACGCCAAGGAGCCCGAACCCTTCCAGTACGAACGGGACTACGTGGTGATGCTCACCGACTGGACCGACGAAGACCCCACCGACATCATCCGCAAGCTCAAGAAGCAATCGGACTATTACAACTACAACAAACGCACCGTCGGCGATTTTATCGATGACGTGGGCAAGAACGGCTGGGGCGCCACCGTGGCCGATCGCAAGATGTGGGCCGAGATGAAGATGAATCCCACCGACCTGGCCGACGTCAGCGGCGCCACCTACACCTACCTCATGAACGGCCAGGCGCCGGACATGAACTGGACCGGCCTGTTCAAGCCTGGCGAGCGGATTCGCCTGCGCTTCATCAATGGCTCGTCCATGAGCTATTTCGACGTACGCATCCCTGGCCTGAAAATGACCGTCGTGGCTTCCGATGGCCAACACGTCAAGCCCGTGAGCGTCGACGAATTGCGCATCGCCGTGGCTGAAACCTACGACGTCATCGTCGAGCCGACGCAAGAGGCCTACACCTTGTTCGCCCAGTCGATGGACCGCACCGGCTATGCCCGTGGCACCCTCGCCAGCCGGGCAGGACTGTCGGCGCCAGTGCCACCCCTTGACCCTCGCCCCTTGGTCACGATGGACGACATGGGCATGGGTGGCATGGATCACGGCAGCATGGCTGGCATGGGCGAAATGAGCGGCATGGACCATGGCTCTATGCAAGGCATGAAGGGCATGGATCACAGCCAGATGCAGGGCATGGACAACATGACCGGTATGGATCACGGCGCCATGCAAGGCATGGGTGCCATGCAGGCCCATCCCGCCACGGAGAAAGACAACCCGCTGGTAGACATGCAGGCCATGAGCGTCAAGCCCAAGCTCGACGACCCGGGCATGGGCCTGCGCAACAACGGTCGCAAGGTGCTGACCTACGCGGACCTGCGCAGCACCTTTGCCGACCCCGACGGGCGCGAGCCGGGGCGCACCATCGAGCTGCACCTGACCGGGCACATGGAGAAGTTCGCCTGGTCGTTCAACGGCGTGAAGTTCAGCGACGCCGCGCCGTTGCTGCTCAAGTACGGCGAGCGCCTGCGCATCGTGCTGATCAACGACACCATGATGACCCACCCCATCCACCTGCACGGCATGTGGAGCGACCTCGAAGATGAGAACGGCCAGTTCATGGTTCGCAAGCACACCATTGATGTACCACCGGGTTCCAGACGCAGCTACCGGGTGACCGCCGATGCACTCGGACGCTGGGCTTATCACTGCCACCTGCTCTTCCATATGGAAATGGGCATGTTCCGTGAAGTCCGGGTACAGGAATAAGGAGCCGACCATGAGCATTGTTTTTCAGTACCGTTGCGTGCCCCTCGCAGTTCTTTTCCTGGGCACCAGCCTGTCGGCCTGGGCCGCAAGCAATGACATGCAAGGCATGGATCACAGCCAGATGCAGGGGATGGACCACAGCCAGATGCAAGGCATGGATTCGATGCAGGGCATGGATTCGATGGAAGCCGCGCCGACCAGCAGCCGCACGCCCATTCCTGAACTGACCGCTGCCGACCGCGCCGCCGTTTATGAAGACCACAACGGCCATATGGTGCATGACAGCGCCATCAATTCGTTTTTCCTCATCAACCAACTGGAATGGCAAGACGCCGATGACGGCAGCGCCCTGAGCTGGGACGCCTCTGGCTGGATCGGCGGCGACATCGACCGCTTGTGGCTGCGCTCCGAAGGCGAACGCACCAACGGCAAGACCGAAGAAGCCGAACTCCAAGCCTTGTGGGGCCACGCAGTCAGCCCTTGGTGGGACGTGGTGGCTGGCGTGCGCCAGGACTTCAAGCCCGGTGATCCGCAGACCTGGGCGGCGCTCGGCGTTCAAGGCATGGCGCTGTACAACTTCGAAGCCCAGGCCACCGCCTATATCGGTGAAGGCGGCCAGAGTGCGGCGCGCCTGGAGGGCGACTACGACATCCTGCTGACCAATCGCCTGATCCTGCAACCGACCGCCGAAGCCAACTTCTACGGCAAGAACGACCCCGACCGCGGCGTCGGCGCGGGCCTGTCGGAGACTGAAGTCGGCCTGCGGCTGCGTTACGAAATCCGCCGCGAGTTTGCGCCCTATATCGGCGTCACCTGGAACCGCGTCTATGGCAACACCGCCGATTATGCCCGGGAAGAAGGCGAAGACCGCAGCGAGGCACGCCTGGTACTCGGCGTGCGCCTGTGGTTCTGACGGCGTCACCATTATTCCTTTTAAAAAACCTAGAAAACCTGTGCTGTAGGAGTCCTTGCATGTCATTCATCAAAAACGCTGTCATCGCCGCCGCGCTGTCCACCGGCCTGTTGGTCAGTGGCCTGGCCCAGGCCCATCCGAAACTGCTGTCCTCAACCCCGGCAGAAGGCGCCGAGGGGGCAGCGCCGACAAAGATCGAGCTGCATTTTTCCGAAAACCTGATGACCAAGTTTTCCGGTGCCAAGCTGATGATGACCGAGATGCCCGGCATGTCGGCGCACTCACCAATGCCCATGCCGGCCAAAGTGTCCGGCAGCGACGATCCGAAAACCATGGTCATCGTGCCGAACGCGCCGCTCTCCGCTGGCACCTATCAGGTCCAGTGGCGCGCGGTGTCATCCGACACTCATCCGATTACCGGCAACGTCACGTTCAAGGTGAAGTGACTCGTGAGCGACTCGATCAATATTGCGTTGCGCTTTGCCCTGTACGTGGACCTGATGTTGCTGTTCGGCCTGGCCGCCTTTGGCCTCTATAGCTTGCGAGGGCAGGAGCGAGTATCGGGCGCCGTATTGCCTTTCGGGTCGCTGCTGGCGATCACAGTGGTGCTTGGCGGCCTGCTTTCCCTGGCCGCGATGGCGTGCATGGCCTGGGCCATGAGCGGCGTCGCGGATTGGACCGAGCTGTGGCCGCACATTGAAATGATGGTGTTCGAGACGGATGTCGGCTGGGCCTGGATGCTGCGCATGGCTGCGCTGCTGCTGGCCGGTTTCGCCGTAATGTTCAACCAACGTTGGTCGACCGCCAGCCTCGGCCTGGCCACGCTCTGCGGTGCCGTGGCCTTGGCAACACTCGCCTGGGCAGGCCACGGCGCCATGGACGAAGGCTCGCGTCGCAATTGGCACTTCATCACCGATTTCCTGCACCTGTGGGCGGCAGGTGGTTGGGTGGGCGCCTTGGCTGCGTTTGCCCTGTTGCTTCGCCAGGCCGAGCCGCAGTTGGCGGTATTGGCCCGGACACTGACCGGGTTCGAAACCGCCGGGGCGCTGATCGTGGCGATCATCGGTGTGACCGGCGTGGTGAATTACCTGTTCATTGTCGGCCCGAATGTCGATGGGCTGCTCGACAGCACTTACGGTCAATTGCTGGCACTCAAGCTCATCCTGTTCGCCGCCATGTTGGTGTTCGCGGCGCTGAACCGCTTCCATCTGAGCCCATTGCTGGAACAGGCCAGACAGACCGGCGAACATGGCGTCGCGGTGACTGCCTTGCGGCGCAGCATGGTCCTGGAATTCTCCGTGGCAGTGATCATCCTGGCGCTGGTGGCGTGGTTGGGGACGTTGAGTCCGGTGATGGGATAAACAGGACAGATTGCGAACTACATTGTGGCGAGGGGATTTATCCCCGCTGGGTTGCGAAGCGACCCCAAAACATGAGTCCACACTGCACGAGGCGAAATGGCATTCGTGCTTTTTTTGGGGCTGCTTCGCAGCCCAGCGGGGATAAATCCCCTCGCCACAAAAGCGAGCCTTCAACGATTGGCGCTGGATTTAGTTTTTCGATAGGCCCCGCCAGTTTTCAGTTTGCCCAAGGCAGCGTGCCCCAGCCTAAATAGCGCTTTGTTCCAACCAAGGCTCTGTTATGGAAAACGTTCGAACCTCAAGCACCCATGCCGGCTGGCTAATGGTCAGCATCGTATTGGTAGCGCTGAATCTACGGCCTTCGATGGCAGCCGTCGGGCCGTTGTTACCAGCGATTCGCGGCGAAGTCCCCTTGAGTTTCAGCGCGGCGTCGCTGCTGACCATGTTGCCTGTCATGGCGATGGGCTTGGCAATGTTCCTCGGCATGCGCATCGCCCTGCGTATCGGCGAGCACCGCACCATCGTGCTGTCGCTGTTGATTGTTGGTATTGCCACAGCCTCGCGCCTGTATCTGGACAGTGCCGCCGGGTTGATAGCCAGTGCGGTCGTGGCCGGGCTCGGGATAGCCTTGATCCAGGCTGTGATGCCGGCACTGATCAAGTCGCGCTTCGCCGATCACGTATCACTGCTCATGGGCTTGTACGTCACTTCCATCATGGGCGGTGCAGCAATTGCCGCATCGTTTTCACCTTTGGTCCTGGTGCAGACCGGCAGTTGGCGCGTCAGCCTGGCCATTTGGGCATCGTTATCACTGGTCGCCCTGGGCTGCTGGTACGCTCAGCGAGCGAGCGTCATCCCTTTGCCCGAAGCAGCGTCCCGGCATCACGAAGCGTTTGCCAGCAACGCCCGGGCCTGGCTCCTGGCGATTTTCTTTGGCTTGGGCACCGCCTCCTACACGTGCGTATTGGCCTGGCTGGCGCCGTACTACGTAGAAAAAGGCTGGAGCGAACAGCACGCTGGCCTGCTGTTGGGGTTCCTCACGGCAATGGAAGTGCTCTCTGGGCTGGTAACCCCCGCGATTGCCAACCGCAGCCGGGATAAACGCCTGGTCCTGAGCGTCCTGCTGGCCTTGATCATCAGCGGCTTCTGCGGCCTGATCCTCAGCCCGGAACGCTTCAGCCTGCTCTGGCCCTGCCTGCTGGGGCTGGGTATCGGCGGCCTGTTCCCCATGAGCCTGATCGTATCCCTCGACCACGTGGACAACCCACGCCGGGCCGGTGGCCTTACAGCGTTCGTGCAGGGAATTGGCTATCTCATTGCCGGGCTTTCGCCACTGGTTGCCGGAATGATCCGCGATCGATTGGGGAGCTTCGAGTGGGCCTGGTGGTCGCTCATGGCGGTCATGGTGTTGATGATGGGAATGGTGTTGCGCCTGAATCCGAAACATTACGCACAGCACATCCGTTGAATTGAGGCTAGTTAAACCCCGGAGCGTTAACTGGCGAGTCTTGGCGCTACTATACCTGCCAGGAATTTTTACCTCGTAAGGGAGCTACGCCTTGTCCGTTACACCTGACAGAACCTTCGCTGAAGTGCTCAAGCAAACCGTCAAACGCATTCTTGACTACTGGACTCAAATTACAGTCACTTTCGGCCTGCTCGCGACAGGTTTAGGGTTCGTCACGCTGTATCTTTACACCCGCACGATTGGACGTATCGATCTCTTCATGCCGTCGATCGATGTGAAGTCTGCTTTATTGGTCTGGGTCGTGCTGGTCCTGCTACTGATGCTTTCATATCTATTCATCCTCGGGGGAACCACGTGGATGTTCGGCTGCTCCGTTCTGCTTTTTTCTAACTTGAAGGACAACCAACCGAGGGTTCTGTTTTATCTGACGGTCCTGACCGTGGTGGGGTTTAGCGCCTTCATCTGGGCCACCTTTTTCCCGCCCATACCATTGGGCGCCTGGGAGACTTTCATCGCGTTGCTCCTGATCGTCTTCGTGGTGTGCTGGCTCATGTACGCCGTCACACCATTCAAGCGAATTGTCAGAAAAAGCACACTTGTCCAAGCCAGGCTGGATCGTGCCCGCTTGAAACGTCTGGAAGCCAGCAAACAGGCAAAAAAGAAGAGGCTTTCAACGCATAAGGCAACCCGCCCGCCGAAAGCCTGGATGAAAAAATGGCACGCCTTAGTGCACGAATGCGGAAAAAAGACCGCGTCCGCACGGCGCTGCGTAAAAGAAAAATGGCAACGACTACTGTCGTGGGTACAGGCTCGCAAAGAATTCGGACTCGTCACCGTGCTCTCGCTTTCCATATTCCTGACGGTGATCTTCGCAGCCTTTCCAATCCTTTTGACGATACGTTCGCACATGGAGAGGGAAACGCCCGACACAGTTCCCTACGTAGCGGGTCTGTCCTGGATGACACTCATCTTCACTCTGTTACCGGTCATCGTATTTTATTGTTTCAAGGGGGATATCTACCGGCGGACCTTTAATGGCCTGGTGGCGATGGTCTTCGCTTTTTGCGCCTTCACATTGCTCTCGCCAGGCAGTTTGAGCCAGATAACCTACATCGCGGCAGGAGGATTATCGGTTCGCCAACAAACGGTGGAGCGCTACGCCTTGCCAGACGATATCAAGCTGCAAGACTTGGATGCCACGATGTGGAAAACGCGTCAGCGTGATTCGCAAAAAATAGAAATCGAGGCGTTCCAGTTGTATTCCTTTGGAGACGTGCTGTTGTTATGCCCAAAAGACATGCTCTCACTCGAACTCAAGGAGCTGAAGAGTTACTCGAAGTTCTGCGTCAGCACGCTCAATAGCAAAGTTGCACGGAAACCCCGGTTACCCATATTCGCCAGGAAACCACAAGAGGAGTGGAGCTGCCGGGTACCCTCATGGCAGATCCACGCAGGGCGCTGGCTCGCATGGGAAGCATTGATCCCGAGCGTTCACCGCTCTGCGTCGGGCGAGAAAAGGGGCTAAAAGACTCGATCAAATCGAGAGCGCGGCTTCCTTCGACAGGTAGCAGAGTTGGCGTACGGTCGCTCTGCAACTGCCCCCGACAGGCTGCTGGCTTTTCGTGCACGGGCGGGCGCACTTTATTTCAGGCAAAAAAAAATCCGGAAATCCTCACTTTCGTGGGCCTTCCAGATTTTTAAAACTACAGAAAATGGTGGGTCGTGTGGGATTCGAACCTACGACCAATTGGTTAAAAGCCAACTGCTCTACCAACTGAGCTAACGACCCGCTGTGTGGTGGCGCGTATAATACTGATTTCTAAGGACTATTCAACACTTAATTTGAAATAAATCAAAAATAAGGGGTTGGATCGCTCACACCCGCCGCCGCGAAGCCTTCGGCACGCAGGCGGCAGCTGTCGCATTTGCCGCAAGCGCGGCCCTGATCGTCGGCCTGATAACACGAAACAGTAAGGCCATAATCCACCCCAAGCTTCACCCCTGCCCTGACGATGTCAGCCTTGCTGAGGTTCTGCAGAGGCGCCTGGATCCGGAAACCCTGCCCCTCTACGCCGGCCTTGGTCGCCAGATTCGCCATGCGTTCGAAGGCCTCGACAAACTCCGGACGGCAATCCGGATAGCCGGAATAATCCACCGCGTTGACACCGATGAAAATGTCACGGGCACCCAGCACTTCGGCCCAACCCAGCGCCAGGGACAGGAACACCGTGTTGCGCGCCGGCACATAAGTCACCGGAATGCCTTCACTCGGCGCCTCGGGAACATCAATGGAACTGTCAGTCAGGGCGGAACCGCCGATGCCGTTGAGGTTCAGGCCGATCACCTTGTGCTCGACAACGCCCAGGTCTCGGGCGACCCGCTCGGCGGCGTGCAACTCGGCACGGTGGCGCTGGCCATAGTCGAAACTCATGGTGTAGCAGCGATAGCCTTCGGCGCGGGCCATGGCTACGACCGTGGCCGAATCCAGGCCGCCCGACAGCAGGATGACCGCGCGCTTTTCTGGAGTGGTTAATTGTTCAGTCATGTCAGCGCCCCGGCTCGTCGTTCCAAAGATATTTGTGCAGTTGCAGTTGCAGGCGCACCGGCAAGTTATCCGCCACCACCCAGTCCGCCAGCTCCCGAGCATTCAGGTCGTGGTGACTAGGGGAAAACAGCACCTCGCCAGCCCGTTGGTCCAGACCGTACTGGATCAGCTTGGACACCGCCCAGTCGTAGTCTTCCCGCGAACAGATGACGAACTTGACCTGATCGTTGGGCGTCAGCAGCTCGATGTTCTCATAGCGGTTGCGGTGGGCTTCTTTCGAACCAGGAGTCTTGAGGTCCACGACGCGGCTGACCCGCGGATCGACCGCCGATATATCCAGCGCGCCACTGGTTTCCAGGGAAACCTCATAGCCTGCATCGCACAATTGCTTGAGCAAGGGGATGGCATTGGGCTGCGCCAATGGCTCACCCCCCGTGACGCAAACATAACGCGGACGGAAGCCGGCCACTTGTTCGAGGAGATCGTCGAGGGTGCGCAAGGTGCCGCCATTGAAGGCGTAGGCACTGTCGCAGTATTGGCAACGCAATGGGCAACCGGTAAGACGCACAAAAACAGTGGGCAGCCCGGCCGTTCGCGTTTCACCCTGCAACGAGTAAAAAACTTCGGTAATTCTCAATGTGTCTTGCATAGTCGCCACGGGCGTAACAGCTAAACAGGCTGTCCGCCTCCGTCAGGCACCTCAAGGAACCCCGCCAACGCGTAGATCCCAAGAAGCGTGTTTCATAAAAAGGGCGTGAATTCTAACGAAAAAACCCGCGACAGGCGCGGGTTTCTTCCAAGCGGGTTCAAACAGCCTTACATGCGCTGCAGATCGCGCTGGGCCAACTGAGCGGCGGATGTCCCCGGATACTGGGCCACCACCTGCTGCAGAATGCCCTTTACCTTGTCGGTGTGACCGAGGCGGCGCTCTACGTCAGCCAGCTTGTACAGCGAATCCGGCACCTTGGCGTGCTTGGGATACAGTTGCGAAACCTTGGCGAATGCCTGGCCGGCACCTTGCAGGTCACCCTTGGCCAGGTTCACCTCACCCAGCCAGTATTGGGCGTTGCCCGCGTACTGGCTGTTTGGGTATTTGCGCAGGAAAGCGGCAAAGGCCTGGCTGGCCTTGTCGAAATCCTTGGCCTTGATCAAGTCGAAGGCAGCATCGTAGTAGAGCTTTTCCTTCGCTGGATCAGCCGGCTCGCCACCGGCAGCAGGTGCTGCTGGAGCACTCGCCCCAGCGCCTGCGGCTGCACCGGGGGCGTTCAGATCGCCACCGGCTGGAGAATTCTCAGGAGTCGCGGCAGGTGCAACGCCGGTTCCTATGCGCCGATCAAGATCCTGGTATCGCTCCAGGTTTTCCTGCTTCATGCGCGAAATATCATTTTGCAGTTCTTCAATCACACCTTGTTGGCGCGAGATCTGATCCTGCATTTGCTGCAGTTGGTTGAACAGCTGGCCCTGTGCCGAGACAGGGGCCGAAACCCCTCCCCCGGCATAGGCGCCGTTCGTACCGTAACCTGCAGGCGGATAACTGCTCCCGCTATTGTTATAGCCGGCATCGTTATCGACCACAGGAACCGCAGCCCACGCCGCAAGCGGCGCGAGGCTGAGAGCCAGAACAGTTACAGCACGACGGCACGTTCGCATGACGAATTACTTACGCAGTTCGACGCGACGGTTTTGAGCCCAGGACTGCTCGTCGTTGCCGGTAGCAACTGGACGCTCTTCGCCGTAGGAAACCAGTTCCAGCTGAGCTGGGGAAACACCTTGCAGTACCAGGTAGCGTTGAACGGCTTTCGCACGACGCTCGCCCAGTGCCATGTTGTACTCACGAGTACCACGTTCGTCGGTGTTGCCTTCCAGAACAACGCGAGCGCCGTTTGCTTTCAGGTCTTTGGCGTGAACGTCCAGAGCGCGCATGGCTTCTGGCTTCAGGTCCGAGCTGTCGTATTCGAAGTAGAAGGTGGTGATTGCGCGCAGAGCAGCTTCTTCGCTCATGGAGCCGTCAACTGCACCGGTGTTAGCGCCGTAACCAGCGTTTGGATCAACAGCGCCTTCACCGGCGTTGTCGCCGCCTTTGGACGAGCAACCTACAGCTACAGCCATGGCCAGAGCCAGCGCAGCAAATTTACCAAACTTCAGCATTTCCATCGTGAAACTCCTAATGAACCCCAGTGTGTTAAGTAAAACGTATTGCGCCGCGTCAGTTCAGGTAAGGGGACCAGGACGGTTCTCTGACTTCGCCTTGAGCGGTAGGAAGCGGGAGCCTCACGCGTCCATTAATGGACACGAGCATCAAGACTCCCCGGCCCTGCTGGCGGGTGGCGTAGATTACCATGGTGCCGTTGGGCGCAACAGTAGGTGACTCGTCCAGAGTGCTATCAGTGAGGATTTTTACGCTTCCGCGCTGCAAATCCTGGGCCGCCACCTTGAAATTGGTGAAACCATCCTGGCGATGGATCATGACCAGGGTCTTTTCGTCCGCCGACAGTTTAGGGTTGGCGTTGTAGTTACCGACGAAAGTCACGCGTTCGGCACCACCGCCACCAGCGCTGGTCTTGTAGATCTGCGGCTTGCCGCCACGGTCGGAGGTGAAGTAGATGGTCGAGCCATCCTTGCCCCAGAACGGTTCGGTGTTGATGCCCGGGCCGTTGGTCACGCGCGAGATCGAACGAGACGCCAGGTTCATCACGTAGACGTCCGGGTTACCGTCCTTGGACAGTACGAACGCCAGGCGCGAACCGTCCGGCGACCAGGCTGGCGCGCCGTTCAGGCCTTCGAAATTGGTGATCTGCTCACGACGACCGGTGTCGATGTGCTGCACGAAAATACGTGGACGCTTCTGCTCGAACGAGACATAGGCGATACGCTTGCCGTCAGGCGCAAAACGCGGCGACAGGATCGGCTCGCGCGATTGCAGCAACGTCACCGCTCGGGCGCCGTCATAGTCGGAACGCTGCAGGGTGTAGCGGGTGTTGTTCTCGGAGAAGCGCTCAGCCGTCACGTAAAGCATACGCGTAGAGAACGCACCCTTGATGCCGGTGAGCTTTTCGAACGACTGGTCGGCGATGTAATGCGCCATGTCACGCAGTTGGTCAACGCTGCCCGATACGCTACCGGTCAGCACTTGCTGTTCGGTGGCGACATTGAACAGGGCGTATTGCACCTGCAGGCGACCGCCCGCCGGAACGATGCTGCCGACCATGATGTACTGGGCGCCCAGGGCCTTCCAGTCACGGTAGATGACTTCGCTGGCCTGGGTTGGCAGGCCGATCATGTTCTGCTTCGGAATCGGCGCATAGTAACCGGAGTTGCGCAGGTCGTTGCCGATGATTTCCGCCATGTCGTCGGGCAGGACGCTGCCGCCCTGCCAACCGAACGGTACGACGGCGATCGGGGTGGCCCGGTCGCTGCCGCTGGTGACCAGGATGTTCTTTTCCTCTGCCATCGCTATCCCTGCCAGGCAGCAGATAACGACAAGCATTGATCGAAGAAGGTTTCTCACAAGGCTAGATCCTCAGGTGTGAATGTCATCTTGAACGAACGATAGGGAGCAAAATCGCTCGGCTTCATTCCTTGCATTTCCGTCAACCGCCCAATGTTCTTGACCGCCGCGACCGCCGAAGCGTCGAACGGACCATCGCCACTGGACTTGGCCACGCTGACCGAGGTAACCGTACCGTCGGGCAACATGCCGATTTGCAATACAACTGTCATGCCTTTGCGCGCCGAAGGTGGACGAGCCCAGCCTTCCGCCGCACGGGCACGAATCAGATCGTCGAAACTGCCGGCGACTTCATCGCCCTGCTCGTCGGCCAATGCCTGCTGGCGCTCCGGCGTGTCGGAAAGCAAATCTGCCAAGGCCTGGGCCTTTTTCTCTTCGGCGGACTTACGCGCTGCGTCCTGGGCCTTTTTCTTGGCGGCGTCGGCGGCGGCTTTCTTCTTCGCGTCTTCGGCGACTTTCTTTTTCGCCTCTTCAGCTTCAGCTTTCTTCTTGGCGTCTTCGGCCGCTTTTTTCTTCGCGTCCTCGACAATCTTTTTCTTCGCTTCTTCAGCGGCGGCTTTCTTGGCCTCTTCTTCAGCGGCTTTCTTGGCTTCTTCTTCGGCTTTCTTCTTGGCTATATCAGCCAATTGTTTCTCTTCTGCCTTCTTGGCTTCGGCGGCTTTCTTCGCGTCGTCGGCTTTCTTGGCTTCGTCTGCCTTTTTAGCCTCGTCCGCTTTCTTCGCCTCGTCGGCCTTCTTCGCTTCTTCGGCCTTTTGAGCAGCTTCTTCTTTCTTTTGTTCCGCGGCCCTCACGGCTTCCTGCTCGACCTTCTTCTGCTCCATCTGCTCGACTTCAGTCTGGCGCGCGGCGGATTTCTTCGCTTCGCCGGCAAGCTTCTGGTTGGTCTGCGTCGTGGCCTGGCTCTTCGACTTGAGCTGGTAAAGGGTCGCCTGCACGATCGGCTTGGCCGGCGGCAATTCCGGGGTCATGGCAAAGCTGACGAACAGCATGCCGAACACCAGCACATGCAGGCCGATGGCAAGGACACTAGGCCAGAAGTAGCTTTCCGAGGCGGACGGCTCTCGCTGTTGCTGCATCAGGGCGCCTCAGTGATCAAGCCAACGTTACCAACCCCGGCTTTCTGCAGGCCGCCCATGGCGCCCATCACGGCACCGTAGTCGACGGTCTTGTCGCCGCGAATGAACACCTGGGTGCGCTTGCCGGCATCGTTGCCAACACGAATGATCTTGGTCACCGCGTCGGTCATCTGCGGCAGGGTCATGGCCCGGTCCTGCTGTTTCTCGGTGTCGACTTCGCTGCCAAGGTTCCAGTAATAGGTCTTGTCAGCCTTGATCGAAATGGTCAGGACCTGGGTGTTGTTGTCCTGCGGCAAGGCTTCGCTGGAAACCTTGGGCAGATCGACCTTCACGCCCTGATTGAGCATCGGCGCGGTCACCATGAAGATGACCAGCAGTACCAGCATCACGTCGATGTAGGGCACCACGTTCATCTCGGCAACCGGCTTGCGCTTGTTTCGGGCTCGAGCGATTAAAGCCATCGGGAAATACCTGCTTATTCTTCGCTGGTGTGCACTTTGCGGTGCAGGATCGCCTGGAATTCATCGGCGAACGTGTAGTAGCGGCTGGTCAGCGTTTCGCTGCGGGCAGCGAAGCGGTTGTAGGCGATAACGGCCGGGATCGCCGCGAACAGGCCGATGGCGGTGGCGATCAGCGCCTCGGCGATACCCGGGGCCACGGTAGCCAGGGTCGCTTGCTGGGCGGATGCCAGGCCACGGAAGGAGTTCATGATCCCCCACACGGTACCGAACAGGCCGATGTACGGGCTGACCGAACCGACGGTCGCCAGGAACGGCAGGCCCTGTTCAAGTTTTTCTTCCTCGCGGGAAATGGCGACGCGCATGGCACGGGCCACGCCTTCCATGACCGCTTCAGGATCCACACCGGGCTGCTGGCGCAGACGGGAGAATTCCTTGAAACCGGCGCGGAAGATCTGCTCGACGCCCGAATCCGGGTCCGGATTGCTGCCGGCCTGGCGGTACAGCTTGGACAGGTCGATGCCGGACCAGAAGCGCTCTTCGAAGCTCTCCAGGGCACGGCGACCGGCGCGCAGCATGTTGCTGCGCTGAAAGATCATGATCCACGAGGTCACCGATGCGGCTACCAGGGTCAGCATTACCAGTTGCACCACGACGCTGGCATTGCTGACCAGGCTCCACATGGAGGAATGGTCGACGACGTTAGCTTCCACGCTTTATCTCCTGCTCTGAGTGTGTACCCGCGCCGCTCACGCCGGCAAAGGCCGCACGTAGAGCTTCGGGAATGGCCCGGGGTTTCAAACTATGGGTGCGCACACAGGCCACCAAAAACTGCCCTTCGCAGAGCAGCACATTATCCGCAGCGCGCCTGACCTGCTGCTTGAAGCGCAGGCTGACGCGGTTCAACTCGATGACATCGGCAGTCACCACAAGCTCATCGTCCAGTCGCGCCGGCGCGTGATAACGCGCTTCGCTGGAATGCACGACGAATAACAGGTCCTCCCCTGCCAGCGCGGATTGGGCGAAACCCAGTTCCCGCAGCCGTTCGGTTCGAGCCCGTTCCATAAACTTGAGGTAATTGACGTAGTAAACGATGCCGCCGGCATCGGTGTCCTCGTAATAAACGCGACAGCGATGTGCGAACGACTCCAGCCCGTTTTGCGCGCGCATACTCTAGTGCTTACTCCTCAGGTTGCCAATCGGCCAGGCAACTGTTTTTTCATTCTCGAACGCATTGACGCTCCAGGCGTGGTCTGGGACAGCACCAACCGGAAAAAAGTCGTCGTACAAAGCGCGTTCAATCGTCTACCGCATCGAGGAACTCGTCTACCACCGGCATCTCGCCCATTCGTGTCGGGATGTTTAAGCCGAAGTGCAGATAAGCATGCCGCGTCACCACGCGCCCGCGCGGGGTGCGCATGATATAGCCCTGTTGGATCAGGTACGGCTCCAGCACATCTTCAATCGTATGACGCTCTTCGCTGATGGCGGCGGCCAGGCTGTCCACACCCACCGGGCCACCGTCGAATTTCTCGATCATGGTCAACAGCAGGCGCCGGTCCTGGTGATCGAAGCCCCGCTCGTCAATGTCCAGCAGGTTCAGCGCCAGGTCGGCGATCGGCTTGGTGATATGGCCCTTGGCCCGGACTTCGGCAAAGTCCCGGACCCGGCGCAGCAGGCGGTTGGCGATCCGCGGCGTACCGCGGGCCCGACGGGCGACTTCGTAGGCGCCGTCCGGGTCCAGCGGCAAGCCGAGGATGCCGGCCGAGCGGCTGACAATCGTCGCCAGGTCGGCGTTGTTGTAGAACTCCAGGCGCTGGACGATACCGAATCGGTCACGCAGCGGGTTGGTCAGCATGCCGGCGCGGGTGGTGGCCCCCACCAGGGTGAAGGGTGGCAGGTCGAGCTTGATGGAACGCGCCGCCGGCCCTTCGCCGATCATGATGTCGAGCTGGAAATCTTCCATGGCCGGGTACAGCACTTCTTCGACGATTGGCGACAGCCGATGGATTTCGTCGATGAAGAGTACGTCATGAGGTTCAAGGTTGGTCAAAAGCGCCGCCAGGTCGCCCGGTCGCTCGAGCACCGGCCCGGACGTGCTCTTGATCGACACCCCCATTTCCTGGGCGATGATATTGGCCAGGGTGGTCTTGCCCAAGCCCGGCGGGCCGAAGATCAAGGTGTGGTCGAGCGACTCGCTGCGCCCACGGGCAGCCTGGATGAACAGCTCCATCTGCTCGCGCACGGTCGGTTGACCGATGTAATCGGCCAGGCTGACAGGACGAATGGCGCGGTCCTGGATTTCCTCGCGGTCACGGGGGGCGCCCGTGGCGGCGATCAGGCGGTCAGCTTCAATCACTTAAATCATTCCCTTCAGGGCACGGCGAATCATGTCTTCGGTGCTCAGGCCTTTTTCCTTGATCGCGGAAATCGCCTTGCTGGCTTCCTGCGGCTTGTAGCCCAAGGAAATCAGCGCGGTGACCGCATCGTTTTCAGCGCTAACCGCAGGCGCAGGCGCATCCGGCTGGTTTGGTACCAACGCGAACATCGCCGGCACCGCCTCCCAGGCCTTGAAGCGATCCTTGAGTTCTACCAGCAGGCGCTCGGCGGTTTTCTTGCCCACGCCCGGCACCTTGGTCAGGGCCGAGGTGTCCTGGGACTGCACGCAACGAATCAGTTCATCGACTTCCAGGCTCGACATCAAGGCCAGGGCCAGTTTAGGACCGACGCCATTGAGACGGATCAACTCGCGGAAGAAATCCCGCTCGCGCTTGCCAACGAACCCATAGAGTAACTGCGCATCCTCGCGCACGACCAAATGGGTGTGCAGGGTCAGCGGCTCGCCGACCGACGGCAGGCGATACAGCGTGGTCATGGGCACTTCGAGCTCATAGCCCAGGCCGTTTACATCCAGAATCAGGTGCGGCGGCTGTTTTTCAGCCAGGGTGCCGCGCAAGCGTCCAATCACGTTTCAGATCCTTGGGCGTTGTCCAGCCACCGGCTGGCGAATAACAACCCGAGCATAAAGGCCGACGATACAGGCGCAACAGGCTCGGGCTCATGAATGAAGCGCTGATGCTATCAGAGACGCAGGCGCCCGCCACGACTGCGTGCGGCTCCCAAGCCATGGGGCAACAGACTGGAGCGGGTATGGGCATGGCAAATGGCGATGGCCAGGGCGTCGGAGGCGTCGATCTGCGGCTTGCTGACCAATTTCAACAAGTGCATCACCATCATTTGCACCTGCTCCTTGTTCGCCGCACCGGTTCCGACGACCGCCTGCTTGACCTGGGTCGCGGTGTACTCGGCGATCTCCAGGTTTTCCTCGGCCCCAGCCACAATCGCCGCGCCTCGGGCCTGCCCAAGTTTCAAGGCTGAATCGGCGTTACGGGCCATGAAGACCTTTTCGATGCCCATGGTCACGGGGCCGTAGGTCTGGATGACTTCGCGCACGCCGCGATAAACGATCTGCAAGCGTTCATGCAGCTCACCCGCACCGGTGCGGATGCATCCGGAGGCGACATACACGCAGCCGCGCCCGGTATCGCGAACCACACCGTAGCCGGTGATGCGCGAACCGGGGTCGATACCAAGGATTAAAGTCATAGCGCCTGCGGTTTGAAGGGGAGTTATCCAGACCTGCGGGAGCGAGCTTGCTCGCGATGGCGTCGGGTCAGCAAGCACTGTGTTGACTGATGTATCGCTATCGCGAGCAAGCTCGCTCCACAGGTTGGTCATTGGCAATCGTCATTAGTTGAACAGGCCTTCTCAACCCAGCTGTTCAGCCACCGACTCCGGAATATCGGCATTGGAATAAACGTTCTGCACGTCATCCAGGTCTTCCAGCATGTCGATCAGCTTGAGTACCTTCTCGGCGCCTTCCAGGTCGAGTTCGGCGCTGGTGGTCGGCTGCATGACGATTTCCGCGTCCGCAGGCGCAAAACCGGCCGCCTCCAGGGCGTTGCGCACGGCGTAGAAGCTGGCGAACGAGGTGAACACGTCGAACGAACCGTCTTCATGGCTGACCACGTCGTCGGCATCGGCTTCGAGGGCCGCTTCGGTCAGCGCATCCTCGTCGACGCCCGGCGCAAAGCTGATCTGCCCTTTGCGCTCGAACAGGTAGGCTACCGAGCCATCGGTGCCCAGGTTGCCGCCGCATTTGCTGAAGGCGTGACGCACGGCCGCGGCGGTGCGGTTGCGGTTGTCGGTCATGCACTCGACCATCACCGCCACGCCGCCTGGGCCGTAGCCTTCATAGGTCAGCTCTTCAACGTTGTCGGCCTCGGTGGCGCCAGCGCCACGGGCGATGGCCCGGTCGATGATGTCGCGACTCATGTTCGCGCCCAGCGCCTTATCCAGCGCCAGGCGCAAGCGCGGGTTGGAACCCGGATCACCGCCACCCTGGCGGGCCGCGACCGTCAGCTCACGGATCCACTTGGTGAAAATCTTGCCTCTCTTGGCATCCTGACGTTCTTTGCGGTGCTTGATGTTCGCCCACTTGGAATGACCTGCCATAACTCGCTCCGTTTCGCTCTGGAACATTGCCCGCCCTGCGCTTGCGCAGTGGCGGCAATCAGAAATATCGACCCCAACGAAAAGGCGCATCCGAAGATGCGCCCTCTCAGGTGCCAGCCTTACTCAGCCTTTGGCTGTTCACGCAGGCGGATGTGCAACTCGCGCAACGCCTTGGCGTCCACGACGCCAGGCGCCTGGGTCATGACATCGGCCGCGCTCTGGGTTTTCGGGAACGCGATCACTTCGCGGATCGACTGGGCGCCGGTCATCAACATCACCAGGCGATCCAGGCCGAAGGCCAGGCCACCGTGGGGCGGGGCGCCGTATTTCAGGGCGTCCAGCAGGAAGCCGAACTTCTCTTCCTGCTCGGCTTCGCTGATGCCCAGCAGACGGAACACCGCCTGTTGCATTTCCTTGCGGTGGATACGGATCGAACCGCCACCCAGCTCGGTGCCGTTCAGGACCATGTCGTAGGCCCGGGAAAGTGCGCCGGCCGGGTTGGCCTCCAGCTCTTCAGGCGAGCACTTCGGCGCGGTGAACGGGTGGTGCAACGCGGAGAAGCTGCCGTCATCGTTTTCTTCGAACATCGGGAAGTCCACGACCCACATCGGCGCCCACTCGCAAGTGAGCAGCTCCAGGTCGTGACCGACCTTGATCCGCAGCGCACCCAAGGCTTCGCTGACGATCTTGGCCTTGTCGGCGCCGAAGAACACGATGTCGCCATCGACCGCGCCAACACGATCGAGGATCACGTTGAGGTTGGCTTCGGGGATGTTCTTCACGATTGGCGACTGCAGGCCTTCAACGCCCTTGGCGCGCTCGTTGACCTTGATGTACGCCAGGCCGCGGGCACCGTAGATACCCACGAACTTGGTGTAATCGTCGATCTTGCTGCGTGGCATGCTCGCACCGCCTGGTACGCGCAGGGCGGCAACACGGCATTTCGGGTCGTTTGCAGGACCGCTGAACACCTTGAACTCGACATCCTTGAGCTGGTCGGCCACGTCCACCAGTTCCAGCGGGTTACGCAGGTCAGGCTTGTCGGAACCGTAGCGGCGCATGGCCTCTTCGAGGGTCATGTGCGGGAACTCACCGAATTCCAGGTCCAGCACTTCCTTGAACAGGTTGCGGATCATGCCTTCGGTCAGGCCCATGATGTCTTTTTCATCGAGGAAGCTGGTCTCGATGTCGATCTGGGTGAACTCAGGCTGACGGTCGGCACGCAGGTCTTCGTCGCGGAAGCACTTGGCGATCTGGTAGTAGCGATCGAACCCGGCCACCATCAGCAGTTGCTTGAACAGCTGCGGCGACTGCGGCAAGGCAAAGAAACTGCCGGGGTGGGTACGGCTCGGCACCAGGTAGTCGCGGGCGCCTTCCGGCGTGGCGCGGGTCAGGATCGGCGTCTCGACATCGAGGAAGCCGTTTTCATCCAGGTAGCGACGGATGCTGGTGGTCATGCGCGAACGCAGGCGCAGCTTCTCGGCCATTTCCGGGCGACGCAGATCGATGAAGCGGTAGCGCAGGCGCGTTTCTTCACCGACGTCGGAGTATTCATTGAGCGGGAACGGCGGGGTTTCCGCTTCGTTGAGCACTTCCAGCTCATAACCCAGCACTTCGATCATGCCGGACGCCATGTTGGCATTGCCGGCGCCGGCCGGGCGCAGGCGCACCTTGCCGGTGATCTTGACGACGTATTCGCTGCGCACGCGGTCGGCGGTGGCGAAGGTTTCAGCGCGGTCCGGATCGAACACCACCTGGGCCAGGCCTTCACGATCACGGATATCGAGGAAAATCACCCCGCCATGGTCACGGCGACGATGAACCCATCCGCAAAGAGTAACTTCCTGGCCTTCCAGGCTTTCGTTCAGTTGGCCGCAATAATGGCTGCGCATCATGGTAGTGGTTTCACTTCTCGTAATTCGACATTCGGTTGGAGGCCCTGCCCGTGCAAGAACTCGCGCGTATTCAACTCAATCAGCCTTGTCGCCACCGGCCAGGTTCTTCTTGGCGCCGGTCTTGAAGTCGGTTTCATACCAGCCGGTGCCACCGAGGCGGAAACCAGGCATGGATAGCATCTTTTTCAGTTCTGGTGCCTGGCAGGCAGGGCAGTCGACCAGCGGTGCCGCGCTGATCTTTTGAATGGCTTCCATCTGATGACCACAGGAAGCACATTGATAGTCGTACATCGGCATGGGGGTTGTCTCGGCGATCAGGTTACTCGCGCAAAAGCGGGGCTTTGCGGCAAAGAGCGGGATTATATCCATTAAATGCGGCCTGTGCAGCCGTAAGACCGCGTGTAGGAGCTGACGAGTGCAACGAGGCTGCGATCTTGCCCCAGACACTTGAGTCACAAGCGAAGAGTCAAGATCAAGATCAAAAGATCGCAGCCTTCGGCAGCTCCTACGCCCCACCATGCTCCATCCCGGCGTCCTTCAAACTGTGAACAACGCAGACAACACGCACCAGCCCGCTGAAATTGCGCACGCCGCCATGGCGCAGGTGTACCTCCCTGTCCACATGGGACAGCAAGGTGCTGATGGAGCAACTGTTGAGGTGCGCCATGTCGCCGAGAATATCCCAATAGACCTGCTCCAGCCGCAGGCAGGTGGCGAACCCATTGAGCCGGATAGAGCGGGCCAGGGGACGGGCCAGTTGCATATTGAAACCCCTGACGAACGGGTCGACGCGGATAGACTGCAAGCGTCCACACCCATCTTCCCGGGGTTCTTTTCCTTGAATCATACCGTTGACACTCCTTTGCCATACGAGCCTCAGTCGGAACAACCGATCTGTGGCTCTATGGAAGCTCAACGGGCTCGCCAGTTCCAGATGACTTTTTGACCATCAACGTAGGACAAGCCGACAGAAGACTGGCGACAAATTACGCAGCCCTGGAACCTGACGCCCAGGCGATGATGCCAACGGCAACACCATCGCCTGGGCGTGGCTTACTTATCCTCCAGCAACGAACGCAGCATCCAGGCGGTTTTTTCATGGACCTGCATGCGCTGGGTCAGCAGGTCGGCGGTGGGTTCGTCGCTGACCTTGTCCAATAAAGGAAAGATGCCACGGGCCGTGCGAGTCACTGCTTCCTGCCCTTCGACCAATTGCCGGATCATGTCCTCGGCGCCAGGCACACCCTCTTCTTCCTTTATGGACGACAAGCGCGCATATACCGAGTAAGCACCGGGTGCTGGGAAGCCGAGCGCACGGATTCGCTCGGCGATCAGGTCAACCGCCAGCGCCAACTCGTTGTATTGCTCCTCGAACATCAGGTGCAGCGTCCGGAACATCGGACCGGTAACGTTCCAGTGGAAATTGTGGGTCTTGAGGTACAGCACATAGGTGTCAGACAACAAGCGTGAAAGCCCGTCGACAATGGACTTGCGGTCTTCTTCGCTGATACCGATATCAATGGCCATGTGGTTTGATCTCCTGACGTGATGAATTCGACAGCGGTCATTTCACTCTAGCGGGTGTCGCCGCCTGAGGCCTGCGACAAATCGCCAGCCGTCCTGAACCGACAAGCCGGGATGGCGGGCGGTTCCGGAAAAACCTGAAATCGAATCCTTATTCACGTGGCATCTTCTGGAGCCCGCAGCCGCTCCGCCGACGAACAGCGTCCGGCACGCCAGCAACACGTTTGAGAAGGCTCGGGCTTTGCTGTTAAATAGGCAGTGTGTCGCTACGCCTATTTTTCCGGGCGTCGCGCATAGGCTGATTCGGGTACGTATTACTACGCCTCTCATTGTTCTGGAGCGAACCGCCCCCGATCAGCTCTTCCTTGTGATCTGTCTTAACCGTGAGCCAATCAAAATGTTGAAAATCGTCCACTTGCTAATGGGCGCAGCTGCCCTGCTGCTGTCCTTCATCCCTAGCCTGGGTTCCGAAGCCACACCTTACCTGCAACATCCCGACGCGCTTTACCTGGCCTTTTTCGGCCTGCTCAACCTGACACTGGCACCCGTTATCCCTTACTGGAACAAAGGTCCACGTCATCAACTGCAAAACCTTGTCAGTGCCCTGCTGGTACTGGCCGTTGCCTTGCAAACCCTGACCCTGCTGGCGCCCATGCCGGAAATCGGCGGCCAACCCGCCATCCTGTCCAGCCTGGCGGCGGCATTGCTCGCCGTACTGCTGCACTTGGCCGTCAGCTTCTACAAGAAGTCGTCGCCGTCCGCCGCACCGCAAAACTACGACATGTCCAACCGCGATACCGGCACGGTGAAGTGGTTCAACACGTCCAAGGGGTTCGGTTTCATCTCCCGTGATTCCGGCGATGACATTTTTGTCCATTTCCGGGCCATTCGTGGCGAAGGCCACCGCGTCCTGGTCGAGGGCCAGCGCGTGGAGTTCTCGGTCATGCATCGCGACAAGGGCCTGCAAGCCGAAGACGTGATCGCCGCGCTGCCGCGCCGCTGATCCAGGCGTAAAAAAACCGCGATGCAGCCTGGCTGCTCGCGGTTTTTTTTGTGCCCGTGGTTCGGGTTCGTCAGTAATGGGGAGGCGGCGCTTCTTCTTCGAAAGACTCGAACTGCCCAGCCATCTCCTCCTGGCGCTTGAGCAGCGCCGCCATCTGCAGTTGCAGACGCTCGACGATTCGCTGTTGCTCCACCAGCACGTCGTTCAACGCCTGGATGGTGTCGTCCTGGAATGCCAGGCGGCTTTCAAGGTCGGTTACACGCTCTTCAAGGTTCATGGTTCAGCCCTCCAGGAACTTGAAATCATCGGTCAGGACCGCTCGCAAGCGTTCGCGAATGGCCGCGACCTGCCCTGCATCATAAGGCTGTGCCGGATGCTTGCCCCACACCGGCGCCGGCCAGGCGGCATCGTCCCGCTTGCGCACGATTACATGCATGTGCAATTGACTGACAACGTTACCCAAGGTTGCAACGTTCAGTTTATCGGCGTCGAACGAGTCCTTGAGCGTCTCGGCCAGCGTCGTGGTTTCTTTCCACAGCTGCTGTTGATCAGCGTCATCCAATTGAAACAATTCACTGATATCGTCCCGCCGCGGCACGAGGATGAACCACGGGTAGTTCGAGTCGTTGGACAAGAGCAACCGGCAAAGCGGGAAATCGCCGATGGGCAATGTGTCTTGTTGCAATCGTGGATCTAAGGCAAACACCGCGCGTACTCCTCGCTCATTGATGATTGTGTCGATTTGGCGGCGCTACCGGCCGACCTTGGACACATGCGCCCAGCATACCCGTGAACGGCGGAACGTTCACTGCGCACCGCCCCTGCGCACCAATGCCGTGCACCGAGTGCCGTAACGGCGCATTTTGCGTCGAGCAGATATAAGGACTGTCCGCTTTTCGCACAGCTTGAAGATTTTTTGCACCAAAACAGCACAATGCGTCTACGCTCAGTCCACGTGACATCCGCGTTTTACCCACTGTAGGGGTGAACCGGTAACGTTTTTGGTTGTCGCGTGAGTTCCAACGGTTTCAAACATGACAGCTGCCTGGCAGTCAACCCCATTTAAAACAAGGCCTTTGGAGCCCGGTTTCATGAGGTTTCACCGCAACCGCAGCTAAATTGTGAAAAAAATGTCAACGAAATCCGGGTTTGTGCATGCTTGTTGCATTCATGCCCATATCGTCTACAGGAGCCGCCGGAAGCGGAACCTGCAGGCCTGAGAATTAAAGTGGCAAGGCTGCCCTCAGGAGCTTCAAGATTTGACTCACGGACTCTTTACACCGAAGCGTGGAATCAAAGAACAACTTGAAGTTGTCATTCCGCACACCTCGGCTCAGCTGAAATGCGACATGGATCGAGCCATTGGCGACAGGGTCGTAAAGAAGCTGGAAGGTTGAATGGGCAAGTATCGCCAAAGAATGTCGACGTGATATAAGTTTGCGCCGACACAAAAAGAAAGAGCCGCCCAGATAAAAAAACAGGTGGGACGGCAGTACTCTTCTAAAAACCAAAGGAGCAAATCACGATGCGCGTGATGAAGTGGAGCATGATCGCACTGGCTGTATCGGCCAGTACCTCGCAGTTCGCAATGGCATCCTCCCAAGAGGAATCCAAGGGTTTTATCGAAGATCAGAGCTTGACCGTTCTGACCCGTGCGCTGTACATGAACCGTGATTTCAAGAACAACCCAAGCACCGCACAAAGTTATCGTGAAGAGTCTGGTGTTGCCGCTCGTGCCATTTACGAGTCGGGCTTCACTCAAGGTACCGTTGGTGTAGGCGTTGACGGCTTCGCATTTGGCACCGTTCGCATCGATGGCGGCAGCGGTCGTGCCGGTAACGGTCTGTTCGCTCGTGACAGCGACGGCAACCTGGAAGACACACAATCAAAGGTGGGTGGCGCGGTTAAATTCCGTCTGTCCGACACCGTCCTGAAATACGGTAACCAGTTCACTACCAGCCCGGTTTTCTCGACTGACGACAGCCGTCTGCTGCCAGAAGTCGCCACCGGTACCCTGATCACCAGCAAAGAAATCAAAGGCCTGGAGCTGACCGCAGGTCGTTTCAACGCCATCAGCTCGCAAACTGGCATGGGTGATGACGGCCTTGGCCTGAAATCCGCTGACATCGTTGGCGCAACCTACCAGTTCACCGACAACTTCGTCGGTGGCGTAGCGGCTTCCGATGTTGAAGACCACTACAAAAAGAAATACCTGAACCTGAACTACACCTTGCCGATCAACGAAGATCAGTCCCTGAACTTCGACTTCAACGGTTATGACAGCCAGGACCAAGGCCAGAAGCTCAGCGGCGACGTTGACAACCGCATCTGGTCCCTCGCAGCAGCCTATGCCATCGGTGCCCACAAGTTCACCCTGGCTCACCAGCGCTCCACCGGTGATACCGGCTACGTGTACGGCGTTGACGGCGGCGGTACCATTTTCCTCGCCAACTCCATCCAGTACTCCGACTTCAACGGTCAGGACGAGCGCTCCTGGCAGGCTCGCTACGACCTGAACATGAAAACCTACGGCATTCCTGGCCTGAGCTTCATGACTCGTTACGTTACCGGTGACAACATCGAAACTGGCGGCGAAGAAGGCAAAGAGCACGAATGGGACATCGAAACCAAGTATGTTCTGCAAAGCGGTCCAGCCAAGGACCTGTCTTTCCGTGTACGTAGCGCGTTCTACCGTGCCAACACTGCCTATAACGGTATCAACGGCAACGACAACAATGACTTCCGCGTAATCGTCGAATACCCACTGAGCATCTTGTAATTCAGTGCTAGTTCGATAGCTGCACCCGCAACAAACAAAAACCGCTCACCTGATCCAGGTGAGCGGTTTTTTTATGTCCGTTGCAATGTCAGCTTTAACACAACTTATTAAATAGCAAGCTAGCTAAATATAACCTGACTCCAGTGCCAAGTTATATTCAAGTCGTTATTGCGCCGGCCCTTCCTGAACCACCCGAATCACTCGTTGTGGAAACGGAATATCAATGCCCGCGTCCTTCAAGCGATCCCGCGCCAGCTCATTGAGCATGAACATGACGTTCCAGTAGTCTGCGGTCTTGACCCAAATACGCAACGACACCGTGATCGCACTGTCGCCCAAGGTGGAAATCACTGCTTCAGGCGCTGGATCCGCCAGCACGCGTTCATCCTTGGCCAACTCAAGCAACACTTCCCGGGCCTTTTGCAGGTCGGCCTGGTAATCCACACCGACGTCGAACACGACCTTGCGGGTCGGCTGGCGGTTGGTGTTGGTGATGATGCCGTTCGACAGATTGCCGTTGGGCACGATGACGGTCTTGTTGTCACCGGTACGAATCACGGTGTGGAAGATCTGGATGCTATCGACCGTACCGGCCACGCCTTGGGCTTCGATCCAGTCACCGATGCGAAACGGACGGAACAGCAGGATCAGCACGCCACCGGCGAAATTCGCCAGGCTGCCCTGCAAGGCCAGGCCGATCGCCAAGCCTGCCGCACCGATGGCCGCGACGAACGAGGTGGTTTCAATACCGATCATCGAAGCGACACTGACGATCAATAGAATCTTCAGGATGATGTTTGCCAGGGTACTGATGAACCCTTGCAGCGCGAGGTCGGCGTTACGCAGGGCCAGCAGCGCCCCGAGTTTCTGCGTCACCTTGTTGATCAGCCACCAGCCAATGACCAGGGTGACGAGCGCCAGCAGCACCCGGCTGCCGTATTCCATGATCATCGGGATCCAGGCCTGGGAAGCCTTGACCAGATGGTCCACTTCAGCGTTCAAATCCATCGTGTTCTCCTTGTTTCCGTTGCACGCAATTGTGGCGAGGGAGCTTGCTCCCGCTTGGGGGCGCAGCACCCACCAAAGGGGCCGCTACGCAGCCCAGCGGTCGCCACAGTGTTCCCTATAACCGAGGGGTCAGTCGCGGAAGTTATTGAACTGTAGCGGCATGCCGAACTCCTTGCCCCGCAGTGCCGCAATGGCTTCCTGCAAGTCGTCACGCTTCTTGCCGGTGACCCGCACCTGCTCGCCCTGGATGGCGGCCTGGACCTTGAGCTTCGCGTCCTTGATGTGGGCAACGATCTTCTTGGCCAATTCCTTGTCGATGCCTTCCTTGAGCACGGCTTCCTGCTTCATCACCTTGCCCGAGGCGTAGGCGTCCTTCACTTCAAGGCACTGTACGTCGATCTTGCGCTTGACCAGCGCGAGCTTGAGGATTTCGATCATTGCCTCGAGCTGGAAATCGGCCTCGGCGGTCAGGTTGACGGTCAGGTCCTTTTCCTTGAACTCGAAACTGCCCTTGCCCTTGAGGTCATACCGACGGTCGAGTTCCTTGACGGCGTTTTCAACGGCGTTGGTGACTTCGTGCTTGTCCAGTTCGGATACCACGTCGAATGACGGCATGTAGTGTTCTCCAAATAAAAAGGCGCGCTCATGAAACGGCGCGCACTTGGCTTGTGGTTAAAATCGGGCTCATTATAACGGGTCTTTCCCCGCCGTTACCGCGAGCCCCGCAGATGCCAGCACCAAACCGAGTAAAAAACTGATGTCCACCACCTGGCATGTCCTGGGCGCCGGCAGCCTCGGCACGCTATGGGCCGCGCGCCTGGCCCGCGCAGGCCTGCCGGTGCGGCTGGTGCTGCGCAATGAACAGCGGCTGCAGGATTACCTCGCCGCCGGCGGCCTGACGCTGGTGGAACAGGGCCAGGCGCAGTGCTACCCGGTGCCAGGCGAAACCGTGCACAACCCCGAGCCGATCAAGCGCTTGCTCCTGGCCTGCAAGGCTTACGATGCGCAAGCCGCCGTTGCCTCGGTCGCCCATCGCCTGGACAGCGACTCGGAACTGATCCTGTTGCAGAACGGCCTCGGCAGCCAGGACGCCGTGGCCAACTGCGTGCCTCGGGCGCGCTGTATCAGCGCCTCCAGCACCGAGGGCGCGTTCCGCGACGGTGACTGGCGCGTGGTCTTCGCCGGCCATGGCTACACCTGGCTGGGGGATCCCGCCCACCCCGTCGCGCCGATCTGGCTGGACGACCTGGCGGCGGCGGGTATCCCCCACGAATGGAGCGCCGATATCCTCACCCGCCTGTGGCGCAAACTGGCCCTCAATTGTGCGATCAACCCACTGACCGTACTTCATCATTGCAAGAACGGTGAGTTGCAAGCGCATCGCTGCGAAGTCGCGACTCTCTGCGCCGAACTCATCGAGCTGCTCGAACGCTGCGGCCAGCCCGCCGCCGCCGAAGATTTGCAGACAGAAGTCGAGCGGGTGATCCAGGCCACCGCCGCCAATTACTCCTCGATGTACCAAGACGTCGCCAACCAGCGGCGCACCGAAATCAGCTACCTGCTCGGCCACGCCTGCGCAGTCGCCGAGCGGCATGGCGTGGCGGTGCCGCACCTTGAACAAATGCGCCAACGACTGATTACCCACCTGGACAACCTCGGATTGCCCAGCGACTGAGCAGCGGCTACGCTGGCCCTCGTGTTCCTTGTTAGCGACGAGTCCGATGCCATTGCGCCAGCGTCTTGAAAATCTCCCGGTCGGCCAGAAACTGCTGGCGGCCCTGTTGGTGCTGTTGACCACCGTCCTGCTGGTGGCCAACCTGACCTTCATCAGCGCGGCCTATTACATTTCCCAGGAAAGCATGGCGCCCCAGGCGTTGCAGACCATCGGCCGACTGGTGGCCAACCCGAGCCTGATCGCCGACGCGCTGCAATCACCCCAAAGCGCCCAGCGCCTGCTCGACGAACTCAACAGCTACGCACCGCTAAGGGCGGCAGCGCTGTACGACGGCCAAGGCGAACGCCTGGCACAGTTGCAACAGGGCGAAAAGCTCAAGCTGCCGGACCATTACCGCAACATACATGCCTGGCAGGCCGGTGAGTTTCGCAGCAACCAGATCATCACCCTGCCCCGTCCCGGCACTGCGCCCGGCCATCTGTTGCTGGTGGCCAGCAGTGAATTGCCCACGGCGTTCTACACCGGCACCCTGACCGCCAGCCTCGGCATCCTGATTTTCAGCGTGCTGCTGTGGCTGGTCATTGCCCAGCAGATCAAACGCCTGATCACGCAACCGATCCACCAACTCGAAGAGCTGTCGCGCCAGGTCACCCGCGAGGAGAATTACGCCTTGCGCGCCGCCCGTGGCAATCATGATGAGATCGGCAGCCTGGCCGAGGCGTTCAATACCATGCTGTCGCGGATCGAAGCGCGCGAGCAGCAACTCAAGCGTGCGCGGGACGACTCCCAGGCGGCCTATGACCAAGCCCAGGGCCTGGCGGAAGAAACCCGCCACACCAACCGCAAGCTGGAGCTGGAAGTCCAGGTGCGCAGCAAGATCGAGAAAAAACTCACCGGCTTCCAGAACTACCTCAACAGCATCATCGACTCCATGCCATCGGCGCTGATTGCCCTCGATGAGCAGCTCTACGTCACCCAATGGAACCAGGAAGCCAGCGCGCTCTCCGGCACACGACTGGACGAAGCGCTGAACCAGCCGATATTCCTCGCTTTCGAACCCCTGAAGCCGTACCTGCCCCAACTCAAGCAAACGGTCGAACAGCATACGGTGGCGAAAATCGAGCGTGTCACCTGGACCAAGGACGACGAAGCCCGGCACTACGCCCTGACTTTCTATCCACTGATGGGCGGCGCCGGGCGGGGCGTGGTGATCCGCATCGACGACATCACCCAGCGCCTGTCGCTGGAGGAAATGATGGTGCAGTCGGAGAAAATGCTCTCGGTCGGTGGCCTCGCGGCAGGCATGGCCCATGAGATCAATAATCCGCTCGGCGCGATCCTGCACAACGTGCAGAACATCCGCCGACGCCTGTCGGCGGAACTGCCGAAGAATCTGGAACAGGCCGAGCTATTGGGTATCGACTTGCCAGTGGTCAACCGTTACCTGGCAAGCCGCGAGATCCCGCAATTGCTCGACGGCATCCAGCAGGCCGGCGCCCGGGCGGCGAAAATCGTCACTCACATGCTCAGTTTCAGCCGGCGCAGCACGCGGCAAATGGCGCCTTGCGACCTGCCGGCGCTGATCGACCAGGCCGTCGAAATTGCCGGTAACGACTTCGACCTGGCGATCGGCTTCGACTTCAAGGGCCAGGCGATCACCCGCCAGTTCGACCCGAACCTGGGGCCGGTGCCCGGTACGGCCAACGAGTTGGAACAGGTGCTGCTCAACCTGCTGAAAAATGCTGCCCAGGCCATTCATCAACGCCAGGACGATAGCGAGCCCGGCCGAATCATCCTGCGTACTCGCCTGAATCCGCCATGGGCGGAAATCCAGGTCGAGGACAACGGCATCGGCATGAGCGAGAACGTGCGCAAACGCACCTTCGAGCCGTTCTTCACCACCAAGGAAATCGGCCAGGGCACGGGCCTCGGGCTGTCGGTCTCGTATTTCATCATTACCAACAATCACAAGGGTCAGATGGAAGTGCAATCCGCGCCAGGCCAGGGCACATGCTTCACCCTGCGCCTGCCCCTGGCGGGCACTTCGATGGTGGCCCAGGAAAACAAGCCAGTGGAGCGCTGAACATGGGTTTTCGCCTGTCGAAGATTTACACCCGCACCGGTGACAAAGGTGAAACGGGCCTGGGCGATGGCCGCCGCGTGGCAAAGGATCACCCGCGGGTCGAGGCGATTGGCGAAGTGGATACGCTGAACAGCCAGCTAGGGTTATTGCTGGCTGGTCTAGCCGAAGAAACAACCCGGCATCCCGCGCTGCAGGAGGTCATCGCGGTGTTGGCGCCTTGTCAGCACCGGCTGTTCGACTTGGGTGGTGAACTGGCGATGCCGGCTTACCAAGCCTTGAACGTGGCGGAAATCGAGCGGTTGGAAGCGGCGATCGACCTGTGGAACGAGGAGCTGGGACCGCTGGAGAACTTCATCCTGCCCGGTGGCTCTTCCTTGATCGCGCAAGCGCACGTCTGCCGAGCGCTGGCCCGTGGTGCCGAGCGCCGTTGCCAGCAATTGAACGCGGTGGAGCCGTTGGCCGGGCCGGGGCTGGCCTATATCAATCGGTTGTCGGACCTGTTGTTCGTGGCCGCACGGATCATCGCCCGGCGGCAGGGGGTGGCGGAGGTGCTGTGGGAGGCGGCGGCAAAGCCTGAGGGCTGAATCGTTCTTGAGGCCGCCATCGCGAGCAAGCTCGCTCCCACACGGGATTTTCGGCGTTCACAAAACCCCTGTGGGAGCGAGCTTGCTCGCGATGGCGTCAGCGGTTGCACCACAAAATCAAACCTCAGGCCAGAACGCCCGAATCCCCGCCACACCCTGCGCACCAGCTTCCCAGGCTTTTTGCCGCTCTCCGGGACCCACCCCACCCAACAGATAAACCGGTCTGTCGAAACCTTCGATCAACCGCGCCGCCTCATCCCACCCCAACGGCTTGGCATCGGGATGGGTCTGGGTCGGTTGCACAGGCGAAAGCGTGACGAAATCCACGTCCATCTGCTGCGCCAGGGACAGTTCCTCGGCGTTATGGCACGAGGCCGCGAGCCAGCGGTCCTTGCCGAACGGGCGACCGGCCGCCGCATGCTTGCGCAGTTGCGCGGCAGTGATGTGCCAGCCGGCGGAGGGAAAATCCCCCAGCCATTCGAACGGTCCCTTGAGCATCAACTGCGCCTTGCCGGCACACAACCCTACCGCGTCCACCGCCAGGTCGCGGTATTGCGGGTCGTAGCCGTTGGGCGCTCGGAGCTGGACCAACTTTATCCCGCCGGCAATTGCCTTCTGCATGCCGCGCAGCAAGGCCGGCGTCTCGAGGCCTTCGGGCGTAATCAAATATTCGCCCGGCAAACGGGCCGCCGCGACGATCGGCTGGTTGGCCGCCGGAAATTCGTAACTCGTCAACTCACGGGCCGTCACCCACGCCAGCGGTTGACCTTCGGCGCCATGGGGCTCGCCACTGAAGGCGGACACCTCCCAAACATCCAGCAAGACCTGTTTGTCCGGGTAATCGTGGCGCACCTTGATCAAGGGCCGGGCGGCTTCGACGACGATACCCAGTTCCTCGTTCAGCTCCCGGGCCAAGGCGGTTTCGACGGACTCATCGGCCTCGACCTTGCCGCCGGGAAACTCCCACAGGCCACCTTGATGCTGGGTGTCGGCCCGACGGGCAATCAGGATTTTACCAGCGGCGTCACGAATGACCGCCGCCGCCACATGAATTCGTTTCACCGCGCTATTCCTCAGCGTTCATGGAGTCGGTACCGGCACCATCGCGAGCAGGCTCGCTCCCCCAGGGATTTGTTGAGCGACATCAAACGTGTTCACAACGCAGTTCCACTGGGGGAGCGAGCTTGCTCGCGATAGGAGCGACTCGGTCTCAAGTCCGATATTCAGCGTTGATCTTGACGTACTCGTGGGACAGGTCGGTCGTCCAGATGGTTTCGCTGCAATCACCCCGGCCCAGCTCGATGCGGATGGTGATCTCTTCCTGCTGCATCACTGCCGCACCCTGGGCTTCGGTGTAGGTCGCGGCGCGGGCGCCCTGGCTGGCGATGCAGACTTCGCCGAGGAACACGTCGATCTTGCTCACGTCCAGGTCCGGCACGCCGGCACGGCCGACAGCGGCGAGGATCCGGCCCCAGTTCGGGTCGGAAGCGAACAACGCGGTCTTGATCAGCGGCGAGTGCGCCACGGTGTAGCCGACGTCCAGGCATTCCTGGTGATTGCCACCGCCGTTGACCTGCACGGTCACGAACTTGGTCGCGCCTTCACCGTCACGGACGATGGCCTGGGCCACTTCCATGCACACTTCGAATACGGCCTGCTTCAGGGCCGCAAACAGCGGGCCGCTGGCTTCGGTGATTTCCGGCAGGTTGGCCTTGCCGGTGGCGATCAGCATGCAGCAGTCGTTGGTAGAGGTGTCGCCGTCGATGGTGATGCGGTTGAACGACTTGTTGGCGCCGTCGAGCATCAGGTCCTGCAGCACTTGGCGCGATACCTTGGCGTCGGTGGCGATGTAGCCAAGCATGGTCGCCATGTTCGGCCGGATCATCCCGGCACCTTTGCTGATGCCCGTGACGGTGATGGTCACGCCGTCATGCTGGAACTGGCGGCTCGCGCCCTTGGGCAAGGTGTCGGTGGTCATGATGCCGGTGGCGGCGGCGGCCCAGTTGTTTTCCGACAGGTCATCAAGGGCGGCTTGCAACGCGCCTTCGATCTTCTCGACCGGCAGCGGCTCGCCGATCACACCGGTGGAGTAAGGCAGCACCTGGTTGGCATCGACGCCCGTCAGTTCGGCCAGCTTGGCGCAGGTACGCTCGGCGGCGGCCAGGCCTGGCGCGCCGGTGCCGGCGTTGGCGTTACCGGTGTTGGTCAGCAGGTAACGCACCGGCCCCTGCACGCGTTGCTTGGCCAGGATCACCGGCGCGGCGCAAAACGCGTTGAGCGTAAACACGCCCGCCACCGTCGAGCCTTCGGCGCAACGCATGACCACGACATCCTTGCGCCCGGGGCGCTTGATGCCGGCCGAGGCAATACCGAGTTCAAAACCGGCAACCGGGTGCAACGTTGGCAACGGACCAAGACCAACAGCCATGAATGCGCTCCTTAAATAAAATGTGTTCGTCATCGCCCTTATCAAGACGACGGATCAAATGGCAAAACGCCGCGACAAGAGACTCTTGTCGCGGCGCGGGTCGCTCAGCGTTGAAACGGGTTTATTGGATCTGCCCGTGGCAATGCTTGTATTTCTTGCCCGAACCGCAGTAGCACAGTTCGTTACGGCCCAGCTTCTGCTCGTTGCGCACCGGCGCGGTGGCCAGGGCGACATCCACATCGACGCCCTCTTCCATCGCCTGGGCCACTTCCAGCCCTGGCGCTTCGGCGTGTTCGAATTGCATGCGCGCGGCCAGCGCCTCGGCTTCCTGACGCAGGCGAGCTTCTTCCTCGGCCGGGTCTTCGCGGCGCACCTGGACGTGGGACAGGACACGGATCGAGTCGCGCTTGATCGAATCCAGCAGCTCGGAGAACAGCGTGAAGGACTCGCGCTTGTACTCCTGCTTCGGGTTCTTCTGGGCGTAGCCGCGCAGGTGGATGCCGTGGCGCAGGTGATCCATGGTCGACAGATGGTCTTTCCACAGGTCGTCCAGCACACGCAATACGATCTGCTTCTCGAAGGAGCGCAGCGCTTCGGCACCGGCCTGGTCTTCTTTCTCGTTGTACGCGGCGATCAGCTCGGCCAGCAGTTTTTCCCGCAGGGTTTCTTCGTACAGGTGGTCGTCTTCGTCGAGCCACTGCTGGATCGGCAAGGACACGCCGAAATCGCTGCGCAGGGAAGCTTCCAGGCCCGCGATATCCCACTGTTCCGGCAACGACTGCGGCGGAATGTGGGCGCTGACGGTGGCGTCGAGCACTTCGCGGCGGAAATCGGCGATGGTTTCGCCAATGTCGTCGGCGGCCAACAGGCTGTTGCGCATGTGATAAATCACTTTACGCTGCTCGTTGTTGACGTCGTCGAACTCCAGCAACTGCTTGCGGATATCGAAGTTGCGGCCTTCGACCTTGCGCTGGGCCTTTTCGATGGCGTTGGTCACCATGCGGTGCTCGATCGCCTCGCCCGGCTGCATGCCCAGGGCCTTCATGAAGTTCTTCACCCGGTCAGAGGCGAAGATGCGCATCAGGCTGTCTTCCAGCGACAGGTAGAAGCGGCTGGAGCCGGCGTCACCCTGGCGGCCGGCACGGCCACGCAGCTGGTTGTCGATACGACGGGATTCGTGACGCTCGGAAGCGATCACCTGCAAACCGCCGGACTCAAGCACTTGCTGGTGACGTTTCTGCCAGTCGGCCTTGATCTGCGCGATCTGCTCGGGGGTCGGGTTTTCCAGGGAGGCGACTTCCACTTCCCAGTTGCCGCCCAGCAGGATGTCGGTACCACGGCCGGCCATGTTGGTGGCGATGGTCAACGCACCCGGGCGACCGGCCTGGGCGATGATCTCGGCTTCCTTCTCGTGGAACTTGGCGTTCAGGACCTTGTGCTCGATGCCTTCCTGGGTGAGCAGGTTGGACATGTGCTCGGAGGTCTCGATGGTGGCGGTACCCACCAGGATCGGACGGCCCTGGGCCATGCCTTCCTTGATGTCGTTGATGATCGCCGCGTATTTCTCTTCGGCGGTCAGGAACACCAGGTCGTTGTAGTCTTTGCGCGCCAGCGGCTTGTTCGGCGGAATTACCACCACTTGCAGGCCATAGATCTGGTGGAATTCGAACGCTTCGGTGTCAGCGGTACCGGTCATGCCGGACAGCTTGTTGTACAGGCGGAAGTAGTTCTGGAAGGTGGTCGAGGCCAGGGTCTGGCTCTCGGCCTGGATGTTTAGGCCTTCCTTGGCTTCGATGGCCTGGTGCAGGCCTTCGGACAGGCGGCGGCCCGGCATGGTACGGCCGGTGTGCTCGTCCACCAGCACGACCTGGCCGTCCTGCACGATGTATTCGACGTTGCGATGGAACAGCTTGTGGGCACGCAGGCCGGCATAGACGTGGGTCAGCAAGCCCAGGTTATGGGCCGAGTACAAGCTTTCGCCTTCAGCCAGCAGGCCGACGCGGGTCAGCATCTCTTCGATGAACTGGTGACCGGATTCATTGAGCTCGACCTGGCGGGTCTTCTCGTCGACGGTGTAGTGGCCGGCCTGGGTCACTTCGCCTTCGACTTCCTCGACGTGCAGCTTGAGCTGCGGGATCAACTTGTTGATCTCGATGTACAGCTTGGAGCTGTCCTCGGCCTGACCGGAAATGATCAGCGGGGTACGGGCTTCGTCGATGAGGATGGAGTCGACTTCGTCGATCACGGCAAAGTTGAGTTCACGCTGGAATTTTTCTTCCATGCTGAACGCCATGTTGTCGCGCAGGTAGTCGAAACCGAATTCGTTGTTGGTGCCGTAGGTGATGTCGGAAGCGTAGGCGAAGCGCTTCTCTTCCGGCGGCTGGAACGGCGTGACCACGCCGACCGTCAGGCCGAGGAATTCGTAGAGCGGGCGCATCCAGTTGGCGTCGCGGCGGGCCAGGTAGTCG
Organism: Pseudomonas sp. HB05; assembly: GCF_016756915.1. NCBI lineage: Bacteria > Pseudomonadati > Pseudomonadota > Gammaproteobacteria > Pseudomonadales > Pseudomonadaceae > Pseudomonas > Pseudomonas sp. HB05. The sequence goes on from NZ_JAESPG010000034.1 coordinate 36,777, forward strand.
TTGACCGTCACCACGTGCACGCCCTTGCCGGACAATGCGTTGAGATACACCGCCAGGGTGGCCACGAGGGTCTTGCCCTCACCGGTACGCATTTCGGCGATCTTGCCTTCGTGCAGGGTCATGCCGCCGATCAACTGGACGTCGAAGTGGCGCATGCCCATCACCCGCTTGCCGGCTTCGCGGCAGACCGCAAAGGCTTCGGGCAGGATCTGGTCAAGGGTTTCACCCTTGGCGATGCGGTCCTTGAATTCGGCGGTCTTGGCGCGTAACTGATCGTCCGAAAGGGCCACCATTTGCTCTTCGAAGGCATTGACGATCTGTACCGTCTTGAGCATGCGCTTGACTTCACGCTCGTTCTTGCTTCCAAAAAGTTTCTTTAACAAAGGCGCAAACATATCGGCAGGATCTTCCACACTAAAGGGATGGAGGGCGGCCCCGTGAGTCGCCCGTGCAGCCCTCATGGCCGCATGCGAACGAGCATTCTACCCGGAAACGATGGTGAGGAAAGTGGCGTTATTCCACGATGCTGGCACAGCGCTGTGACGGGGCCTCCCTAAAATAAGGGCTTTTGCGCGAACTTCAAGCCACAAGGTGCAGAAGTTACCTATTGATTGTATGGATAAAAGGTCGCAGGACGAGCGGATCGAGGCGCATCCGGCGCTTTCTGCTACCATGGCGCTCCTGTCATTTGCGGTATCAGTTCATGGCCTTCCGCCCTCTTCCAGCCAAGGCACCCGCCGTTCTGCTGCGCGAAGCCAAGCCGCTGAAAGCCATCTTCGGCCACGCCAGGCGCCTGGGTCATCTGCAACGCCTGCTGGACAGCCAGTTGCAACCCGCCGCGCGCGAGCATTGCCATGTGGCGTCCTGGCGCGAAGGCAGCTTGCTGCTGATCGTCACCGACGGCCATTGGGCCACGCGCTTGCGCTACCAGCAAAAACGCTTGCTGCGTCAACTGCAGGCTTTCGAAGAATTCGCCAACCTGACGCGCATCCTGTTCAAGGTCCAGCCGCCGACCGTACAGGCCGGCGCCAAGGGACATACCCTCGACCTGTCGACCGACGCGGCCGCGACCATCCAGGCCACCGCCGAAGGCATCAGCGACCCCAACCTCAAGGCGGCGCTGGAACGATTGGCGTCGCATGCGCGGCCCAAGGGCTGAAATTCTCGTCGCCTGTTAACTGGCTATCGCGAGCAAGCTCGCTCCCACAGTGGATTCGTGGTGGATACAAAATCTGTGTCCGCTGAAGATCTCCTGTGGGAGCGAGCTTGCTCGCGAAGGGGGCGACTCGGTCTTTGACCTACCGCCGCTTGCTACCCCCCAGCAACGATCCCATCAACCCACGCACCAACTGCCGGCCCAATTGATTGGCCGCCTGGCGCATCGCTGATTTCAAGGCCTGGCCCGCCGCGGTGCCGAGGAATTCCCCAGCCTGTTCGGTGAAGCTCGGCTCGTCCGCCGCCGGCTTGCCCGGCGCCGCTTCGGCCTGGGGTTCCAGTCCCTTGCGGCCCATCAACACTTCATAAGCCGACTCGCGATCGATAGGCTTGTCATAGCGCCCCTGCAACGGGGAGCTGGCAATCAACCCGGCCCGCTCAGCCTCGCTCAGCGGCCCGATACGCGACTGCGGCGGCGCCACCAGCACGCGCTGGACCATTTCCGGCGTGCCTTTTTCCTGCAAGGTGCCAACCAGGGCTTCACCGATGCCCAGCTCGGTCAGCACCGCCAAAGCATCGAATTGCGGGTTCGGTCGGAACCCCTCCGCCACCGCCCGCAAGGATTTCTGCTCCTTGGCCGTAAAGGCCCGCAAACCGTGCTGGATGCGCAACCCCAACTGCGCCAGCACATCGTCCGGCAGGTCGCCTGGCGACTGGGTGACGAAATACACCCCGACGCCCTTGGAGCGGATCAACCGCACCACTTGCTCCAGGCGATCCTGCAATGCCTTTGGCGTACCGGCAAACAACAGATGAGCCTCGTCGAAGAACAGCGCGAGCAAAGGCTTGTCCGCATCGCCGCGCTCGGGAAGTTGCTCGAACAGCTCGGCCAGCAGCCAGAGCAGGAACGTCGCGTAGACCTTCGGCGCCTCATGGACCAGGCGGCTGGCGTCCAGCAAATGGATGCGACCACGACCATCGCTGGCCGGGTGAAGAATGTCTTCGAGCTGCAACGCCGGCTCACCAAACAAGGCGTCGGCGCCCTGCTGCTCCAGCGTCGACAAGCGCCGCATCAGCGCCTGGCTGGAACCGGTGGTCATCAAGGCCGCGTCGTCGCCGAGCAACTCGGGATTGTCCTTGAGGTGATTGAGCAGTGCTTTCAGATCCTTGAGATCCAGCAACAACAGGCCCTCGCGATCAGCGACCTTGAACGCGGCGTATAACGCCGATTGCTGGCTGTCGGTGAGTTCCAGCAGGCTGCCGAGCAACAACGGGCCCATTTCGCTCAAGGTCGTGCGCAACGGATGACCGGATTTACCGTGGATGTCCCACAAGGTCACTGGATAAGCCTGGGGCTTGTGGCCGAGCCAGGGCATGCCGGCGATGCGCTCGGCGATCTTGCCCTGGGGGGCACCGGCTGCGCCGAGACCGCACAGGTCGCCCTTGATGTCCGCCGCGAACACCGCCACGCCGGCATCGCTGAACATTTCGGCCAGGCGTTGCAGGGTAACGGTCTTGCCTGTGCCGGTGGCGCCCGCCACCAGACCATGACGGTTCGCCAGGCGCATGGCCTGGGCGACAGGTTGGCCGGCCAGGTCGGCCCCGATAATGAGTTGCGATGAATCAGGCATTTGGTCACCTGTGGGTTTGCGATATGACGCCATTTTGCGCGCTTATATAAAAGCATGCCCAGCGTATTAAGACCCTGGCGCTGGAAATAAAAACCGCACTTGACCGCTCTCATGTGGCGAGGGAGCTTGCTCCCGCTGGACCGGGCTGGCGCTCCAGAGCGAAGCGCTCCCAAGATTTTGGGGCCGCTGCGCAGCCCAGCGGGAGCAAGCTCCCTCGCCACAGGAATCTGCATCACGACTACGCCACCGCAACCCCAACCGAACATCTATTCTTACTAAAGGTCAACACAGGAGAACACAGACCGGAGGGATGTTCATCGTGCATATAGCGGACATAACCATGTTCTACGCCCCCGCCAGTGGAGGCGTGCGCACTTATCTGGATGCCAAGCACCGGCGCCTGGGCAATCGGCCCGGTATCCGCCACAGCCTCTTGATTCCCGGCGCTCACCTGAGTGAGCAGGACGGGATCTACAAGGTTCCGGCCCCTCCGCTCCCCTTTGGCAAGGGCTATCGCTTCCCGCTTCGCCTGGCGCCCTGGCGCAATGTCCTGCGCGATCTGCAGCCGGACCTGATTGAAGTCGGCGACCCTTATCTCACCGCCTGGGCGGCCCTCGATGCCCGTCGCCAGCTTGATGTGCCCGTCATCGGTTTTTATCACTCCGACCTGCCATTGCTGGTGAGCAACCGCATGGGCAACTGGTTCACGCCCAACATCGAAGCCTACGTCAGCAAGTTGTACGGCAACTTCGACCGAGTCCTGGCGCCGAGCCAGGTCATGGCCGACAAGCTGACCGGGCTGGGGGTCAAAAATGTCTACGTGCAGCCCTTGGGCGTAGACCTGCAGACCTTCAACCCCGCCGCTCGCGACCCCGAGCTGCGCGCCGAGCTGGGCATCGCCGAAGATGCCCGCCTGCTAATTTTCGCCGGGCGCGGCTCCAAGGAAAAAAACCTGCCGGTGCTGCTCAAGTGCATGAAGCGCCTGGGCGAGCGCTACCACCTGCTGCTGGTGGGTTCCTCCATGCCAGCCGTGGTGCCGGACAACGTCACCGTGATCGATGAGTTCTGCCCCGCGCCGCAAGTCGCCCGGCTGATGGCAAGCGCCGACGCCCTCTTGCATGCCGGCGACCAGGAGACGTTCGGCCTGGTGATCCTTGAAGCCATGGCCAGCGGCATCCCGGTGGTGGCGGTCGCCGCGGGCGCGTTCAGCGAGCTCGTCCACGAAGACTGTGGCCTTTTGTGCGCGCCGAACAATCCCCAGGCGATGGCGAACGCGGTGCGGCAACTGTTCGCCGAAGGCTGCCAGCAGCGCGGCACCCGGGCGCGCCGGCACGTGGAACGGCATTACGCTTGGGATTCGGTGGTCAACAGCCTGTTGGGCCATTACTACAGCGTGCTTGGCGCAGAGATGCCCATGCTGGCCAATGGCTGAGGCGCAACCGATGACGATGAATCCCTCCCCCAGCGTGTTGCTGGTGCTTCACGACGTCGCGCCGCAGACCTGGCCCGATTACCAGCCGTTCGTCGAGGCCGTCGACGCCCTTGGCCAGGTCCCGATGACCTGGCTGGTGGTGCCGGACTTTCACCACACCAATGCGCTGGACGATCACCCCGGTTTCCGGCGCCTGCTCGACGGCCGGGTCGAGCGCGGTGACGAACTGGTCCTGCACGGTTATTACCATTGCGATGATGGGCCGCCCACCCTTCACCCCAAGGATTGGTTCATGCGCCGGGTCTACACCCACGAAGGCGAATTCTATGATCTGTCCGAGGAGGCCGCCCTCGCCCGCCTGCATGCGGGCATCGAGCTTTTCCAGCGTTACCAATGGCCGCTGGAGGGTTTCGTCGCCCCAGCCTGGTTGATGAGCGAAGGCACTCGCCGGGCTTTGCGCCAGTTGCCCTTGCGTTACACCAGCGATACCCAGCACCTCTATCGCTTGCCGGACTTCACTCCTATCGATGCCCCGGGGCTGGTGTGGAGCGCTCGCAGCCCCTGGCGTCGGGGACTGTCGAAAATCATCTGCGACCAACGGGAACAGCGCTGGCGCCAGGCACCGGTGATCCGCCTGGGCCTGCACCCGGTGGACATGCGCCACGACTTCTCCCGGGATTATTGGCTACGCACTTTGGCACGCCTGCTCGAGGATGGCCGCATGCCCATGACCAAGGCCGGCTGGCTGGCAACCCAGGGCCTGCGGGTCAGTCACGCCGCATGAAGCGCCTGGTCTGGCTGGTCGCCGCCCTGCTCATCGCATTGCTGGTGCCGATGCTGGTGGGCGGCGGGGAGATGTGGGCGCGGGTGCAGCGTTTTCCCTTGTCCCTGCTGCTGGTCATGCTCGGCATGATCGTACTCTGCTGGGGCTTGAATTCAGTGCGCCTGCGCTTGCTGCTGGGGGAACATCGCGAACGCATCGGAGGGCTGAAAAGCATGGGCGTGGTGATGTCCACCGAGTTCGCCATGTGCGCCACGCCCGGCGGCAGCGGTGGACCGTTGACCCTGATGGCCTTGCTGGCGCGCAACGGTGTGCGCCCGGCCCATGGCAGCGCCGTGTTTGCCATGGATCAGTTGAGCGACTTGCTGTTTTTCCTTTGCGCCCTGTTGGGCATCCTGTTCTACGCGCTGTTCCAGAATCTCAGCCAACGCCTGGAATGGATGCTGGCGCTGAGCGCCGTGTCATTGTTCGGTGGCCTGCTCTGCTGCGGGCTCGTGGCGCGCTACCATCGTCGGCTGATTCTGTTGGGCGCGCGGTTGCTGCGCCACCTGCGCGTAGGCTCCAGCACGCGCCGGCGCTGGGGACGCAAGATCCTGCATTTCCTGGCGGCTTTCACCGACACGCTGAAGCTGCCTCGGCAGACGTTGTTCCAGGTGTTCGGCCTGACCTGCCTGCATTGGGCGCTGCGCTACAGCGTGCTCTATCTGGCGTTGAAAGGGCTGGGGGCGGATTTGCAATGGGCCTGGAGTTTCCTGATCCAGATGCTGTCCCTGAGCGCAGGACAGTTCAGCCTGCTACCGGGCGGCGCCGGTGCGGCGGAGTTGACCTCAGCGGCGTTGCTCGCGCCCATGGTGGGTAAATCCACTGCGGCGGCGGCGATTCTGATCTGGCGGGCGGTGACGTATTACTTCTATCTACTGGCCGGAGGGCCGGTGTTCTTCATGATGGTCGGGCGACCGTTGATCAAGAAGCTGATCAGGCTGCGGCAGGCGTGACCGTTCACCGCTTGGGTTCGGAGTCGTCCTGGGGTTGCGGGTGCAAGTCTTCCCAGAGCTTTGCGGCATCCGGAAACTCGGTGCCATCTTCAGGGCTCAACGCTTCGGGATCGTACCGGCTCAGGCAGCCCTCGCCCACGGTGGGCGGAGCTTTGGCGGTGGCTTTGTCCAAGAGATCGGTCATGACTTAACTTGCTCCTCAAGGCTAATCGTGGCGAGGGAGCTTGCTCCCTCGCCACGGGGTTTGGCGTTGAATCAGAACACGACGGTCTTGTTGCCGTGCACCAACACGCGGTCTTCAAGGTGATAACGCAAGCCGCGTGCCAGCACCATCTTCTCCACATCGCGACCGAATCGCACCATGTCTTCGATGCTGTCGCTGTGGCTGACGCGTACCACGTCCTGCTCGATGATCGGGCCGGCGTCCAGCTCCTCGGTCACGTAGTGGCATGTCGCGCCGATCAGCTTCACGCCGCGCATCGAAGCCTGGTGATACGGCTTCGCACCCACGAACGATGGCAGGAAACTGTGGTGGATGTTGATGACTTTGTGCGCGTATTCGCTGCACAGGGACGGCGGCAGGATTTGCATGTAGCGGGCCAGCACCACCACTTCTGCATCATGCTGCTTGACCAGGCGCGAGACTTCGGCGAACGCCGGTTGCTTGTCCTGCGGATTGACCGGCACGTGGTAGTACGGGATGCCATGCCACTCCACCATGCTGCGCAAGTCGTCATGGTTGGAAATCACGCAGGCGATGTCGCAATCGAGCTCATCGCTGTGCCAGCGGTGCAGCAAGTCAGCCAGGCAGTGAGACTCACGACTGGCCATCAGCACCACGCGTTTCTTCTGTTCGGTATCGGTGATGCGCCAGTCCATCGAGAACTCTTCGGCAATGGGGGCGAACGCCTCGCGAAAGGCTTCGATGCCGAAGGGCAGCGAGTCGGCGCGGATCTCGTGGCGCATGAAGAACCAGCCACTCTGATTGTCCGAATGATGGCTTGCTTCAGTGATCCAACCGTTATGGGACGCCAGAAAGTTACTGACTTTAGCAACGATACCGACGCGGTCCGGGCAAGCGATCACCAGCCGAAAAGTGCGCATTAGGGAAACTCCAGAACTTTCGCAAAGGCGGCCATTCTAGCCACTGTGCGGCAAAACTGCAGTACTGATGACACCAGCGCCCTCTCCGCGGTCAGCCGAGGCTGGGAATGGCCTGGCCTGCGGTGGCATCGCTATATGTGTGAACAGATGTGAGCGCACATCACGTTACTTATTGCACCGACCATTTTGTGACACTGCACTATTTAACTAAATAAACACGGGTTAAATGTTTACTTGATGAAACTGTCTGATTACTATTGCTCCACTGTGTCCTTGTCACCCGCGTCCTACATAAGGTAGTCCCCATGTCCCTGATCAACGAATACCGCGCTACAGAAGAAGCCATCAAAGAACTGCAAGCTCGCCTGAAAAACCTGTCCGAAGACGACAAACTGCAAAAAGAACTGGAATTCGAAGGCAAACTGCGCACTCTGATGGGCGAATACTCCAAGTCCCTGCGCGATATCATTGCCCTCCTGGACCCAGAAGCCAAATCGGCCAAAGCCCCTCGTGGCGCTGCAAAAACTACTGGCACCAAACGCGCTCGCAAAGTTAAGCAGTACAAAAACCCGCACAACGGCGAAGTCATCGAAACCAAAGGTGGCAACCACAAGACTCTGAAAGAGTGGAAAGCCAAGTGGGGCGGTGACGTGGTAGAAGGCTGGGCAACCCTGCTGGGCTAAGCCTCGCCAGCCGGCGCCGCGCTTTACGCGGAGCTGCAAAGCAAAAAACGCCAGCCATTTGCTGGCGTTTTTTTATGCCTTCGTTTAACCCCCTAGGGCGTGAATCGCAGCGTGGCAATTCAAAGACTGAAACGCTTACGTAATTGTTGGCTGTAGCCTTGCCACTGGATCAGCACCTCTTGCTGCAATGATGTAGAAAGCCCCATCCACTCTGCCATTGCCTCATCGAAACTGTTCAACGTATTGGGTGCGCCCCACTCCGGGGAAGACAGGCGTTGCTGGCAAAATAGTTTCCAGCGCGCCTGTTCTTCTGGATCCAAGGTGTCCGGGAAGTTGCGCGCACGATATCGAAACAATAATTCCGACAGTCGTTCATCGTCAAAAGGCCAATGCCCCTGCGCCAATTGAGCCGGATCCGCCATGCGAACTTGCTCACATAAACGACGATCTCGATCCCCCAGAAATCCCGAATATAACTGCTGCTCGGGATCTTCGCTGGCGGTGAAATCTTCCGGCCCATAAATAGCCTGGAGTTTGCCCTGCCAGACGTGTTGTGCGTCAGTTAGCCGCAGCGCCCGCTCCTGAACGCCCGCCATGTCCAGCTGCAGCCGTAGTTGGTCCTCGGCGCGCAAGACAGCCAGCGGTGCAACCACCGGGCACTTGTTGATGTGAATAAGTTTGAGGGGCACCGGCAGCTCACCGTCGAGCAGCTCTTCGCGGCGGGTGTACAACCGTTGACGCAGGATCTGCGCATCATGATCCAGCAAACCCTGGGGATCCAAGTGCAAGTCGCAGACGATCAGGGCGTTGCGGTTCTTCGGATGCCAGGCCAGCGGCAGCACCACGCCGATGTAGTTTCGCGCCGCCGAGAAACGCCCGGAGATGTGCACCATCGGCTGCAACAGGCGTATCTGGTCCAGCACCTTCTGTTTGCTGCGCAACTGGAACAACCAGTCATAGAGCCGGGGTTGTTTCTCGCGGATCAACCGGGCCAGGGCAATCGTCGCGCGTACATCCGACAACGCATCATGGGCCTGGCCATGGTCGATGCCGTTGGCCGCGGTCAGGCGTTCGAGCTTGAGGGTGACGCGGCCATCCTCTTGTGGCCAGACAATGCCCTCGGGGCGCAAGGCATAGGCGGCGCGCACCAGGTCGATCAAGTCCCAGCGGCTGTTGCCGCCTTGCCATTCCCGGGCATAGGGGTCGAAAAAATTCCGATACAGGCTGTAGCGGGTCATTTCATCATCGAAGCGCAAGGTGTTGTAGCCCGCGCCACAGGTCCCGGGCGCTGCCAACTGCGCGTGGACTCGGGTCATGAAATCGGCTTCGCTCAAGCCTTTTTCCGCCAGTTGCGCCGGCGTGATACCGGTGATCGCACAGGCGGCCGGATGCGGCAGGATGTCATCGCTCGGCCGGCAGTAGAGGTTCACCGGCGCGTCGATTTCGTTGAGCTCGAAATCGGTACGGATCCCCGCCACTTGCAAGGGGCGGTCGCACCGCGGATTGATGCCGGTGGTCTCGTAGTCGTACCAGAAGATGGAAGTCACGGTAGGTTCCTGAGCTGAAGACTGGCGAAGTCTAGGCGTTCGAACCCGACAGCCGCCACCGTTTCCGCCAGCGATCCTGTTGCAGCGCATGAAATGACACAAACAGTTGTATCGTGCGCCCGCACGAAGACTGCTAGCATCTGGGCCGAGATCGAACGTTCGAACGGCCCATCACAGGTTGCCCATGCTCGAGACACCAGCACTGCAAAGGAACGCGCCGCTGCCGCCACCACTGGACACGCGCTACCAGGTCGAAACGCCCGAAGGCATCGACCTGCCACTGCGCCCGGCGGGGCTGATGCCCCGTGCGCTGGCCTTCGCCATCGACCTGGGCATACGCGGGCTGGTGCTGGGGTTGCTGTTTTTCGTCCTGGCGTTTTTCGGCGAACTGGGCATCGGCCTGGGATCGATCCTGCTGTTCGTCATCAGCTGGTGGTACATGGTGCTGTTCGAACTGTTCAACCAGGGCCGCTCGCCGGGCAAGCAAATGATGGGATTGCGCGTGGTGCAGGACGACGGCAGGCCGATCGGCTGGTCCGCCTCGTTGATCCGCAACCTGCTGCGTTTCGTCGACATGCTGCCCTTTGGCTACGCCTTTGGCGCGATCAGTTGCCTGCAACATCCAACCTTCAAACGCCTCGGCGACCTGGCGGCCGGCACGTTGGTGGTCTATCGCGAGCAACCGGTCAAGCGCCCCGAATTGCCATCGGCCCGGGCGTTGCGTTCGCCTTTTGCCCTGGGCCTGGCCGAACAGCGCGCCGTGCTGGGTTTTGCCGAACGCCAGGGCGAACTTTCCGAAGCACGGGTCACTGAACTGGCAACGATCCTGGCCGTCCCGCTGAAGGTGCACCCCACCGGCGCCGTGGCTGAACTGAATGGCATCGCCCGCGGCCTGCTGGGGCCGACATGAAGCAAAGCCTTTTCGAAAGTCGCCACCATGGGGAATGGGAACACCTGTCCCGCCTGCTCGACCAGTTGGAGCGCAACAGCAACGTTGCCCAGAGCAGCGATTTCCCCCACGTCTATCGACGGCTTTGCCATCATCTGGCGCTGGCCCAGGCGCGAGGCTACAGCAGCTTGCTGGTGGACACCTTGCAACAACTGGCGCTGCGCAGCCACCAACAGCTCTACCGCGACCGCAGTCGGCCAACGGCGAGCTTGTCGGCGTTCATCCTTGCAGGCTTCCCGCGCCTGGTCCGCGAACAATGGCGATTCGTACTCGCGGCCGGCCTGATGTTCCTGGGCAGCCTGGCCGCCATCGGACTGTTGGTCTACCTGTTTCCGGAGCTGGTCTACAGCCTGCTGGGCGTCGAGGAGATCAGCCAGATCCGTAGCATGTACGACCCGGCGGCCGGGCATCTGGGGCGTTCGATCGAGCGGGCCGCCAGCGAAGACTGGGTCATGTTCGGCTATTACATCATGCACAACATCGGCATCGCTTTTCAGACCTTCGCCAGCGGCTTGCTGTTTGGCCTGGGCAGCGCGTTCTTCCTGTTCTTCAACGGCCTGACCATTGGCGCGGTGGCCGGGCACCTGACCCAGATCGGCTCGGGCGGGACGTTCTGGTCATTCGTGATCGGCCACGGCGCCTTCGAACTCACCGCCATTACCCTGGCCGGCGCCGCAGGCCTGCAACTGGGCTGGTCACTCATCGCGCCGGGACGCCTCACCCGGGGCGAAGCCTTGCGACTCGCCGCCGGCAAAAGCGTGCTGATGATCGGCGGCGTGATCCTCTTCCTGCTCATCGCCGCGTTCATCGAAGCCTATTGGTCCTCCAGCGCAGTGACCACCGCCACCAAGTACACCGTCGGTACGCTGTTGTGGCTGTTGGTGCTGGGCTACCTGCTGTTTGCCGGGCGAGGCCAGCATGCGCCTGAGTGACGTCACCGTAACCATCCGACCGCGCACCACGTGGGAAGCCATGGACCTCGGTGTCCTGATGGCACAGCAGCATCGACGGCTGATGATGACCAGTTGGGCCATCGTCACACTGCCGGTGTATGCGTTGCTGAGCCTGCTGCTGTGGGATTCACCGTCCCTGGTAGTGTTTCTGTTCTGGTGGCTGAAACCAGCGTTTGACCGCCTGCCCCTGTACATCGTGTCCAAGGCGTTGTTTGGCGAGACCCCCACCTTGAAACAGGCCTTGCGCCAATGGCCGGCGCTGCTCAAGCCGCAGCTGCTGGCGAGCCTGACCTGGCGCCGGCTGAGCCTGAGCCGAAGCTTCCTGATGCCCGTCGTGCAACTCGAAGGGCTCGCCGGGGAAGCACGGGAACAACGCTTGCGCGTATTGCTGCAACGCAACGGCGGCGCGGCGCAGTGGTTGACCATCATTGGCGTGCATCTGGAAACGGCCTTGTGGTTTGGCCTGATGGCCCTGTTCTATCTATTCGTGCCGCAACAAGTCGAACTGGAATGGGATTGGCAAACCCTGGTCGCCGTCGCCGAGCACGACTGGCTGTGGCTCGAACACCTGCTCAATTTCCTCTATCCGCTGTTGTTGATTATCTGGGAGCCGATCTACGTCGCCTGCGGCTTCAGCCTCTACTTGAATCGACGCACGATTCTCGAAGCCTGGGACATCGAACTGGTGTTCCGCCGCCTGCGCCAGCGCCTGAGTGCGGTCGCCCCCCTGCTGCTGGCGGCGGTGATGCTGCTGCCGCTGGTGCCACCCGCCTGGGCCGCCGAAGATGGCACTGCACCGGACAGCCCTCGCCTGCTCAACCAACCCGTCACCAGCCAAGCCTCTCGCGAAAGCATCAAGGCCATCCTCGACGCCCCGCCCTTCAAGAACCCGGAAACCGTGACGCGCTATCGCTTTGGCGAAGAAGCCCCGGAGCCGGCCGAGACCGACGAAGCCCCGGGTTGGCTCAAATCGATGTTCAACTGGGGTGCCAAACGCTTCGAAACCATCGCTGCGCTGATCCAGGTATTGCTCTGGGCCGCCCTGGTGGGTGCGGTCGCCTGGCTGGCCTGGCGTTATCGGGAAAGGCTCAACGCCCTGGTGAACCGCCGGCCGGCGAAGGGCCAGGTGATGGAGCGGCCGACGCCAGCACGGATGTTCGGCCTGGATATCCGCGAAGAAAGCCTGCCGGACGATGTCGCGTCCAGCGCCGAACAATTGTGGTCCAGCGCTCCCCGCGAGGCGTTGGGCCTGCTCTATCGGGCCCTGCTCAGCCGCTTGCACCATGGGTTCGGCATCCCATTGAAACCGTCCGACACCGAAGGCCAGGTGCTGCACCGTGTAGAGCAACTCCAGCAGGAACAGCTGTTGGCCTTCAGCAAAAACCTGACCCTGCACTGGCAGAACATTGCCTACGGACACCGTCCACCACCGGCCCATCTGCAACAGGAACTGTGCGACGGCTGGCGCGGCTTGTTCGGTCCGGGAGCTTCCCAATGAACCGGCGCGCGGGATGGCTGGTCGGCGCCGTGGTTGCTGCACTGGGTGGCGTGTTGGCGATCTTCCTGTACATGAAAGCCGTGCCGTATCAAGAGGTCATCGAGCACGGCCCGGCCCCTGAAGCACAGGCCAATCCTTACCTGGCCGCCGAACATTATTTGCGCCAGCAAGGTATCAAGGTCGAGCACGCCAACAGCCTGGACGTCCTGCCGACGCTGGAGCCGCGCCAACGTACCCTGTTGCTGTTGGGTGAGCGAAGCAACATGACGCCACGGAGCGTCGACCAAGTGATGAACTGGACCCGCGCCGGCGGCCGACTGCTGTTTGTCGCCGAAGCCTTGTGGGACGACAGCACAAACAGCAGCGGTGACCTGCTGCTGGACCGCGTGCGGCTGCGCCAACTGCTGAGCAAGGACCTCAAGGCACCGGAGCCGGAGCTGATCAAGGATCCTTACCCCGAGTTGACCAAACTGTACCTCGAAGATGAAGACGCGCCGGCCTACCTCGGCTTCGACACGGATTTCCACCTCGAAGACCCGCTGAACCTCGCCCAGGCGTGGGCCAACAGCGAGGCAGCGACCCACCTGATGCAACTGAACTACGGCCAGGGCACGATCACCGTGCTCACCGATGCCGAGCTGTGGAAAAACGATCACATCGACCAGTATGACAATGCCTGGCTGCTCTGGTACCTGAGCGCCGACACGGACGTGACGCTGCTGTTCAACACCGACCATGACAACCTGCTGACCCTGCTGCTGCGCTACTTCCCCCAGGCATTGGTGGCCCTGCTGGCCTTGATCGCCCTTTGGCTCTGGCGCTCGGCGGTACGCCATGGTCCGCTGCAACAACCCGCGCCCAAGGCCCGGCGCCAACTGCAGGAGCACCTGCAAGCCAGCGCCGCTTTTCAACTGCGCCACAACGGCCAGCAACACCTGCTACACAGCCTGCAGCAAGACGTACTGCGCCGGGCCCGTCAGCTTCATCCCGGTTTCGAACAACTGGTCGTCGCCGAACAATGGCAAGTGCTTGCCCGCCTGACCCGGCAGCCTACACGCGCCATCAGCCAGGCCCTCAGCCCTCGACCGAAACAACGCCTGTCCAGCGCCGAGTTCTGCCGCCAGGTCGCCCTTTTGCAAACCCTCAGGAATGCCTTATGACTGAACAGAACGAACCCTCAGACAGCCAGGCCCACGCCGCCCAGCAACGCCAGCGCGCCAGTCAACTGGCCCAGGCGATTCGCACCGAACTGCACAAGGCCGTGGTCGGCCAGGTCGCGGTGATCGACGATGTGCTCACGGCGCTGATCGCCGGCGGTCATGTCCTGCTCGAAGGCGTGCCGGGGCTGGGCAAGACGCTGCTGGTGCGCGCCCTGGCCCGCTGTTTTGGCGGGGAGTTTGCGCGCATCCAGTTCACGCCCGACCTGATGCCCAGCGACGTCACCGGCCACGCGGTGTACGACTTGCAGACCGAGCAGTTCAAGCTGCGCAAGGGCCCGGTGTTCACCAACCTGTTGCTGGCCGATGAGATCAACCGCGCGCCGGCCAAGACCCAGGCGGCGCTGCTCGAAGCCATGCAGGAGCGCCAGGTCACCCTCGAGGGTCGCGCGTTGCCGATCTCCCAGCCGTTCATGGTGCTCGCCACCCAGAACCCGATCGAACAGGAAGGCACCTACCCGCTGCCGGAGGCCGAGCTCGACCGTTTCATGCTCAAGGTGCGCATGGACTACCCCGACGCCGATCAAGAACTGAATATGGTGCGCCAGGTCAGCCGCTCGACCCGCGCCGACATGCTCGATGTGCAACCGTTGCGCACCGTGTTGCAGGCCAAGGACGTGCAAGCGCTGCAACGCATCGCCAGCGACCTGCCGATGGACGACCAGGTGCTCGATTATGCCGTGCGCCTGGCCCGCGCCACCCGCACCTGGCCAGGCCTGACGATCGGCGCCGGGCCCCGCGCCTCGATCGCGCTGGTCCGTTGCGCCCGCGCCCGGGCGTTGTTGCGCGGCGGCGAGTTCGTGGTGCCGGACGACATCAAGGGCTGCGCCTTGGCGGTGCTGCGCCATCGCGTACGGCTGGCGCCGGAGCTGGATATCGAAGGGCTTTCGGTGGATCAGGTGCTGGGGCAGTTGCTCGATCAAGTGTCGGCGCCACGGTTGTGAGCAAAAAATCCCTGATGCTGGTGCTCATCGTGGCGAGGGGATTTAGCGAAACGTCGCACCGCCCCGCTGGGCTGCGCAGCAGCCCCCTGGTTTTGCCTGACACACCGCAAGGGGCCGCTGCGCGGCCAGCGGGGATAAATCCCCTCGCCACACTGGGTTGTCACCCTACCATTGAGTTGCAGCCATGAAGCCTTCTCGCCTGCTGTTGATCTGGCTCGCGATCCTGCTGGCCGTCGGCATCACCCTGGGAGCCCTGCGAGCGCTGGGCATCGCCGTGCCCTCGACGCTGCTGTCGATCCACTGGGGCTTGCTGCTGGCGCTGCTGGCCCTGTCGATACTCGACGCCGTGCGCGTCCGCCGCCTGCCCTCGCCCCGCGTCCAACGACAACTGCCCGGCAGCCTGGCACTCGGTCGCTGGAGCGAAGTACGCCTGGAAATAAGCCACGACCTGGCCCAGCCATTGAAGATCCAGCTCTTCGACCATGTACCCGATGGCCTGGACTTCGAACACCTCCCTCTTGCGGCGGAACTACAACCCGGCCAGCTCACCCAACTCGGCTACCGCGTCCGCCCCCTGAAGCGCGGCCACTTCAGCTTCGAACACTGCGAAATCAACCTCCCGAGCCCAATGGGGCTGTGGACCGCCAAGCGCCTGCTTCCCGCCGCCGACGACACCCGCGTCTACCCGGACTTCGCCCGGCTCTACGATGGTCAGCTGCTGGCCGTGGACAACTGGCTCAGCCAGCTCGGCATTCGTCAGCGGCAACGGCGCGGCCAAGGCCAGGAATTTCATCAACTGCGCGAATTCCGCGAAGGCGACAGCCTGCGCCAGATCGACTGGAAAGCCACCGCCCGCCATCGCATGCCCATCGCCCGCGAGTACGAAGACGAACGCGACCAGCAGATCATCTTCATGCTCGACTGCGGTCGACGCATGCGCAGCCAGGATGAGGAGCTGGCGCATTTCGACCACGCCCTCAACGCCTGCCTGCTGCTCAGCTACACCGCGCTGCGCCAGGGCGATGCCGTGGGCCTGAGCACCTTCGCCAGCGAACAGCCGCGCTACCTCGCGCCGGTCAAAGGCACCGGCCAACTCAACGTATTGCTCAACACCGTCTACGACCTCGACAGCAGCCAACACCCCGCCGACTACCCCGCCGCCGTCACGCAACTGCTGGCCCGGCAAAAACGCCGCGCCCTGGTGGTGCTGGTGACCAACCTGCGGGATGAGGACGATGAAGAACTGCTGGTCGCCGTCAAACGCCTGGGCCAGCGGCATCGGGTGCTGGTGGCGAGCCTGCGCGAAGAAGCCCTCGACCGCTTGCGCCAGACGCCAGTGCAAGCCCTGCCCGAAGCATTGGCCTATTGCGGGACGGTGGAATACTTGAATGCACGGGCCGCGTTGCATGAGCGACTGAGCGCCCATGGGATAACGCTGCTGCAAGCTCGACCCGGGGAGTTGGGGGCCGAGCTGGTGACGTTGTATCTGGGGTGGAAGAAGGCGGGGGATTTGTAGGGGTGAGGCCTAGGGTTTCACCTCTGTAGAAATCTCCCGCACGGGCAGATCTGGGCAGCGTAACTCCACCATGAATGTTCCGTAATTCGATTCCTTGGTCGATATGGACCAAATCAAGGGGGTCGTCATCGTCACCGGTTGTGGTTGGAACAATGGCGGAGCGAATTCCACATTAGGATTTCCTAACGACGCCCCCAAAGCAACAGTGGTCGTGCCGATCAGGCTGCTGCCCTCCTTGACTCTCAACTCCCAGGTATAATCGGTTCCATCCACCAGGTGCAGGTCCCTATAAGCCAGCTCAAACTCCTCGCCATTCAAGTAGAACGTGAATTCCTCCAGCCAGCTATTTTCATCCCGGATAATCCCAGGCAAAGGTGGCGACTTTGGCATTTCGCTGATCAAAGGCATGTCGAACTGCAACGCAAAAGCATGGTCTGGCGTGTAGTCGGGGTCGGTCGTCAGCGTCCAACTCAAGGAAGTAGTCCCTTCCTCCATCGCAACAAGCTGGCCCAGCGGCGGGTCGACGACCACCCCCTGCGCCTCTTCGCCCGGCTTATATTCAAGAAGAAGCTGGGCATCTGGGTCACCGATCAACCAGCTGTCTCTGTAATCCAGCTTCAACGTGTAAACCTTTCCTGCGAAGACCCTCAACCTAACGTCGGACCACCCTGCGGGACTACCTGTGAAGTTAGGTTTGAAGTCCTGTTGCCAAGTCAACTCATTAGGCAGCAGTTCAAACTCCAGAAGTTTGACCTCCCATCCAGCATACCCACCCCGCACGGTAGCCCCCAAAAGCCCTCGTCTCACCCCAGGCAACCTGAACTCCACACGTGCCAGCCCTTCACCATCCGTACTCGTCGGAGCAAGCGTGAGGGTGGGGTAATCCCACATCACCTCGACGCCCTGCAAAGGCTCGCCAGTCAACGCCGACACAACGGTAACGACCGCTGAAACCTGCTCCCCCAGATGACCACTTGGCTTGGGGCTGGTGAGTGACGCGATTTCCCGCGGCTCGTTCAAGGCGTACGACAACTCCACTGTTTTTGAATATTCCTTTTCGCCCACCGTCGCTGTCAGTCGAGCCTCGCCCGGCGTGGCAGGAACAAAGCGCACGCTCGCCACCCCGTAATAGTTGGTCACCGAGGTCACTTCGCCAAGATCAGGGCTGCGCCAAGTCACGGTCCACCCTTGCATTGGCTTACCAGTGATTGCCGAAAGCAATTTGACCTCGGTGTAAAGCTCACTTCCCCAATCCAGGATCCGGTGGGTACTGCTGCTCAAGACAAGGTTCAGCACCTGTGCGCCCTCTCCAACGGACATCGCATTGGCCGGGGAGAGGTTCGCCAGTCTCGTTGCCGATAAACGCAAGGCAAAACTGCCGTCTTTGATGTCGTTCACCTTAAAGGTGTAACTCAAACCCTCCCGAGTCAGTTTTTTCGGCACGCCAAGCGCGGGCGGCGAAAAGCCCAGGCCCAACGCAACGGGCCCGGTACCGGTCAGCCCCAGTGTCACCTCATGATCGAGCAAGGGGCTTGTTTCCGGGGCTTGCAACTTCAAGTGGTGGGTGCCATTGCGACGGGGAAAATACGTCTTTTCGCCCCAACGCTGCGGCGGCTGCTCGTCAAATTGAACGGTCAGTCCCGACCAGGGATCATCAGCCAGTGGGGTGACCTGCAGGGCACGCTTATCCTCGAAGCCGTCATAAGGGCTGAGGACCGATGCCGTCACTTCAAGCGCATCACTGTTGGACGGTGCCAGCGCAAATCCACACCAGCCCGTGGCATCGGTGATTTCCTCTTCCGCACCTCCCCCTGCCGTCCAATTCACAGGCACCTGATCGACAGCGAGGTCGGTGAAATGAGAAAAAACCTGCACCCATAGCCACGCAGAATCCTGGCCAACCACAGGATCGATTGGTGTATCACGCCAGTCTTCAATCCGGACTTTGTTGTGCGCCAGTTTCATCGGTTTGGCGGTCGAGACGAAGTCCAACTGTGGCATCGTCCACGCCAAGGCAAACTGTCCCGATTGCTCGCTGGCGGTAAAGTCGAGCATCCAGATCACACCGCCGTCAGTGACGGGTTGCGCAACGGCCAAGGCGGGTTCAACGGTTGCATCCAAGTCTGCGGCAGGCGCTCCGGACCAAACCAGCCTCGACTCCAGCCCCACCAACGGACTCAATGCGTTGGGCAAGACACTGAAACGGTGCCGTGCGCCCAAGCAGGGAAACAGCGACTGCTCATCCAGCTCCGCGACGACCTGATCAAGCCTCAGATTGACTTCTTCCGCCAGGTCCTCCGACACCAATCGTCCAGACAATTCCCTGGCGATGGAGAGACTTTCAAGACGTAGCTCCAGCTCGAACAGGCTGCTGATACTGCTTGAAGCGGACGCCAAGCTCCACTCCGCACCACCTCCCAGCAGCGGCTTGGCAATGCCAAGATCACTCGGCACCAACCCGATATCCGGCGCGGCCCCGCGCCAATGCAAGCTGATATTTTTACCAATCCAACTGCTGCCGTCATTCGGCACGACTTTCAGCGGATGGGTTTGACCACGCCGGCAAAGCAAACCTAGGGTATTGCGTTGGACTTCCACCCCATTCAGGAAGATCTTGACTTCGTTCTTCCAGGGGCTGGTCGCAATGGCCTTCACGTTGAATACGTGTTCCACCGCGATGGCATCGGCATGGGCCTTGACGCTGACAGTAATGGTTTTGTCCCCGTCACTGCTCGGCTGATAAAGCACGCTCGCCCACCCATCATTCCCCGTGGGACCGGCAAAGATCAGTCCTTCCTCAGACCGCCATTCCACCAACGCATTGACGACCGGGTCCCCATCACCGGCGGTGACGACGTGCACCACCTGCACCCTTAGCAACACGCTTTCGTTTTCGTCCACGATCGGAAACTTGTTGGCCCCTCGCACGTCGCCGATCCTGACCAGGTTGCGAGCCAGTGACATGGCTTTTTTCGGCGAAGGGCGCAACAGCTTCGAGCAGACCAGGTCCAGGTCGAACCGGCCGTCCAGATCGTCCGCACTTGTCAGGGTCCAGGTGAGCCCGGTGCCGGTCACCGGGACCCCGAAGTCAAGCGCCGGGGCAACCGTCACCCCCAGTTGTTCCGGAGAATCACCGCTCCAATGCAATGACAGTTCCGTCTCCAGCAGCGGACTGTCCGATGGCAGCCCCAGCTCCACGGCGTAATCCGAACCTCGATTGGGATATCCGGTTTTCTCCTCCCACCGTGCCTGCGCCCCCTCGACGACCGCCATCACGTCTTTCCAGGGGTCTGTTTCAAGAACCCGGACCTCCAGGATTTGCGACACGACACCTGCCGCGTAATAGAGGCTTTCGACTGACGCCTCTATCTGGAACTGACCGGCCAGGGACGGCTCATAGTCGAGATAAGCCCAACCCTGGACGTCGGTAGTGGCCACCTTTTTTACCCGCCCATCCGTGACCGTCCACGTAACCGTACGCCCGCTCATAGGCTGGTTGGTGTAATACGAGGCGACCTGAACCCCCACGCGCACACTCTGTTCGTACTCCAGCACCGGGTAATAGGCCGCTTCATGCACCTGGAGAAAGTTGAGCCGATGATGCCCGAGCGAAACCTGCATGGGATAGGGTTCTGCGGTGTACTGGTTAACCAACTTCATCGAGAACACATAATCCTCATCGCCGATCCACGGGCATTCGAGTAACCAAGGTGATTCCACTGGTTGATCCACGCCCCAATCCGGCGTCGTGACAATCGCCTCCGTCGGATTATCGACAATGGTCAACGCCGCCTTTGTGCCCAGCCAGACACTGTCGGGCTCAGCCACGAACTCGAGTCGATGCGCCAAGGCACCCTCTGTCCCAAGGCATACATATAAAGGGTCCGTTGGCCCGATGGATTGTTCGTCGAGCAGGAGCCCTTCCATCGCGGCAGGCTCCAAGTGCAACTGAAGCCTGATGCGCGTGATACGAAGCTTGGAAAACTCGTCTCCAGGGTCGTTTTGAGGGCTGAGTACGGTGACCTTCAGCGTGTCCCTATCAGTAAAGAGTAGCTCCAGCGGGATTTCACACTCCGTCGGGTTGAACTCCAATGGCCCCTCTTTCTTCAGCCTTGCCTGTTCTTCCGGCGTACCGCGCAATTTGGTTGGCAACAACTCAATCGGCTGTTTTCCTGCTTGTCCTTCGACTTCCAGCAACACCTCGCCCGCTCGGGTATGCCACAACTCATACAGGAAAGAGATCACATAGCGGGCTTTATCACTCGGCGTCTTCGGAGCACTTATTGTCTGGTTGACAGAAGCGCCATGGCTGGCCGCCAGAAGACGAATGTAAACGCCGTTGTACATGTCGGATTCGGTACCGAGCGCGCTCCCACGTCTGTTCCATCCCTTCAAGCCGTCCTCGAACTCACCATTTATCACCAAGCTCTCATCTGCCTTGATCACGCTACCCATGGCCATCACCCCTGTGAGTTCTGCTTGAGTCCAACGGCCTCAGCCTCGGTAACTCGATCTTCAACAGCACGTGCGAAAGTCGACTCGCCAGCTTTCGCCGTGTAGCGAATGCGCACGATGATGTCAGTCAAGGAGGCGAGCATTTGCTTCTGAAGCGGGTTTTTGATCGGCCAGGGGAACTTCAACACCCAGCGAGAGACCACTCCCGTGTTTTCAAACGGATTCAACAAGCCTTCATCAGGCTTCATCGCGGTTATTCCGTTGGCGGAAAGGCCAGTCGACAAGGCGATCTGCTGCCCACTGCGTAGATTGATCTGGACATCGGAAGGCGCCACGGACTCCTCCGGATGGTGCAGATAGATCACGGACTGAAGCGACGCTTTTGTAGCAATCTTGCTGCCGACTTGCATCAAGGTGGCTCGCACGTCCTCGAACGGTCCCATCACGACAGGCAGGTCGACCTCGATTGAGCTGATTTGCCGACAGTAATGCCCGGGATGATCGCGATCGAACAGCAGTTGGGTGAGTTCGAACTCCAAGACCCCGGTGTCTTTCAACCCATCCCATGCATCTTTCCAGCTCTTCACGCCGGCTTGGGATTCAATCTTGTCCTCGAACAGGCGGCGCAGGGAGACGGTCTTGATCAACTCCAATCGTCGCTCATAGCGCTGCAGGTATTCACGCTCCATGCGCAGCAGATATCCATGTAAATGCTCGCCTGCAGTCAGGCCGTGGCGGTTGTCCAGCCATACTTGAGGCAACGCAACCTGCGTGTCGTAGTCGCCGGTCTCGGCGCTTAACGCGGCCTGAGCGCTGAGACACAAACTGATCACCGCATCATAGGCTTGGTAATGCAGCGCCTTGAGCTGGCCCAGCAACCAGCCGAACAGTTCGGCATTGGTCGAGCGCTTCTTGATGAAGTTATAAACCGTCACCGCTTGGCTGTTGGCCCTCAGGGTTTGCTCCAGGGTGGTTTGCGCGGCTTGCAGGGAATGGGCCTGTGCGGTGATTTGCGCGTCGATCGCCCGAACCTCCGCTTGCGCCTGGTCCCGTTGCAATTGCCAATCTTCCCGGCGACGACGATAGCCCTCAGTCGTGGCCTGTTTATCCGCGCCGATCTGCATGACCGACGCGGCGGTTCCCAGCACGAAACTCACCGCATCAATAGCCTTGTCCAGACGATGGCCACCGTTGGCAAGACCAAATATGGTCGGGATGGCAGCTACTACCGCGGCAGCCGGTTTGAGAGACGCCCCGGCCAATTGCAGAGTTTTGGAAACCTGCAGCATTTCCATGACGCTGTATTCCGCCGACGAAATATTTTCGTCATAGCGTCGTGCATACTCCTCGGCTCGTTCTTGCGCCACGGCGCGACTTTGCTCCAACGCGACCATGCTTGCTTGTAGCTGGGCAATACTTTGCTCCTGAACGGTCCGAGCGTAAGCCCCCAATTCAACCAGATGACTTTGTTGCATTTCCTCCTGTTCGGCCCGATCACGCTGTTCAAGCAAGCGCAGCACCTGGCCCCCGTGGTCTTGCAAGCTTTGCACGGCGCGCAACGCCACCTCGAAGGTCGTACGCCAACGAAAGGCCCCCACCACCAGGCGTCCCCCCATGGGCCTTGTTCCTCCCACGCCACCGGCCGCCAGATCACGCAACAACTGGTTGGGGTCGGTAGGGGGGCTGAACAGTGGAATGTCCAGCGGCTTGCCATCCAGGGTCAGGTTGTTGCGAAGGTTGTACAGACGCTGACCGGGTAGCCCATACAGCTCGAGTAATTGCTCGTTCATCGGCAGCTTGAAGGGCTCGTTTGCCAGCAACCCCATCAAAGGCGCAGCCTCGGCGGCCGCCGGAAAGTCCGCCAGGCTGAACACCAGGTTTTTTTCAAACCGTTCCAGTGCCGGGCGCACGTTGGCTTTGTTCATCAGGTTTCCCACCGTCTCGGTTTCCCAACGGTTGACCGTCCGAACCACGGGAGCCTTTCCCATCAAAAACTGGGCCTGGACATAACAGAGCTTGGCCGCCACCAGACTGTCGCGGGTGAGCTGGCGGTAATACCAGTCCCCCCAAGCGATCAAGTTTTTGACGTACTCGGTGAACACCAGTATCTGGAAATGCCGAGGTGTCGAATAGCCAATGGCATCGGGATCGGTTGGCTCATCAATTTCAAATCCCGAGTTGCCGGGAACATTCAACGGCCGACAGCGCCAATACAAAGGCTTTGGATTCTCAGCCAAAGACTCAGCGGGTGCTTGTGGATCGAACAGGTAATGCAACCATTTCTGCGCATCGAGATAACGGTCCTCGGCACACAACCGCGCCGCCACCAGGTGGGGCACATGAAAATACAGCTCCCAGAAGAACAAGCCGTTGGCGCCGTTAAAAGCACCGTTGGGTTCCAGAAACTCAGTCGCCACCTGGGGAAGCGGCTCCTGTAGAAATTGCGTATCCCAATCCAATACCGCATCGACGGAAATATTGGAACGCTGCACCAACTCGGGGCCAAACAGCGAGTTCAACCGAGTGTACTTAAGGTCCAGCCCAGGCTGGTTGAAAGAAAGAAATTGCGCCGCGTCCAAGGTGTTTTTATGAAGAGTCACGGGCTCGAAGTCGGTAACGTTTTCGATTTTCAGCGTAAACTTCTTGCGCCCATGGCCGCCTGAGTCAGCGCCGAACAGAAAGACCGGATCCGGCCAGGAACCTTCCCCGCGACTGAATTCAAGCCATTCAGTACTCCAACCGCCAGCGATTGGGAACTCTTTTTCAATCGGCGCCGGATCTCCGCCAGCCGGACTTTGCAATGCCAATTTCAGGGTAACCTTATCGTCAGTCTTATTCCCTGTCGGCCTGCAATAACCCTGTACAAACAATTTGTCGTCACTACCGACGCGAAACGCCACAGCCTGCAAGCCCAAGTAAGGCGTCAAGGTGCCCGCTGGATCATCGGAAACCACCACGGCCGGTTGGTTCGCCAGCGGATGCTGGACCGTCTCGGCAGTCTTGAAGCGATGTTTGGCTGCCTCCTCCAACCAGCGGCCATCATCCGTGTCCACCGGACGAAACAACACGTCACGCACCGCAAAAATCTTCTTGGCACCAAAGGTCAGCATCACCCCGAGCCGACCTTTGGGATGCTGGCGATCAGCCCACAGGGTTGCAATCAGCCGGGCATCGGCTGGTGGGTCTCCGTCCTGCGTGGAATGATGCAGGCTCAGAGGCGCCGACCAGTTACCGTTCTGGGACATGAAAGAGACGTTGATGTCCAACCTGGGCGGCAACCCCTCGCCGCCTGCCTGCGCCGGAAGTGCGTCTTGCCATTGCGCCCATACGAGGCAAAGTCGACCGCTCCAGAACACCGGACGAATGTCCAGCACCGTCGTGGCAGGTGGAATATCCACAGGCTGCCATTCACTCCAAGCTGTTGGATTGATCGCTTCACAGGAAGAAGAAAGTTCAACCTGCGCCTTGCGCCAATAATATTGGAAAGGCGGTACCCGCTGCCGACCGACAAAGTAATAGTCGGTACGGTCAGGCGTAACGCCGTCCATATAGGCGCTGATCACATCCAGGTTGCAGATTTGCTCGAAGGACTGCAGGTAGTCTCTCAGAGCAAGCTGGACGGAATCGCTGCTGAGGCGTGTCTGGTTGAGGTTGTTCTCCAAGGTCTTGAACAGGCTGGTCTTGCGCAGGCGAACAAAGGGGTTGATGAAGTTCTCCGGGTAAAGAGCGATCAGTTGCACCGCCGCCCAATCTGGATAGTTGCTATAAAGCTCCCAGGTGGCCAGATCGCCCTTGCCGAACTCGACCTCTGCGTAACCGGGCTCCAATTTCCTGTAAGCGGCATGGATGAACTGCTGGGCGCAACTGGCGGCTTCGCCGACCCAAGAGCTTTGCACCGGGTAGTTGTCCAGTGGGTCCATGCGCAGCAATTCAAACAGGTCTGCCGGGGTTCGCACGAAACCATAGGCATTCCCTGGCGGCTTGATTTGACCAATGCAGTATTCGACCAGGGCGTTGCGACGTTTTTCGAGCAGCTCACCCATAGTATTCGTTGCCATGGTCCCTACTCCTCAGATGCAAACGTAATGGACTCGAAATCTGCCTGGGCTGAACTGGCTTCACTCAAGACACTGACGTCGAACTTTCCACCGGTCGGGCTGGAGACGAATACACGCGTCTGCCCGTCCTCGTTGGTCAACCCCTGCCGGGGTCGAATAACCAGCGCCGTTTTTTGCACAGGATCCACCGGTTCGGATAACCATTGCACAAGGGCGTTTTTACCGAGGTTTCCGTAGCGGTCGATCAGCGTGGCGTAAAGCTCGACTTCCTGGCCGTACGGCACTTCTGCCAGCGGCACCGGTGACTTGAGCCGTAGCGCAAAGGTGAGGGTTGAAACGTCGGCGACGAGATTGACGGTGGGTCCGTATTGCGGCTCAAACAGATCCACCCAAAATTGCGGGGTGTCCGTGCCCATCACTTTGCCCGGCGTAAACTCCATCTTGACCTTGCCGTCGGGGTCCGTTGCGGCGCTGCCTTGAAAGGTGCCCAGCGTGGCGCTCCAATTAATATGGACGCCGCTCAATGGTTCCCCGGAGCGGTCCTTCAACATGAGGGTGAAGATAATCTTCTCGCCAGGTTTGTTAGGCACTGCCTCGGTTTTATCCGCGGTAATGGACAAGGTCGCGAGCTGCTTCAGATCCTCGCTGAACGTAACCGCGGGTGCATTGGACTCGGACATGCTGAGCAAGGCATGGTCGGCGGCGTCCTTGTAGGCCGACTTATTTAAGTTCTCTGGCAAAGTTCCTATCAGGAAAATCGTCAAGGCATCCATGCCCGTGCGCGCAGCCAACTCCCGAACGCGCAGCAGCCAATCCAGTTGGACCAGGTCTTTCAGGACTTTCTTGCTCGGTTCGATGTGACTCACACACTCACGCACCTCCTGGACGCTCCAGTTAAAGAATTCGGCCAGCCTGATCGACGATGCCTCTTGGGCCAATTTCAGTGCGTCTGTCCCCATTGACTCAAGACGCAATGCATTGACCTCCCGCAGGTAATCGAGGAGTTTCTGGGGAGGCTGCTCGCTGAGCTCAAAGGCATGGGTGAGCGACGCCAGGTAATAAACTGTCCGAATCGTGAGCGCATACTTGTCGACTGACCCCGGCAACCAGGCCATGTAGCCATACTCCAGATAGTCCTGCAAAAGCTCTTCGCCAAGCGCCAGTTTCTGCACCACCGCGCCGCGACGGCGAATATCAGCCAGCAGAAAAAGCAAAGGGTCCGGTTGCACATTGCGCCAGGTATGAAAATCTTCGGTCTGCAAATCGACGTGCCCGAGCCCCAGGCGCAGCAATTGATGCACTGTTGTATTGGCCCACGTCAGCAAATGAATCATTCGTCCCGAATCGACGCCTGCGTAAGCCGCCAGGCTCTCCTTGACCACCGATACCTGGTTCTCTCTGATCTGCAGCAGCACGCTGAGCATTGTCTCGACAATGGCAGGACGCTCGGGCTCAAATGCTTCGCCAAGGCCATCTCTCACCGCATCGTCGAGTTTTTCCCGCGCAAAGGCCAAGTAATCGGCCTCGGTTAGGGCAGAAGCGATCACCAACCCATCGGCATCGACCAGGACCGTCAGTAAATCCACCCAACTGCCACCCACCAGCGCGGGTACACCCGCCATCAAAAACGCCGAATCGGCGAATAGCGCGCCAGGCAATAAATTGAGTATTTGTTTGAAAAGCTCGCCTTCAGCGTTGGTGGCGGTCAAGACGCGTGGCGGCAAAAGCTGTTGCAGTATCCAACTCACTGGAATGTCGCGTTCAGCACACCATTGCGTACACTCCTGCATGGCATACAGCAGATTAAGCACATCTGGCATGCCGTCTGCCGAACCGATTCGAGGTACACCCGCCACGCCGTTGAGCCAAGCTTCCTCGCCCAACAACGACAGCAGCAGCACGCCTTCGACCGGCGTGATACCCAACAGCCTGGGAAACTTCACCAAACGGTAGAAGCTGGACAGGACCTGGGGGCTACGGGGCAGCTTGCCATCTTCGATGCCATAGGCCCCCACAACGGCCTGAGCCAGGTAGGCATAGGTTTTCAGATCAATATTCAACGCGCTGCACAGTTGGGCGACTGTCAGGTCCAGCTCTTCGGGTTCGGGCAAGACCGCAAAGAGTCCTCCGTCAAGTTTCAAAGGCTCGCGGTAGTCATCCTGAAGGTTGAAGATCTGATCGAATTGCGAAAGCGTTTCACCGCGTCCGTAAATCGACAACGCGTCGATAAACACAGCAAAGTCGGGTGCGGTACACCCGTAACGTTCCCGTAGCGATTGAAACAGCCCCAGCGCGTGCTCGACTTGCGGGGTGATCCACCAGTCTTCTTTCGACTTTTCTTGCGACTCATCCCCACGCGCCTCGGCGTTGATCGCCGCCGCCAGCAGTGCGTCGACTTGCTCGCTCGGCAACGCCAGCCATTGGTCCAGACGCACCTTTCGGTTCATCCGGTCAAATCGCTTAAAGCCATCGACGACGTTGGGGTCCAGCGTCAGGCGATGAAGAAACGATTCGCTATCGGCGCTGCCGGTGATTTCCACAACCGGGAGCATATTGGCGTGGAGGTAAACCGAACCGGAGCGGTAACTTTCCGGCTCTTCTGCATTCGCTGTCGGATACACCGAGACGTTGGCGGAGCGAACGGGTGCGAAGCGGCGCACCGACAACAAGGCTTCGAGCCCAAGGGTGTCGAGTTTGGTTCGTTCGCCGAAGAATTGGACTTGGTTGAGGTTTTCATATTTATAGGTGTTATCAGTTCCGAAGTTCTCGGCATAAAAACTTTCCTTAACATCTAGGGCGGCTGGATCCTCCGTCAGCAACTTCCGTTGATAAGGGCCCAGCCGCGACGCATGGGCCAGGGCACGCCCCGCGTCGTTATCCCAAGCTTGAGGCTGCAAAAAATAGGGAAACGAGCCATCCACCTTGTGGGCGAAATCCCCCACCGAAAGACCATGATGGCGTGTAACAGTGTCCACGGAGACCCAGTGCTGGTAATAAGGCAAACCATTGGGATAGCGCGCCTGAACCATGGCCTCTTCAAGATCCACGGAAGCTTTATCCTCGGAAGCTGAGTGTTCCTTAATGAAGGTCTCCAGCACCAAGAGGATGACGTCCACCGCAGATACGGCGCGATGCACCGCATTGAAATCCACAGGCAGCAGTTTCAAGTCCTTGCGTCGTTCATGCAGAGGCATGGACTCACCGACTGCAACCGACTCGATCCGCTCTTCTATCCACTTCATCAGCTCGATCAGATAAGCCACCGGCGAAGTCAGCGATTCCAGCGCCTGTGGCGGGCACATCTCGTCGAATTTGGGTCTAAACAGTTCGTCAAAGCTGGGGCCCTTGACCATTGACAACAATCCGTCCCGCGCACCCGCCGCCCTCGTATCGGTCCCGATACCGTACAAGCTGTGTTCTATGAACTGGCGGCGTACATACAGAGCCATGCCGTTGCACCGTCGTAAAAATCGGCGGGCATCATCAGGGGACAGGTCAAATTCCCTCACCAGTCCTTGCGCGCCTTTTTCAACCAGCGGAAAGATCGAGCCCCCGTCCTCGATGTATTTGCCAAGTGCAGGGTATCGGACGAGTTGCTCCGAACTGAAAATCTGCTTCATCAGTTGCACGGCAGGTCGGGATTGCGCCATGGCCAGTTTCCTTGAGTCGAAAACGGTTTGTAGGGCCCGACGAGTCGGTCAGGCCTTGCGTGGGTGGAATTACGCGCCAATAAACCCTGATCGGCTACTGTCAGATCTGACAGTTCACAAGACCGCCCATCGGGCCAGGACTGCGGCGAGGACCGCATTACTTCACGTCGAAACGCCCACTCTCAACCCAATCGGAAACCGTCGCGCCATCCGCATCGCTCGTGAGGGTCTGCTTGAATCGGCACCACTGGCCGCCGCTGACCAGCGTCTGCGTCGCCTCGCCCTGCCATTGGCCGGCAGTCACGCCAAGGGCCGCGGACCAGTCCAGTTCCGGGTTGTACCAACTCACGACACGCCCGCTGCCCGCCCGGCCCCGGCCTTCGAACGTGACCGGGTTATCGACCCAACGTCCCGCCGCCGGCCTATCGATTGAAGGCACGTAGGTCCCCAGTACCACCGCTCGCCCCGAGTCGGCGGACTCGAAACCCTCGCATTGCGCCACGGCCAGCAGCTCGTGGGCGCCGCCGGGTGTTTCGAGCGTTACTGTCACCGACCAGGTGCGGTCCTCCAGCACCGGGCCGCTCGCCAGCACTGTGCGGCTGGCATCGTTCAACCTGACCGTCACGGTGTCCCCCGGTATGCCGAAGCCCGACACCACGACGCTGGAACCGATGTGCTCGTCCGTGGCGGGGCTTTCGATGAAGGGCGGGGCAGGGACAACGTTATAAGTGAGCCAGGAGCTGTATTCGGAGGTTCGTTCTGTGTCTTCCTCGTCTATAAAAATTTGCCTGGCCCGGACAGTGGTGCTGCCAATCGGCAAAGTCACTTCTGTTTTCCAATCGCCGATCGAGTTCACAAAGATGTTTTCACGTAACGGGTCGGCTTGGCCTTGTAGCCAGACGGTGACTCGCCCATTGGGTATACCGCGGCCTGACAACTCCGAGGTACGTGGCAAGTTCCCGCCGGGCTGTGGTTTCAAGAATTCCGGGGGCAGCAGCACCACGTTGAACACCCGTTGTTCACTGAGCTCCGATGATTGTCCATTTAATACTTGCTGCGCATGGATGAAATATTTACGGAACTCAAGTCCAGAGAGCTCGATGGACCACTCGCCGTCGGCGGTGAGCAACTTGGGCTCACCCAACGGCCTTCCGAACTGAACATCGTGCAGTTGCATCGTGGCCCCGACCATGCCGTTGTCCCCTCGGACGATCACATCGCGGCCCACCATATCGTCGGGACCGGGATAGGTGATCACCGGTTTGAGCATGGGCAGGGAAACCGAAAACACTTTGAAGATTTCTGGTGAGTCTTGTTCGGCGGCGGTCTGGATAAGCGTCGCGGTGTGAGAAATGTCTGGCTCGAACGGAGTATCGCGCCGGAAAGCCCAGCGACCATCGTTATCGTCATCGATGACTGTGTGCATAACACCGTCGTCATTGAACGTAAGCTTGAGCGTAGCACCCGGCCAGCAAGTGCCGCTGAAGTTGGGCGAGAGGCCGTTATCCACCGGATCACCCATGCCGGGTGCCAGTGGAGGGATGGTGACCTCGACCTCGACCCAGTTGGGTGACCACTCTTCCGACAAAAACTGTTTGATATAGATTTTGCGCCTGAGCGTCGGTCCCCAGACTTCAGAGGCCGGGCTCCGCCACTTTTCGCCGGACACTTGAGCATCTGGGGCAACCTTGTTGGTGCCGCCAGGAACATCAACCAGTCTCACCATCGCGTCATTGAAACCTTTGCCTGAAAATTCCGGTCGATACTCCGGCGTGTAGGACACCTCGCTTACATCAGGCAAGCCCACATCAATGTAAAAGTAATAGGGTTCAGACTCGATCCAACCACTTGCTCTGTCGGGTACCTTTTGAATCGCCTGCAAGCGGTAGTTGCCAAACGGCCAATCGGTCGCTGTCGTTTCCCATTCCCCGTCCTTCACGTCCGCCAGTGGTGGGGGCCTGACAGTTGGGCCACTGTCTACCGTGATTTCGATGGTGGCACCGAAATAGCCGAGGCCTGAGAATTTAATGGTGGTGTTGGATGGATAGGTACTGATGCCGGACAACTTGGGAGGACGGATTTTGAACGCTCGGGCAGGGCTACGATCCGTTTCCTCCTGGCTATTTGCGAGGATCGCCACCACTGAAACTGGACCTGCCGGAATTATGACAGCACAAGTCCAGTCATCCAGTATCGTCAGGTTTGTCCCAAACAAATCCTCCCCGCCGTCCCTGAAAACTTTAACACTAAAACCTAAACGGCCCTTTATGCCCTTCAACCAAAAGTTCCTGTCTTGAACCGAACCGGCTGGCGGATCGGTAATTTCTGGCGGCGTGGATGAAACAACTTTTATAGCAATATTTTCTGCCCAGCCCGACTCCTGACCGTTCAGGGTCTGTTTGGCAGTGAAAGAGTGGTTACCCGTAGCCAATATATTGGTTAAGCGCGAAATAGAGAACTCGCCAAACTTATCAACCAATCTATCTAGATGAGGGACTATTTCACCCGTACCACTCACGTGGAGTTGTAGCTTTGCTCCGGGCACACCTGTACCAGAAAACGCTGGCCAGCGTCCAACTGTCGTATCTGGTTTAGGCTTTAGAATGACTGGCTTGGTCAACAGTGTTACGGTGACACTCGCCGCCTCATCCGAAGGCATACCATCAAGAACCTGCTTCGCGGTAATGCGGTTTGCCCCCGACAACAGCGGTTTGATTAAAGGCGCTGCCCAAATACCAGCCTTGACGTCGACAGGGTCGGATAATGCCTCCCCCGAATCGGCGTGGTAAACAGTGACTTTCGCCGCATTCGTGCCTGTACCCTCAAAACTTAGAGATTGACCGGGTAGCACCACAAGTCCACTCGCGGGATTTGTAATTCGTGGAGGGGCGACATAACGCACCTCCACGGCTCCATACAGATCCTTATCCGGGCCATCATTTATATCGTATATCCAGTGAAAATTGACGACGGCTGAAATACCGTTACCCGTAGCTACATATGTCACACCACTCATATCGTGCCATTCACCATCTTGTTCCCCTTTATCACCAATTAAGCTACTCCACGCCCCTTCGTTCAGTGACTTAAGCCTAAGCTCTGCATTGCCGCTGTTGCGATTGTTATATCTTGCTTTGTACCGCAGAGGCTGCGCATGAAATTTCGACTCACTCGACCACCAACACCTCACCTCAAGGTCCGCCCATAAATTTCCATCCTGAGCTCTTATGGTGTATTTTTTTCCGACTTCAGAATCGACATCTTCCATATCGCTGACAGACTTCATATTAGAACTCCACCGTTAATTATGTCGAGACGCCTTCAAAAACTGCGCCGCGCAAACGAGTTACGACTTACACCGTAAGGCAACCAAATTGGAATAATGCGGACATGTAAGCTTCGCATCATTCTTAATGTTCGGATCTCATTTTTATCAAAAATCGCGAACTGACAAAATTGATGAGGCGTTTAATTAATAAACGCCAAATACTCTATCTCTACACCTGTCAACTCCGACAGTCCCGACCAACGGCCCTACCTCCTTTGTAGGAATGCCCCGAACCTGACTACACCTCCTTGCGCAACGGACTACAGATCCGCCAGAATCCGCCGACTTGTGCACCTTGGCATTGCCCCGTAACGTGATTCGCGTCGCTGACAACTCAGCGATCGGGTTTAGTCGCTCGGCGGTAGATACGATGTGCACAAGCGTCATCCAGTCGGGCTCCCCTGCCCCGCACTTGATGGTGGCTGTTCGCAGGGCGCCCTCGGGCGCGCCGGATTTCGTGTCTCCGCCGGTCGACTAACCTGCGTCCAGCCGCCACCCACATTCGTTTAGTCGCGAACAAGGTGGCAGCACCATTAACGGAGACCGACCATGATCAAACCAACCCCAAATCCCCCAAAACCCGCCCCACGCCCCACCCGCAAAACCCTCGACGAGCAAAAACTCGACAAAGCCGCGCAAAAAGCCCTGGACCATTACCTAAAGCCCAACGCCGGCAAGCCGGACAAGACCCCACGCCAATTGGACTATTTCATCGTCGCCCCCGATGCCGACCCCGAAGGCCTGCTGGCGCACACGTACGAAACCTTCTGCTCGGTGAGCACGTTGATCCTGGATTTATCGGAAGACCTGGAAGGCGCTCCGCGCAACCTGGCCCTGGCGATTCACCAGATGGGCGAGATGGGGGTGTTGTTGCTGGAGAAGTTGATGGATGGCGAAGCGAAGGTGCAGCGTTGAGGGCGGCGTGAGCGGCGCAATGAATTAGACGCCAGCGCTGTGGCGAGGGAGCTTGCTCCCGCTCGGCTGCGAAGCAGCCGGAAAACTGGCGAATGCAGTAACTGTTGCTCCGCATTCAGGCGTTTTGGGGCCGCTTCGCGACCCAGCGGGAGCTTGCTCCCTCGCCACGGAGTTATGGGTAACTTTGAACTATTGGGCGTCTTTGAGACTAGAGCTGCCCAGTAAAAACCAAGGCCCACGCGATATCTACATCGGATAGAAGCTGATGTAGATATCGGCGACGCACTCACATTTTCTGCATCCCGGCGACGTCCATCGCAGGCCGAAATTGGCTTCAAGCGTAATGTGGAAATTCTTCCACCTCATATTTACTGTCAGGTATCTTTCCCGCGTCAACGTTAGCCACCACGAGCCACTTGCGAACATCTATAAAGTTAG
The DNA here is from genome assembly GCF_016756915.1 of Pseudomonas sp. HB05. Lineage (NCBI taxonomy): Bacteria > Pseudomonadati > Pseudomonadota > Gammaproteobacteria > Pseudomonadales > Pseudomonadaceae > Pseudomonas > Pseudomonas sp. HB05. The sequence continues at coordinate 70,026 of NZ_JAESPG010000034.1, forward strand.
TTTTTATGCATCGACAGGACAGTTTATTTCGTCACATCCCAAGCCCCCGTCATATTAATATCGTTGCGCGGCCACGCCTGGTCATATATCCAATTAAAATGTATAACCGCCGTTCGATTATTACCTTGCACAGAAACAGTGTGTCCAAACTCGTGCCATTTTCCGTCTTGAATCCCGCTGCCTGTCAACTGCCTCCAGCCGGTGTCGCCAGCTGAAACAAGCGCCAACTTAATATTACCTTCTGAGCGGCCATTATTCGAGGCTATATAGTTAATGGTTCTAACAGTAAACATAGTGCCATTCTCCGACCACGAATACTCCAAACTTAGTTGCGCCCATTGACCGTCTCGTTCCGCTTCCACTATTACTGCTTTTGGGGTTTTATCAACATTCATGACTGCACCTCGTTTTAACGAACATATTGCTCGGCAGCACCCGCAGGGCAATGTTTGATTAAGAAGTAACAGAGCGCGCCCCTATGGGCTCCTGAACATCTCTATTAGCCATATAACGACTGGGACGTGGTCCCAATAAACGTCGGAACCAATTGCCGCGCACCTGTCAACTCCGACAGTCCCGACCAACGGTCCTACCACCTTTGTAGGAATGCCCCGAACCTGACTACACCTCCTTGCGCAATGGACTACAGATCCGCCAGAATCCGCCGACTTGTGCACCTTGGCCTTGCCCCGTAACGTGATTCGCGTCGCTGACACCTCAGCGATCGGGTTTAGTCGCTCGGGGTATGTCATCAGGTGCATTGCGCTTCCATCTGTCAGGTTTCCTACCCTGCACTCGATGGTGGCTGTGCGCAGGGCGCTTCGGCGCGCCGGTTTTTGGTGACACTTCCCCGGTCGACTAACCTGCGTACAGCCGCCACCCCTCGTTTAGTCGCGAGGAGGTCAAGGCATCACTGGAAGGAAGTTCACCAATGATCAAACCAACCCCAAATCCGCCAAAACCCGCCCCACGCTCCCCTCGCAAAACCCTCGACGAGCAAAAGCTCGACAAAGCCGCGCAAAAAGCCCTGGACCATTACCTAAAGAGCCGGACAAAACCCCACGCCAATTGGACTATTTCATCGTCGCCCCCGATGCCGACCCCGAAGGCCTGCTGGCGCACACGTACGAAACCTTCTGCTCGGTGAGCACGTTGATCCTGGATTTATCGGAAGACCTGGAAGGCGCCCCGCGCAACCTGGCCCTGGCGATTCACCAGATGGGCGAGATGGGGGTGTTGTTGCTGGAGAAGTTGATGGATGGCGAGGCGAAGGTGCAGCGTTGAGAGCGGCGTGAGCAACGCGTTGAGTTAGACGTCCTTGTGGCGAGGGGATTTATCCCCGCTGGGCTGCGCAGCAGCCCCAAAAGCAACAACCTCGACCTTACTGGCACACCGAGTTGTTTGGTTTGGGGGCTGCTGCGCAGCCCAG